>JBNMJW010000009.1:0-24767 GCA_050874025.1 Candidatus Ornithospirochaeta sp.
TATAAGAGGTATCTAATTTGACTTGTGCTGTTGTAGTCTTAGGCGGCTTTATAGGGAACTATGAAGAGATAAAAGAAAAGATTAGTAAGGATAGCTACTTTATCTATTGTGATAGAGGTTTAATACACGAAAAAGGTTTAGGTAGAAAACCAGACTTAGCTGTTGGTGATTTTGATTCTTGTCCAATACCTGAAGGTACAGAAGTAATTACTTTGCCTAGAGAGAAAGATGATACAGATGGACGCTATGGAGTAAAAGAAGCCATAAAAAGAGGATACAAAGAAATAATAATTCTAGGAGCAATTGGAGGAAGAATAGATCATACTCTCGGAAATATTTATTTATTAGATTACATCTATTCAAATGGGCTTAGTGGAATTATTATTGACGATTCTTCTTCAATAGAAATTGTTGGAAAAGAAAAAAAGTACATCGAAAAGTGCTATCCAGTTTTTTCTCTCATAGCTGCATTTGGAAAAGCTGAAGGCATAGAAATCAGAGGTGCAAAATATAATTTAGTTAATGGTACAATAGAACCAAATTTTCAATATGGAATAAGCAATGAAGTCGATAAGAGTGTTGCAGAAGTATGGGTTGAGAAGGGGAAGCTTTTACTAATAAAGAATTGGAGAGAATAATGATTACAGATAGCTATGATAAAAGTGATGCACTTATAACACCATTTATGTGCTATAAGCGAATAGAAAAGCCAATAAAAACATCTCTCATAATCTTTTCTCGAGAAATATATCAATACATTCTATCTACATTCGAAGCAAAGAAAATTGGATCAATGTTTCTTGCAAATGGCGAAATCCCTATCTACTCATTTACTTACAAAAAAACTGAAATTGCCTTTTATCTTTCATATATCTCATCTACCTGCGCATCAACATTTGTTGAAGAATCTAGTGTTATTACTGGTGCCTCCAATTATGTTCTCTTTGGATCATGTGGAACTTTAGATAAAGAAAAAACAGAGGGGAAAGTAATCGTTCCAACAGAGGCCTATAGAGATGAAGGTATGAGCTATCACTATAAAGAGAAAAGTGATTATATAAGAATAAAAAACTTCAATAAACTTTCGTCTTTCTTTGAAAGGAATAACATTCCTTATATTGAAGGAAAGGTATGGACAACAGATAGCTTCTATAGAGAGACAAAAGAACAATACAAAAAGAGGAAAGAAGAGGGGTGTATAGCTGTTGAAATGGAGATAGCAGGTGTTGAAGCTGTATGCGAGTACTATGGCCTAAATCTTTATGCCTTTCTTCTTTCTGGAGATACTCTATCTGATGAAGGATGGAGAGATAGAAATAATCTAAAGATTGCCAATCACTCTCTTGATAAACTTTATTTTGCTCTTGAGTTTATTGTAAATGAATTGAAAAACGACTGTTAAAAAATAGTTATAATTGTATAAAACATTATCCATTTTATTGATATAAGTCTCTATTAATGATAAATTAAATCGCTTGATGCAGAACCACCATTTTTTAATAGGAGGCATAAATGCTTAGAATAGAAAATCTTACAAAAAGCTATGGGGAAAAGAAAGCTGTTGATGATTTATCATTACATATTCTTCCTGGCGAGATTTATGGTTTTATTGGACACAATGGAGCAGGAAAGACAACTACAATAAAGAGTGTGGTTGGCATTCTTGATTTTGATAAAGGTAAAATTTATATCGATGGAAAGGATATTAAAAAAGATCCTGTAGGATGTAAAAAAGAGATTGCATATATTCCAGATAATCCTGATTTATATGACTTCATGAGTGGAATACAGTATCTTAACTTCATTGGCTCAATCTTTGGTATAAGTCAAAAAGATATGGAAGAAAGAGTTGATAAGTACGCAACTCTTTTTGAAATAAAAAATGATTTAGCATCAGCAATTAATCAGTATTCTCACGGAATGAAGCAAAAATTGGCTATCATTTCGGCGTTAATACACAATCCAAAGCTTGTAATTATGGATGAGCCTTTTGTCGGACTAGACCCTAAAGCTGCACATATTTTAAAGGGGCTTATGAGAGATATTTGTTCCGCAGGTGGTGCAATTTTCTTCTCGACTCACGTGCTTGAAGTTGCTGAAAAGCTTTGCGATAAAGTTGCCATAATTAAAAATGGAAAACTTATTAAGAGTGGTACTATGGAAGAAGTAAAGGGTGATGAGAGTCTTGAGAGCGTCTTCTTGGAACTAGAGGAGTAAAGAATGATAAAACTTTTAGTTAAAAAAGAGTTTATTGCACTCTTTAGTTCATTTTTCCTAAATAGAAAGACCGGACAGAGAAGGACAAATAGAAACTCAAAGCTATCTTTAGTTCTTTACGGACTACTATTACTTTTCTTATTTGCAGTATTTTTCTTCCTCTCTTATTCATTAGGCGTAGCTTTTATTCCAATGGGATTAGATTGGTTCTATTTCTCTTTTCTTGGTTTAATGGCTTTGCTTTTTGGAATATTTGGCGACGTCTTTAATACATACAAGATGCTCTATGATGCTAAAGATAACGACTTGTTATTCTCCCTTCCAATAAAAGGAAGTCAAATTCTACTTTCAAGAATGATTGTTGTCTTTCTCATGGGCTTCATGTACATGAGCTTAATATGGCTTCCATCAGTAGTTAGCTATTGGATTATAAAAGGATGGTTAGGGGCAAAGACAATTCTTTTTGTAATTGAAGAGCTACTTGTAGGATTTAGTTTAGCTTTAATTGTCACAACTCTTACTTGTGCCTTAGGCTATCTTGTTGCTCAAATATCGAAAAAAATGAAGAACAAGAATGTTCTAACAGCAATTATTTCGTTGCTTTTCTTTGCTCTATATTACTTCTTCTGCATGAGATTCAGTTCAATAGTTGAAGATTTGATTCAAAATGTTGATAAAGTCAGTGGAGTATTAAAAAAGTTCTATCCTGTATATCTATATGGATCTGCTAATAGTGGAAATCTATTACATACTTTCATTTTTATTCTGATTTCGTTTGTTTTATTTGGCTTATGTTTCTATATCATTTCACATTCATTTATGAAATTAGCGACAAAGAGCGAAAAAACAGTAAAGAAAAAGTACAATAAGAATGAAATCCATGTTGTATCGCAAAACAGGGCGCTATTAAATAAGGAAGCAAAGAGAGTTATTTCTTCAACGACATATTTTCTCAACTGTTCACTTGGCGTTATCATAATGCCAATATTAGCAATAGTTGCAATTATTTATTCCTCCAAATTTAATAGTGTATTGGAGATTTTGAAAGAGACATCTTTTTATTCTTTTATTCCACTATTATCTGCATCTGCATCTGCTTTAATTGCATCCTTAGGGCTCTTTAGTGCACCTAGCATTTCGCTAGAAGGAAAGAATATTTGGATCTTGCAATCACTTCCTGTCGATCCGGTGAAGGTACTGAGAAGTAAAATTAACTTAGGCTTTATCATCAATGCTTCTTCCTCAATTATACTTACAACAGTTCTTTCTATTGTGCTTACGCATTCGCTTTTAGCTACAATTTTGAGTTTGTGCTTTGTAGTTCTATTTTGCTATTTGCATTCTCAATTTGGCTTAGTAATGAATTTGAAGCATTATTCATTCACTTGGACTAATGAGGCTATACCTATTAAACAAGGTTTTGCTTCTATTTTGACTATGACATTTGGCTTTATCTTTAGCTTGCTTCCATTTGGTGGATTTTATTTATTAAAACGATGGATTAATGTTTATGTCTATTACACAATTTTTATAGCTGTAATGGCTCTATTAATTCTTTTAATGAACAATTGGTTAAAGAAAAAAGGAACTGTGATATTCAGATATGCTAATTAATAATACTATCCTTGTCTCTTTTCTATTTTGGTAGTAGAAAAGAGATAGGGAGAGAATATGAAGAAGAAAAAAGTCGACAATTCAATTCACTATGTTGGAGATATTGAAAAAGCTAGCTTAAATCTCTTAAATGAAACAGAGAAAACCATCAGTGAGATGGATTCATACTATCCACGCCTTCTAAGCTCAAGTAAAGATGAAGATTTAAAAAAAGAGGTCCAAGGAAGAAAAGATTCTCTCAAGAGAGCAAAGAAAAATGTTCTTCTTTCTTATGAAAAGCTATTTGATTTAGGCGAAGAACTTTCAGGTAGGTGGGCTGATATAGAATCTTCATACTCAAAACGGGGTCATAAGCTATTAGCTCCAATTAATGCAGAGATAGATTTAAAAGAAAAAACAAAAAACCATTTTGCTCATGGAATAAATATTTATAAGATTCTATGGCTAATTTTTATTGGCTCATTTGCTGGTGTTATTATCGAGATGGCATGGTGCTTTTTGCGCCACGGTTATATTGAGAGCAGACAAGGCCTTGTCTATGGTCCGTTTAATCTATTATATGGAGTTGGCGCTGCTGCACTAACTATCTTCTTGTATAAGTATCGAAACCATAGTCCCTGGATCTCTTTTGTTGGTGGTTTTGTTGTTGGTTCTGTGCTTGAATACATTTGTTCTTGGGGCCAAGAACTAATAGTTGGTTCCCGAAGTTGGGACTATAGCAACGTACCTTTAAATATTAATGGTAGAATTTGTCTCTTATATTCTCTTTTTTGGGGAGTATTAGGCGTTGTATGGATTAAGAAGATTTATCCAATAATGTCAGAATTAATATTAAAAATCCCTAACAAGATTGGAAAGATTATTACATGGCTTCTTGTTGCCTTCTTTGTTTTTGATAGTGTTGTTTCACTTTTAGCTCTTGTTAGATGGTCAGAGAGAATTGAGTATAAAGAGCCAAAGAACAAAATTGAAATATACATGGATAAACATTTCCCTAATGAAAGAATGGAGAGAATATATCCTAACATGGTCTTTTCAGGAGATAAAAATTGAAGGAAAAGAAAAATGATGTGCTTGATATAACAACAGATGTTGAAGAAAAAAGTCTATTGCTACTTGAAAGCACTGAAAATACAGCAAAAGAACTTCAAGAAGAAGTCTTTCCATCTCTACTAGATAGCTCAATAAAAGAGATTGAGCCAATTGTAAAGGCAAAGAAAAAAAGTTATAAGAGAGCAAGGAAAAATATCATAAGATCATATGAGAAACTCTTTGAGCTTTCTGATGAGTTATCTGGTCGTTGGGCAGATATTAAACAATCATCAAAAGTTAAAATTCCAGGAATCGTTAATGCAAAAATAGATGAAAACGAACGAAGTAATAACCATTTTTCTAGAGGAATTAATTTATATAAGCTACTTTGGATTTTTTATATAGGATCTTTTGGTGGCGTAATACTAGAGATGCTCTGGTGCTATTTGCAAAATGGATATATAGAAAGTAGACAGGGTTTAATATATGGGCCTTTTAATATTTTATATGGCTTCGGTGCTGTTGCTCTTTCATATTTTTTGTATCGCTTCCGTAACCATTCAGATTGGGTCTCTTTTCTTGGGGGCTTTATAGTTGGCTCTGTACTGGAATACATCTGTTCATGGGGACAAGAGTTCGCTCTAGGTGTTAGGAGTTGGGATTACAGCCATCTCCCACTTAATATTAATGGCAGAATTTGTTTGTTTTACTCATTAATATGGGGCTTACTAGGAGTTGTGTGGATTAAAATCGCTTATCCACTGTTGTCTATATTAATTATGAAAATCCCCAATAAGATAGGACGTGTTCTGACATGGTTGCTACTAGTTTTCTTTATTTTTAACATAATCGCTTCTGGTTTTGTTATGGCTAGATGGACAGAGCGTCATAATGGCAAGGAAAGCACATCTCGTATTTCTAGATACATAGACGAAAAATATCCAGATGAAAGAATGGAGAGGATATTTCCTAATTGGAAATTTGAATAAAAAGAAATTGCAACAAAACGCAACAAATTTGTTTACAAAGGATATTTTACAGTTTAGTATTTAACTGTGGTCGAAAAAGCCCAAATAAAAGTGGAAACATTGGAGGTTTCTTTTATGGATTATGCTGCAATTAAAAAAGCTGCTGAAGCCTATGGCCCAGCAATGACAAAATTCCTCAGAGACATGATTGCTATTCCTTCTGAGAGTTGTGAAGAAAAGGGTGTTGTTTACAGAATCAAGGAAGAGATGGAAAAGCTTGGCTATGATAAAGTTGAAATCGATGGGCTAGGCAACGTTATTGGATGGATGGGAACAGGAGACAAGATTATTGCCATTGACTCTCATATTGATACTGTAGGTATTGGTAATATTAAGAACTGGACTAATGACCCATATAAGGGATACGAAACAGATAAGATTATCTATGGCCGTGGTGGTTCTGACCAGGAAGGCGGAATGGCTTCTGCTACATATGGTGCAAAGATTATGAAGGACCTTGGTCTTATTCCAGAAGGCTATAAGATTATGGTCGTCGGTTCTGTCCAGGAAGAAGATTGTGATGGTATGTGTTGGCAGTACATCTACAACGTAGACAAGATTGTTCCTGAATTTGTTATCTCAACAGAGCCTACAGATGGTGGTATCTATCGTGGTCATAGAGGAAGAATGGAAATTAGAGTCGATGTTAAGGGTATCTCTTGCCATGGCTCAGCTCCAGAGAGAGGCGACAATGCTATCTACAAGATGGCTGATATTCTTCAGGACGTAAGAGCTCTTAACGAAAATCCTGCAGATGATTCAGTTGAGATTAAGGGTCTTGTAAAGATGCTTGATCCAAAGTATAACCCAGAGCACTATGAAGATGCACGTTTCTTAGGACGTGGTACATGTACAACAAGCCAGATTTTCTATACATCTCCTTCTAGATGTGCTGTTGCAGATAGCTGCGCTATCAGCATCGACAGAAGAATGACAGCTGGTGAAACATATCAGTCTTGCTTAAAGGAGATTGAAGATCTTCCTTCTGTTAAGAAGTATGGCAAGGATGTAAAGGTATCTATGTATTGGTATGATAGACCATCTTGGACAAACGAAGTCTATAAGACAGAGTGTTTCTTCCCAACATGGATTAACAAGGAAACAGCTCCTCATGTTCAGGCTCTCGTTGATGCTCACCATGCACTTTGGGGAGATAAGAGACTCTATAGCGACGATATCTCTAAGAGCAAGAGAGAGGGCAGACCTCTAACAGATAAGTGGACATTCTCTACTAATGGTGTTGCTATCCAGGGTAGATATGGTATTCCTTGTGTTGGTTTCGGCCCAGGCGCAGAGAGCCAGGCTCATGCTCCTAACGAAATAACATGGAAGCAGGACCTCGTTGTTTGTGCTGCTCTCTATGCTGCTGTACCTCTTCTTTATAAGCCAGGCGACAAGAAAGAAAGTGCAACATCATTCAGACAGGAATTAACTGGAAACGATATTAAATAAGAGATTATTTAAATAGGAGAGTAGGGAAAGCAGCTATTGTTTTCCCTCTCTTTTTTTGGAGATAAAATGAATCCATTTGATTTATTAAAAATGCAAAAGGCATGGGGAAGCTTTTCTTCTGAACACCCTAAGTTTACTTCGTTCATTTCATATATTGCATCTCATCCAATTGAAGTTGGAGATGTAATAAGCGTTGCAATTGAAAAAGGTGAAAACGGAAAGAAGATTTCATCTAATATGAGAGTAACAGAGAAGGATTTAGAGTTAATACATCTCTTACAAAGTATGGGAAAAAAGGAGAGTTAAAACTCCTTTAGTGACCTGTAAAATAGATATATATAATAGCCTAGCAGAGCTCCCATACTGTTGTGAAAGATATCATCAAATTCAAAGAATCCTCTCTTTGTTATTAATTGTGTTATTTCAATTAGAGATGAAAAAACAATGGCCCAAATTGGTGTATAGTATCCAATTCTTTTATACTTTGTATCTTCTAGCATAAAAGGAAGCATAAAGCCAAAAGGAAGAAGCATGATGACGTTGCAAAAAACCTGTCTCCCATTTGACCAAAAAGTATAATTATAGTTTTCGTATGACCAGAATAGAGTAAGGTTATAGCGATAATTAGGGAATGGAATTCTATCTAATAGTGTCAAGGAAAGAACTGTGAGTATATATGGAAAGAAGAAAATAGAGACAATTCTTCTTTTATAATCTTTCTTTGTTTTTAAAATAATACCAATTTCAATTAGAGCAAAAAGCAAAGAGAAGATAAGAATATA
Source organism: Candidatus Ornithospirochaeta sp. (assembly GCA_050874025.1). Taxonomy (GTDB): domain Bacteria; phylum Spirochaetota; class Spirochaetia; order Sphaerochaetales; family Sphaerochaetaceae; genus Ornithospirochaeta. The sequence continues at coordinate 8,126 of JBNMJW010000009.1, forward strand.
TTCTATGCATTTGCTACTAAGGCCCAAACTATCCATTCGAATAAGATACATTATTTGACTAACAAATGGAAATGCTAAAGCCTCGAATATCAACGTATTTCGTTGTTGTTGCTCGAATAAAACAATTATCTTCTACAAATCGTTTATTGAAAATAAATACACACTTACTGCATTTATTAATTTATTTTGAGTTTTCTTCTCTTTAGAAACTAGAAGGAAAGAATTTTTAACCTTTCTAAGGAGAGTGATATAAGCTAAAATAGATTTTTGGTGGAGAGTATTATGGAAAGAATACTTATTACAGGGGCAGCTGGTTTTATTGGCGCTGCTTTAGCTAAAAGATTAGTTGAAGATGAAAATAATATTTGCTATGGAGTTGATAACTTAAATAGCTACTACGATCCAAGCTTAAAAGAATATAGATTAAAGAAAATAGAAGAAAAAAAGAAAGGCGATAATTGGCACTTTGTAAAAGGCAATATTGCTGATAAAGCATTTATTTCTTCTCTTTTTGACGAGATAAAGCCAACAATAGTTGTTAATTTAGCAGCCCAAGCTGGGGTGAGGTATTCAATTGAGAATCCAGATGTCTATATAGAGTCAAATATAATTGGATTCTTTAATATTCTTGAAGCTTGTAGATATACTCCAAATCTAAAGCATCTAGTTTATGCTTCTTCTTCCTCTGTTTATGGTTCAAATAGTAAGATTCCATATTCTACAGATGATAAAGTAGATAATCCTGTTTCATTGTATGCTGCAACAAAGAAGTCAAATGAGCTAATGGCCCATGCATACTCTAAACTCTATAATATTCCATCAACTGGGCTCAGGTTCTTTACTGTCTATGGAGAAGCCGGTCGCCCAGATATGGCATATTTTTCTTTTACTAACAAGCTTAGAGAAAATAAAGATATTGAGATATTCAACTACGGTAACTGTAAGCGAGATTTTACCTATGTAAGTGATATAGTAGAAGGAATAATAAGAGTAATGAATAAAGCTCCTGAAAAGAAAATTGGAGATGATGGGCTCTTTATTCCTCCCTATAAGATTTATAACATTGGAAATAATCATCCAGAGAATCTACTAGAATTTGTAACAATACTTCAAGAAGAATTAATAAGAGCCGGAGTGCTTTCATCAGAGTATGACTTTGAAGCACATAAGAAACTTGTTCCTATGCAAAAGGGAGATGTTGCTATAACATACGCAGATGTAAGCGAGTTGGAGCGCGATTTTGGTTTTAAGCCTAAAACTACGCTCAGAGAGGGCTTAAGAAGATTTGCAACTTGGTATAAAGAGTATTATGGGGGGAAAGAATGAGAGATTTCAAAGATTTAAAAATAGCAGTTGCTGGAACTGGCTATGTTGGCTTATCTATTGCGACGCTCTTAAGTCAGCATCATGAGGTAACTGCTGTAGATATCATTGAGGAGAAGGTTAAGCTTATTAACGAGCGTAAAAGCCCTATCCAAGATGAATACATTGAGAAATATCTAAAAGAGAAAGACTTAAAGCTCAAAGCAACTCTAGATGGGAAAGAAGCCTATAGCGATGCTGATTTTGTAGTAATTGCAGCTCCAACTAATTACGACAGTAAGAAGAACTTTTTCGATACCTCTGCAGTAGAATCTGTAATAAAAGAGGTAATAGCGTGCAATGTTGACGCAATAATGGTAATTAAAAGTACTATTCCTGTTGGCTACACAAAGCAAATAAGAGAAAGCTTTCATTGCGACAATATTATCTTCAGCCCTGAGTTTTTACGCGAAAGCAAGGCGCTTTACGACAATTTGTATCCTAGCCGCATAATTGTTGGTACCGATAAAGATAACCAAAGATTAATGAAAGCAGCCCAAACCTTTGCTTCTCTTTTACAAGAAGGCGCAATTAAAGAGGATATAGAAACGCTCTTTATGGGCTTTACTGAAGCTGAAGCTGTTAAGCTCTTTGCTAATACATATTTAGCTTTGAGAGTATCATTTTTTAATGAACTTGATACATATGCTGAAATGAAGGGACTAGACACCAAAGATATAATTAATGGAGTATGTCTAGACCCAAGAATTGGAACTCACTACAATAATCCAAGTTTTGGTTATGGTGGCTATTGTCTTCCTAAAGATACAAAGCAGCTACTTGCTAACTATCAAGATGTTCCAGAGAACCTAATTGAGGCAATTGTTGAAAGCAATAGAACTCGAAAAGATTTCATTGCTGAGAGAGTTCTTGAGAAGAGTGGTGGTTATTCGTCTAACGATAGTTGGAACGAAGACAAAGAAAAAAAGATTGTTATTGGTGTTTATAGGCTGACTATGAAGGCTAATAGTGATAACTTTAGACAGAGCTCGATTCAGGGCATTATGAAGAGAATTAAGGCTAAGGGAGCTACTTGCGTTATTTACGAACCTACGCTTCCAGACGGCTCAACATTCTTTGGTTCCTTAGTCGTTAATGATTTAGCGAAATTTAAGGAAGAGTCAGATACAATTATCGCTAATAGATTTAGTGATGAATTGAAAGATGTAGAGGGTAAGGTCTATACAAGGGACCTGTTTAGATGTGACTAGAGAAGAATTAAAAAAACTAATTAATCCGTTGGATGATAAAAAGAGAAAAGAGCTTTCTTTAAAGGGCTATTTTGTTCGTTCATCAGATGAGACAAAGGTCTTTTGTCCTCGTGGGTGTGAACTCAGAAAAAAGAGTAAAAAGAAGAGTGGCGATATTCGTTATTGCTCAAAGAGTAGTTGCTCTCTTTGCCCAACTCCATGCTGTACATTTACAGAAAAAAGAAAGTGGAAAGAGGTTGATTTTTCAACTTCTTGTGTTATAAAAGGGCCAATTGAAAACCTTCCTAATGATTTAAAACTATTGAAATAAAGCGATCAAGTTGGCATTATTATGGCGTTTTAAGGAGATAATATGAAAAAAGTATTATTTGTTGTCTTATTGGTTTTACTTGTAGCAATTCCAGCTTTTGCTATTAACACAGAAGATTTATACCTTGGCGTTGGCGGTCAGTATTCATTAACAAAAGAAGAAAAGAGCGACTTCAAGCCATCTTCATATACAATTTCTATGTACCTTGATAGTTTTGTTAACGATTATGTTGGTGTATATGGAACAGCAGGCTTAAAGGTTCCTTATGTAAATGGAAAGATTAAGTTTAGTGATTCTTCTGCTTATACTTCAACTGGAGTAGAAGGAAGGATTCCTTTTACAAATGATTTTTCGCTTCTTATCGGCGGTGGTTTAAGCTTTGATATCGTATATCTATCATCTATAACAACTCTTGATTCTTATTGGGGGGGCTACATTACAATCGTTAATAAATCTAGTCTATTCTTAACAACAACTAACATTACAGGTAATGTTGCGCTTTCATATTCTCTAGGAGATGCTCTTCTCTTTAAGCTTGGCGTTCAAGTAGAATCACCATTGTATTTCTACTATTCACTACGTGATGATTACTCTTCAAGAGAAAGAACAAGTGACTTTAATTCAAGTATTGCTTTTAAGTATGTAACATCATCACCATACATGGCATTATCTTTTGCAATCTAACTTAACTAAATTTTCCGAAAGCAATATCCTTCTAATCGTTTATTCGGGGAATATAGATGTTAGGTGAAAAAGAATTAGAAAGTGGCAAAATAGCTCCAACGCTTATTAAGCTTGCCATCCCAACAGTAATAGCTCAGGTTATAAATATGCTCTATAACGTAGTAGATAGGGTATATATAGGCCATATGGGAGAGGAAGGAAGCTTAGCTTTAACAGGTGTTGGTGTTTCGTTGCCACTTATTTTATTTATCTCTGCTTTTGCTGCTTTCGTATCTTCTGGCTCTGCTCCACGCTTATCTATATATATGGGAAAAGGAGACAAAGAGACAAGCGAGAAAATCTTAGGCGAAAGTTTCACTCTTCAACTCATAATTTCTACAGTCTTAACAGTCGTTCTTGTTCTCTTCAATCGACCGCTATTACTTCTCTTTGGCGCAAGTGATAAAACAATCGGCTATGCTTCGTCATATATGACAATATATGCCTTAGGTACAATTTTTGTTGAAATGACGCTAGGGTTGAATGCTTTTATTACAGCAGAAGGAAAAACAACAGTAAGTATGCTTACTGTCTTAATTGGTGCACTATTGAACATTGCACTTGATCCTCTATTTATCTTTGTTTTTAATCTAGGCGTGAAGGGCGCTGCTATAGCAACAGTTATTAGCCAAGCTGTTTCGGCTCTTTGGTGTGTTTTCTTTCTAAGAAGTAAAAAATCTCAATTGAAGCTAGATTTTTCTCTAATGAAGCTAGAAAAGAAAATAATTCTTCCTTCTTTTCTTTTAGGTGTCTCAACATTCATAATGCAAAGCACTGAAAGCCTAATTAGTATTTGTTTCAATTCTTCTCTACTTAAATACGGGGGAGATATTGCTGTTGGAGCTATGACAATTGCATCCTCTGTAATGCAAATGGCACTTTTGCCATTGCAGGGTATCGGTCAGGGGGCACAACCTCTTACGTCGTTTAATTATGGAAGAGGCAACATAGAAAGAGTAAAGAAATCATTTAAAACACTTTTGGCAATTTCTTTTTCTTACACCTTTGTGGTGTGGATTTTTATTATGGCCACGCCTTCTTTCTTTGCATCTGTTTTTGCGAGCAACAAAAGCCTCATCGAGTACTCTTCAAAGGTACTTCGCATTTATTGCTTTAGCCTTTTCTTGATGTCTATTCAGATTTCCTGTCAAATGACTTTTGTTGCAATAGGCGTTGCTTTGAGTTCGGTTATCGTCGCAGTTGTAAGGAAGATTGTTCTGCTTATTCCTCTTATTTACATAGTTCCTCTTTTTGTATCCGATAAAGCTGTTGGAGTATTTCTTGCTGAACCTATTGCAGATATTCTTGCTGTTACTTTTACCATTATTCTTTTCTTAAATAAGTTTCCAAAAGCTTTAAAAGAGAAAAAGATAAGCTAAAGTAGAATTATGGACACACTTCTTATAGTTGATGGCAATAATCTACTTTTTCAAACATTTTATGGCTTACCAACATCAATAAAAAGTAAGAGCGGAAAGCCAATTAATGGTGTTATTGGCTTTATTTCATATCTACTAAAGATGATAAAAATGACAGAAGCAACTCACGCACTTGTTGTTTTTGATAGAGATACAAATACTTTCAGAAAAGAAATAAATAGCCAATATAAAGCTAATAGAACTATTGATTGGGCAAGTGTGAGCGAAGATGAATCACCTTTTAGCCAAGAAGAGGATATTCTAAAGTGTTTAGAGTATCTTTCAGTTAAAGTTATTTATTCAGAAGGAATGGAGGCTGATGACGCAATTGCAACTGTTGCTCTTGAATATGAAGAGAAAATGAGAGTTGTTATAGCATCTTTCGATAGTGACTTCTTTCAGCTTATTAGCCCCAATGTTTCTGTCTTACGCTATAGAGGAAAGAACTCAACTTTAATTACACTTGATTCTTTTATCTCCCAGTTTTCCTTTTCCCCATCATCTTACTCTTTGTTTAAAGCAATAGTTGGGGATAGTAGTGATAACATAAAAGGAGTAAGCGGAATTGGAAAGAAAAGAGCAACTGCATATTTAACTGATAGTTGTTCTCCCATCATAAAAGAAAGAATTGAAAAAGAAAGAGACAAAATAAGACAAAACTATGAGATAATAAAGCTAAGAAAACTTTCTTTTAATATTCCTAAACTAGAGGAGATGGGATATATGGGAGATAGAGTTAAGCTAACTAATAGCATTATTCTTAGCGAATGTGGAATCTTTAATTAGGAGTGAGTTATGCTTCTTTCTTTTTCATGTGAAAACTATAAGAGTATCATATCTACAGGTATCTCACTTAGTATTAATCGTAAACGTATTTCTAAGAGCGCTAGAGAGAACACCAATATAACATTCTTGGAAGAAAAAAGTGTAAAGGCACTTCCAATTGCTATTATATTTGGTGCCAATAGCAGTGGTAAGAGTACGCTTTTTGGAGCTTTAAAAACACTTTTGCTTTTATTAAAGAATGGCATTGAGCCTTTGCTCTATGAACCTAATCTATTTTTGAATAGAAGCGAGATTCTCTTTCGTCTCTCCTTTAGTTATGAAAATAAGCTTTACGACTATGAAGTAAGTTATGATTCTGAACGAATTATAAGAGAAGTGCTATTAGAAAATTCTATCCCTGTTTTGGAAGCAAAAGATGTAAAGAAGACAACTCTTCCTCCTCATATTCTTTCTTACTTAGAGAGTTTTCTCTTTTTCTCATCCTTTAATCCTTCTTGGGAAGAAGATGAAGAAAGATACATAGCGCTAAGTGGAAAGACAAGAAAAGAAGCTAGAGAGAATATAATTAGCTTAATGAAGAAATTAGATTTTCCTCTATATGATATAAAAAAAGATAATACTGGTTGGAAGAGTGAACATAGTGATGGCATATGGTTAAACTTGAATGACGAAAGTGATGGTACAAGAAGAGTTCTTTCTTTACTTGCTTCATTTCTCACATCCCTTGAAATAGGCTCTGTCTTAATTGTTGACGAAATAGATATTTCCCTTCATCCAATTTTGCTTAGAACTCTTATTTCTCTCTTTTTAGATAAACGATACAACACTAAAAATGCTCAATTAATATGTTCATCTCACAACACTGATTTAATGGATGCTCCATATGTGACTACTAGCGAATTATTCATATTTGAAAAGACAAAAAAGAATGGCAGCATTTGTGTTCCTATAAAAGAGCTTACCACGTCAAAAGATAAGGGAAGAATTCGCTCCTTATATCTTTCTGGTCGCCTCTCAGGTGTTCCTTTTCCATATATTTAACTATGATTGAACGAAAAAAGATTATCTATGTCATATGTGAAGGCGAATCGGAAATGGCTTATTTAAGTGAGTTTAATCGCTTTCTTAGAGAAGAGGGGATAGCCTATGTCTTTTATACAATTAAAGCTACAAATGGCATGTATAATGAGGTGAAGAAAACATACTACCAAGTAAGAAAGAAAAATAAGAATGAGAGGATTGAAATCCTTGTCGATAGAGATATCTACATAAGAGATGAAGAAGGCATGAGATATAGAAAGAGAGAGGAGGATAACCTTCCTTTCTTCTTATTCTCTTATTTTAATTTTGAAGATTTTCTTGTCATGCATTTAGATGAGAAGAAAGTTAAAAGGTGGAATGATGTTGCACTTTTTTATAAGCACAATATTATTCCGCTAAAAGCCAAAGAATATGTGCCATTACTCAATTACTATAAAATTTGGCCTCGCGGTGTAAAATATAAAAAAGGAGAGGTGCCATTTGCTCTTTCTTGGTGGCATTTGAAAAATCTTATCAGGAATGATCGAGACAAAGAAATTGTCTTTCACTCTGATTTAACAAGGGTAATCGAAGAGGTTTTGTTTGAAAGACAGAACAAAAGCTAAAGAAATGATAAAAAATAATTCCACATTTCTTATTTTCTAATATACACTACTTAAGCTGTCTTAAATTTTTAGTCAGCTATTAAAAGGAGATGGGGTAGAGAACTGTGTTAGTTAGTGATGATGTGCAAAGGGCGAGTCTCTTAAAAAGAATATCTGCTCTAATACTAGATTTTATAATTCTTACTATTCTTTCTACATTCTTTATTTTCCTTATTTCATTTATTACAAAATATGATAGTTATAATACACATCTAAACGAATGCTACAGTAAATACGAAAAACAATACGGTGTAGAGTTTAGTATTTCTAGCGATGAGTATTATGGATATAGTGAAGAAGAAAGAGCATTATATGATGAAGCGTATAATGCGTTAATTAACGATGAAGATACAGTTATTACCTATCAGAAGGTAGTAAATCTTTCTTTACTATCTGTATCACTAGGTGTACTTTTAGCCTTTATAATTGCTGAATTTATTATTCCTATCTTCTTTAAAAACGGAGTAACTATAGGGAAAAAGGTCTTTTCTCTTTGTTTAATGCGTCGAGGTGGATGGAGAGTAAACAATACATCTCTTTTTATCAGAGCAATACTTGGAAAATATACAATAGAAACAATGGTTCCACTATTAATACTAATGATGGTTTTCTCCTCATCAATTGGTATTGTGGGGCCAATAGTAATTGGTGGAATTATTCTTCTTAATCTAATCTTAGTTCTTGCGACAAAGGACCACTCAGCAATACATGATCTTTTAGCAGATACAGTTGTTGTTGATTATATGTCTCAATATATATACGAGACGGAAGAAGATGTAATTGAAAGAAAAAAAGAGTTAGCTAAAGAAAAAGCGGAAAAAAGCATATATTAAAGAGGTTTATAGATAATGGAAGTCGTATTACAAAATCTGACAAAGATATTCCCCAGTAGGAATAAGAAGAACTCCGAAGAGGTCGTAGCTGTTAATGATATGACATTTACCATACCAGATGGTAAGCTTGTTGGATTACTTGGCCCTTCTGGCTGTGGTAAGAGTACTACTCTCTATATGATTTGTGGCTTGCAAAAGGCAACAAGTGGCAAGATTTTCTTTGGAGAAGATGATGTAACTAAGCTTTCGCCTGAAAATAGGGGAGTTGGCCTTGTCTTCCAGAACTATGCCCTATACCCACATTTGACTGTAAAGCAGAATATTCTTTTCCCTCTTCAAAACTTAAAAGGTGAAGATAAGCTTAGTAAGGAAGAGATGCTTGAGAGAGCTCAGAAGGTTGCTTCACTCGTTCAAATTGATGAGTTAATGGAACGTAAGCCAAGCGAGCTTAGTGGTGGTCAGCAACAGCGTGTTGCTATTGCACGTGCGCTTGTAAAGATGCCACGTGTTCTACTTCTTGATGAGCCACTATCTAATTTGGATGCAAGACTAAGACTTCAGACTAGAGAAGAAATAAGAAGAATACAAAGAGAAACTAATATTACAACAGTTTTTGTTACTCATGACCAGGAAGAGGCAATGAGTATTTCAGATGAGATTGTTATCATGAAGCTTGGTGTTGTTCAGCAGATTGGAAAGCCTCAAGATGTCTATGATAACCCAGCTAACCTCTTTGTTGCTAAGTTCCTTGGAACTCCTCCTATTAATGTTTTTAATGGCGTGATAAAGAATGGTGGAGTATATATCGGAGAAGACAGAATACTAGAGGCAGATATTGAAGATATGGATGTATATGTTGGCATAAGGCCAGAAGGCTTTATCCTTGACGAGAACGGTCCATTAAAAGCAGAGATGTCTGCTATAGAGGTTATGGGAAGAGATGTCTCTATTGTTGCTAAGAACAAAGAGCTTCTGACCCCAATACTTAGAGCTATTATCCCTTCTGATAGCGGTGTAGACAGTTCTAAAAAAGATATCAGATTCTCGCTTAAAAAGAATAAAGTATTTGTTTTCAGAAAAGACAACGAAAATAGAATCTATTTGGAGAAGTAGTTATGCAGATGGTTGAAAGCGAACATAAATGGAAAGCCTGGCTATATCTTTCTCCAGCTTTAGTTCTTCTTCTCATTTTTACAGTATGGCCTATCTTCAATACTGTAAGGATGTCTTTACTTGAGAATTACTCAGGGTTAAAGGCTGCTGGAGGCGCTGTATTTAAGTTTGGAATAGGAAACTTTAAAAAGGTAATTAAATACCAAAGATTCTTGCAGTGTTTGAAGAACACAATTCTTCTTTGTATCTTCACTGTACCTATTTCAACTATTTTGGCTCTCTTAATTGCTGTATGTCTTAATTCGATTAAGTTTTTGCAGAAGCCACTTCAGACAATATTCTTTCTTCCATATGTTACTAATTCAATAGCAATAGGAATGGTCTTTGCTGCAATGTTTAATATTGTTGGCTCCTTCTATGGCACTGAGAATGAGATTATTGTAACAGCAGGTATTATAAATAACATTATTGAAGCCTTTGGTGGAAAACATGTTAATTGGATTAATACAGGATCAAGCTATGCTGCAAACATGACAGTTATGGTTATATGCATAGTTTGGAATGCGCTTCCATTTAAGATTCTCATTCTTCTTGGTGGCTTACAGTCTATCAACAAGCAGTACTATGATGCTGCACGTGTTGATGGGACAAGTAGAAGACGTATCTTTATGCGTATTACTGTTCCTCTTCTTTCTCCAATGCTTGCTTATGTCATAATTACAGGCTTCATTAGTGGCTTCAAGGAATATACATCTATTGTTGGTATCTTTGGAGAAAAGATGGGACCTGCAGACGATGCGGGGCGCCTTAATACCATGGTAGGCTTCATATATGATGCATTAAGTACTAATAATCAGGGACGAGCTAGCGCTGCAGCTCTTATTCTCTTTGCTATCATCTTGGTTGTTACTTTGATAAATCTTCAAGTAAGCAAGAAGAAAGTTCATTATTAAGGGGGAATGATATGAAAGGCATGCGTGAACGTGATATGCAAAAGATGTCTCTCAGACAAAAGATTGTCTTTTGTTTGGTACAATTCTTTTTATATTTCTTTTTACTTTTTATGGCTCTAGTTGTACTCTTCCCGTTTTATTGGATGATTATTTCGTCCCTTAAAACACTTGATGAATATAGAATGAGCGTTCCTACCTTTTTCCCTCGTCGTATTATGTTTAGTAACTACTCTAATGCATTTACGACAGCTAATTTAGGACGACTCTTCATGAATACGCTCTATGTTGGAGTTGTTTCAACGATACTATCTCTCATAATAACAATACTATCAGCTTTTGCTTTTGCTCGCTTAGAGTTTAAAGGAAAGAATGCACTCTTTGCAGCTCTTTTAGCGACTATGATGATTCCTGGAGAGCTATTTACAATTACAAACTATAGCACAGTAACAAAGCTTGGTTGGATTAACACATATACAGTATTGATAGTTCCATTCTTGGTATCTGTATTCTACATATATCTCTTAAGACAGAACTTTATGCAAATACCTAATGAATTATATTTAGCTGCAAAGGTGGATGGAACAAGCGACTTTAAGTATTTATGCAAGGTTATGATTCCTCTTTCTCTTCCAACTCTCATTTCAATAACAATACTCAAGATGATGGGAGCATGGAATAGCTACATTTGGCCACGTTTAGTTGCCAACGATAGTGCTCATAGAATGATAACAAATGGTCTTAGAAATGCCTTTACAGAATCTACAGGCGATGTAAACTACCCAGTACAGATGGCGGCTGTTGCGCTTGTATCATTCCCACTATTCTTAGTTTTTGTTTTCTTACGTAAGTACATTATGAAAGGCGTATCAAGAAGCGGTATTAAAGGATAAATATAGATTTTCTAAAGGAGAGAAAATTATGAAAAAACTAGTAGCAGTATTATTACTTGCTTCGTTAGTCCTCGTTTCTGCATTCTGCGGGGGAGGAAAGGAAGAGGCTGTCCAAAACGATGGCTTTGTTGTTCCAGAGAATGGTTATGATGGAAGTCCTGTAACAATTACTTTCTATCATACAATGGGAACTAACCTTAGTGACGTTCTTAACTTATATATTCAGGAGTTCAATAAGCTTTATCCTAATATTACAGTTAACGCTACTCAGGTTGGTGGATATGATGATGTTAGAGATCAGATTTCTACTGAAATTACAGTAGGTAATCAGCCAAACATTGCTTATTGTTACCCAGACCATGTTGCTCTCTATAATCTTGCTGGTGCAGTTCAGACACTCGACAGTCTAATCGACAGCAAGGTGGAAGTCACACGTGCAGATGGTACAAAAGAAATTCTTGGTTTAACTGAAGATCAGAAGAATGATTTCATCGAAGGTTACTACAATGAAGGAAGACAGTATGGGGATGGAAAGATGTATACTCTCCCATGGTCTAAGAGTACTGAAGTTCTTTACTACAATAAAACATTCTTTAATCAGCATGGTTTAAAAGTTCCTACAACATGGGATGAAATGGAAGAAGTTTGCGCTCAGATTAAGGCTATTGATCCAGACAGTATTCCTCTTGGCTACGACAGTGAAGGTAACTGGTTTATCACAATGACAGAGCAATATGGTTCACCTTATACATCTGCAACTGAGCCACACTATCTTTTCGATAATGACACAAACAAGGCATTTGTTAAGAAGTTTAGAGAATGGTATCAGAAGGGATATTTAACAACACAGACACTCTATGGCGCTTACACATCAGCTCTCTTTGTTGCTGAGAATGGTACACGTAGCTACATGTCTATCGGTTCAAGTGCAGGTGCTTCTCACCAGAGACCAACAGCAGATAGCAATGGTAACTATCCATTTGAAGTAGGAATCACAACAATTCCACAGGTTAACCCATCTAATGCTAAGGTTATTTCTCAAGGTCCAAGCGTATGTATCTTCAGTAAGAGCAACCCTCAAGAAGTTATTGCATCTTGGCTCTTTGTTAAGTACTTCACAACGAGTGTTGAATTCCAGGCTGAATTTAGTATGGCAAGTGGATATGTTCCTGTTCTTAAGAGTGTTGCTTCTAACCCTCAGTACAAGGAATTTGTTGCTAAGGCAGATGGTGGAAAGTATATCACATCTCTCTCTGCAAAGGTCTGTTTAGAGCAAGAGAAGGCTTACTACACATCTCCAGCTTTCAATGGTTCAAGTACAGCAAGAAGCCAGGTTCAGACATTACTTACAACATGTCTTTCTTCTCAGGACAACGGCAATGTTGATAAGATGATTGATGCAGCTTTCCAGACAGCACTTGATGAGTGTGAGTATCAGAACTAATGAAAAGAATATTACCTTTCTTATTTATTATTCTCATTCTTGTTTCTTGTCAGAGTATGGCAAAAGAGAGTCTTTCTTCTGCTCCAGAGGGAGTAGAGGAAAGCATTGATTATTGCGAAAAAGTAAAACTTGACATGAGTACATCATCAAAGAAGGTCGAGGCAACTGTTATCTCTTATATAGATGGCGACACTACATATTTTAGTGTTCCAACCTCTGTTTCTCCTGATGGTATATTAAAGGCAAGATACATTGCCGTTAACACTCCAGAGTCAACTGGCAAGATTGAAGAGTGGGGTAAGAGTGCTAGTTACTTTACGCGCGAAAGGCTCTCTAATGCCGAGTCCATTATTATCGAAAGCGATACTGATGAATGGAATCTAGATTCAACAGGCACTCGAATGCTTGTTTGGATTTGGTATAGAGATTCTTCCTCAAGTGAATATCGCAATCTCAATATTGAGCTATTACAGGAAGGCTTAGCTATTCCTTATTCGTCGTCAAATAATAGATATGGTAGCTATGCCCAAGATGCGATAAGACAAGCACAAAGAGAGAAAAAGCATATCTGGTCAAACGAAAGAGATCCTAATTTCTACTATGGCGATATCATCGAAGTAACACTAAAAGAACTTAGACTTAATGCTCAAGAGTATGAAGGAAAGAAGGTCTCATTTGAAGCTGTTGTCACTAAATATGATGACAATAGTGTTTATGTTGAAAACTTAGATGAAGAGAGTGGCTATACATTTGGTATATGTGTCTTCTATGGCTTTAGTTTTCCTGGTGCGGGGCTAGATATACTTAGAGTAGGTAATAAAGTAAAAATAGTTGGTACTGTCCAATATTATGAAAGAGGAGGCAGTTACCAAATCTCAGGAATAAAGTACAGGCAAATGAAGCCAGATGATGAGGAAAACATTCGTCTTATAGCGGAAGGTGAGGAGATTATATATACTCCAGTCTCTCTTGATTATTTGCTCAATAGTACAATTGAAATAACAGATGGTGATGAGATTGTTCCTCTTATTGCTTCTAGTGCTCTTCAAGCCACAACAGTAGAGGTTGATAACCTATATGTTGAATCTATTGAATATAGTAGCAATAGCTCTATGACGTTACTTTGTTCCTCAAATGGCAATCGTGTCCTTATACGTGGTGAAAATCTCAAAGATATAAGTGCTACATCACTTTTGAGAAAGACAATCTCAGTAAAAGGCATAGTTGATAGGTACTCTGGCTCAGTCCAGATTAAGGTTTTATCTAGCGAAGATATTTCGATAGAAAAATAAGGAGAACAAAATGAAAAAATGTTTAAAGGGACTTATCCTTGCTTCTTTAATTCTTTTAGTTCTTGCTTCCTGTTCAACAACAGGTAGTAAAAGTAATGCTAACAGTGGATTAGAGAACGCAAAGAATTATCTCTTCAGTATGTATAGTAAAGGAAAGGATGCTACAGCAACTCCAAGTGACTTCTCCGTTGTTGATGTCGTCACAATTAGTGGTGTTAGCTACCCAGTAGAATGGACTAGCTCTTCTCCTGAAAATGTAGTAATCATTAAGGGTGACAACCATAAGACAACAATCGATGTTAATGAAAAGACACCTGAAAAAGTTGAATACATTCTTACAGCTACATTAACTGACAATAGTGGCAATAGCGTATCTACATCATTTAATTACTTCATTCCTCAGTATAAAGAATTTACATGGGCTGAATATATTGATGCAAAGAAAGATAGCACAGTTGTAGTTAAGGGTGTTATTACAGGCATTATGAGTAAGACTAATGGTAACTCTAGCAACTGTTTATATATGCAAGACAGTGACGGTGGATACTACGTTTATAACATGGCAGATGATCCTGTTAGCGACCTCAAGCTTGAAAAAGGTATGACAGTCAGAGCAACTGGTGTTAAGGACCTATATAGTGGTACACATGAAGTTAAGAATGCAACAATTGAAGTTTTAGATTCTTCTTTAAAGTCAGTTGAGGCTACTGATTGGACAGAAAAGTATCTTTCTTCTACTTCTTTAAAAGATGCAACACTCACAAAAGAACAGGCTTTACTTGTAACAGTTAAGGATGTTGAAGTATCTAGTCAGGATACAGCTAGTGGTTACTATCGCTTCAAGAAGAATGGCTTAGAAAGCTATGTAAGAATTTCTTCTTCAGTTTGTCCAATAAGCAAAGATGATCAAGCTAAACTAAAGAGCGAGCATGCTGAACACTTTGGTTGGATTGCAGATGTTACTGGCGTTATCTGTGTCTATGATGGCGCATTCTATCTTACACCAGTAGATGGTTCTTCATTTGTTTATAAGAGCCTACCTGAGAAAACAGATAGCGAAAAGATCGATTTTGAACTCGACAACATCTCATTAGCCGATGCTATTACAGAGGATACAACGCTTACTCTTCAGACTTCTGGCGTTGGTTACGAAAGTGTAAAGCTTGAGTGGACATCAGATAGCCCAGCTATTGTTGTTGATAAAAACAAAGCATATGTAACACTTCAGGAAGCAGAGACTGTTGCTACTTTAACTCTTAAGGCTACATGTGGCACAGAAAGCAAAGAAAAGACATTTACTCTAGCTCTTGATGCTGCACCTCAAGATTTCTATGTTTCTACTACAGAGATGAACGCTAGTGTAGGTTCCGCATATAAATATGGCTTATACCAAGCAAATATTGGTAAGACACTCTATTTTGACGGATCTCTTAGTGGCAAGTATCTTTCTACAACAGATAAGCCAGAAAAGGCAGTTGATGTTCTCTTAGAAGCAAATGGTGATGGATACGCTTTATCATTCGAGAAGGACGGAGCAAAGAAGTACATTGAAATTCTTCCTGTTGACGGAAAGGCAACAATTACACTTTCAGATAACCCAACAGCTCTTTGGACAATTAACGCAGAAACAGGTGTTCCTGTAACTATGGTTGATGGCGACGAGTACTATCTTGGCTGCTATAAGACATATGCAACAATGTCTGCAAGTAAGACAAGCTACATCCTTGGTGACAATATCTCAAAAATTGGCGTCAGTCAGTTCCCTGGTACACTAATGAATGTTAGCCTTGCTACTGTTGAATACAAGAAGATAGACGAAAATACTCTTGAAGAAAATAAGCCATACGTACTTGCTCTTTCCCAGAAGAATGCAGGAAAAGATCTTCACTTTACAGGTGAAATGAGTGGTAAATACCTCTCTACAGGTAATTATGCTAAGAGTGCTAGCGTTTATGTAGAGAAGAAGGACGGTGGTTTTGCTTTATACTTCCTCGATAAGAGCGAAAACAAGAAGTATATTGAAATTCTTTCTGTAGATGGAAAGGCTACAATTACACTTTCAGATAGTTCAACAGCTCTATGGACAATTAACGCAGAAACAGGTGTTCCTGTAACGGTAGTTGATGGCGACGAGTACTATCTTGGCTGCTATAAGACATATGAGACAATCTCTGCAAGTAAGACTAGCTATATCCTTGGCGACAATATCTCAAAAATTGGTGTTAGCCAGTTCCCTGCTTACATAGTAGAAGCATCTCTTGTTCCATTCTCATTTGATGGAGTTGAAGAGGTTGAAGAGAATGCGGAATATACAATTGCTCTTGAGCAAAACAACGCAGGAAAAAAACTTTTCTATACAGGTGAAATGAATGGTAAATATCTTGCTACAACAACAAGCCTCTCTAAGAGTGCTAACGTATATGTAGAGAAGAACGAAGATGGTTCTTTCGCTCTTTATACAATTACTGCTGGTGCAAAGAACTATATCGAAGTAGTTGAAACAGACGGAAAGGCAAGTATTGTTCTTAGTTCAGAAAAGACAAACTCTTGGAGAGTTAATAAGGATGCAAAGACACCTGTAACTACAGCTGGCGAGAATGAATATTATCTTGGATGCTATAA
>JBNMJW010000010.1:0-24472 GCA_050874025.1 Candidatus Ornithospirochaeta sp.
CAGACTTTGATCCATATCGTTTGATGAATGGTGAATATGATGATCCTGACAAGAAAATACAGGAGGTCTGCTAAGTTCTCCTGTTACAAGAAAACAAGTCAATGGTTTCTGTTAAAAAACTATTGACCTTTTATAGGAGGAAATGATGAAGAAAAATACAAATAAAAACACATACGCAATAATAGGGCTAGGGCGCTTTGGCTATCCACTAGCCAAGGAGCTCGCCGAAAGCGGAGCAGATTTACTTGTTCTCGATAAAGACGAAGAGAAGATAAAGAAGCTTAGAGAATATACTGAGAATGCATATGTCGTTACATCTTTAGATAAGCAAACTCTCTTAGATAGTGGCATACAAAATGCAGACGTAGCTATTGTTGCCCTTGGAAAGGAGATGGCACTCTCAATATTAACTACGATGAATCTCGTATCGCTTGGGATAAAAAGAGTTATTGCCAAGGCGATAACAAGCGACCATGGCTTAATACTTGAGAAGCTAGGGGCTGAAGTTGTCTTTCCTGAGCGTGATATGGCACTTCGCTTAGCCCATAGATTGGAACAATCTAAAGTATTAGATTTTGTAATTTTAAGCGAAGAATTGAATCTAACAAAGATTATTGTTCCTTCTTCTCTTGTTGGAAAGAGCGTTATTGATAGTGGATTAAGAAAAAAATATGGCGTAAATATTATTGCTATAAAGACGCCTTCTTCACTTATGGAGGCAATTGACCCAAACTACGTCTTTACTAAGAGTGATATTCTCTTTGTTGTTGGAAAAAAGGATGGGTTAGAGAAGCTTTCCTCCTTATTGTGAGTTTTACTTTTTCTCTCTTAAGTGCCCTTGAAAGGTTTTATATGAATGAAGTATCTTAGAGAATATGAGTATCTTAAAACCACATAAGTTAGGGGTTATTGCCGGCCCTGGCTCAGAATATTTTACCGGCAAGGTCGTGAAGCATCTTAGACGCCTTTACATCGATAGATATGAGAAACTCTCAGAGACTCTAACAAAAAGACACGACATGACGGCTGAAGAGTTATTAAAAACTGTAACTCTTATCGATGACTTAGATAGCAAAAAGATTCCAGCAGGAAAGCTTCCAAGTGCGTTTCATTGCCCAGATTTTACTATTAACGTAAAGTACACACGCTTTGCTAACGGTGAAGAGAAGGCTGAGATTATTGACCCTGTTAGAGGTCTTAATGTCTACATCATTCATGATGTCTCTAACAATGCGCCAATTAAAGTTGCAGGTTCAGAAGAACCTATTCAGCTTTCAATCAATGACCATTTGATGTTCCTCTTTACAACAGTTAACGCACTATATAATGCAGGAGCTAAGTCAATTACACTTGTCCTTCCAACATATCCTTATGCTAGACAGCACAAGAAAGCATCTAGAGAAGCATTAACAGCAGCTATGTTTGCTCGCTTCTGTGAGGGACTTGGAGTTACAAGAATTATTACTCTCGATATTCACTCTCGTGAAATTGAGAATGCATTCTCATCTTGCAGACTCGAGAATGTTCATGGTTCATACCAGACTTTAATTGCGCTGAGAAAGATAATTGACTTTTCAGATCCAGATATTGTTGTTGTTTCGCCAGATACTGGCGCTGTAAGCAGAAACAAGTTCTATGCGCAAGCACTTCATAGACCTCTTGCTATTCTCTATAAAGAGAGAGACTACTCAATGGTTTCAACTTCAGCTAAGAATACAAACATTAAGTCTATTAACCTTCTTGGAGATGTAAAGGGTAAGACTGTATTGATGGCTGACGATATGATAGCAACTGGCGGTACTATGATTATTGCTATGAGAGAATTAATGAACAGGGGAGCCAAGAAGGTTATTGTAATGGTTTCTCTTCCATTCTTTAATGGCAATGCTATTGAGAATTTTGATCAGGCATATAAAGAAGGTATCTTCTATAGAATTATTGGTACAAATGGCGTCTATCAAGGAAAGGAGCTCTTAGAAAAAGAGTGGTTTATACAGGCAGATGTAACAGAGCTATTTGCTCGTGTTATCTCACGCACCATGGAAGAGCTATTTCACCTCTCTTGGATAATAGAAAGTTTATTCAGAAGCTTGTTGATACAACTCAAGCTAACCCAACTTCTCCATTACCACCAGATGATACAAATAGTCCAGAGTAGTTTATCTTGTTAGGAGAAAAAAGCTATGCAGATGTCTAATCGTATTTCAGGGTTTCAGTGCTCTCCAATAAGGAGACTTGTCCCTTTTGCAAGAAAGGCAAAAGAGAGAGGTGTACATGTCATTCATCTTAATATCGGGCAACCAGATATTAAGACTCCAAAGGAAGCCTTAGCCGCGATTCACAACTACGATGAAGATATCATTGCCTATGGCCTTAGCGAAGGGGAAGTAGAGCTAAGAAAGGCGCTTCTTAAGTACTATGAGAAGATGGGTATAAATGACCTAACTGTTGATGACATCATGATCACAACAGGAGGTTCTGAGGCATTGCAGTTTACCTTTATTACGCTTTGCGACCATTACGACGAAGTAATTATTCCTGAGCCTTACTACACTAACGTGGCAACCTTTGCAAAGGTTGCTATGGTAGAGTTAAGACCTGTTACTTCCTCCTCTTCCAATGGTTTTATTCTTCCATCAATTGATGCATTTGAAGACAAAATCAATAAGAAGACAACAGCGATTCTTCTCTGTTCTCCTAATAACCCAACAGGACACATCTACACAAAGGAAGAGCTAATTGCACTTCTAGAGCTATGCAAGAAACACGACATCTTCCTTGTCGTTGACGAAGTTTATAGGGAGTTTTGCTATGACGGAAAGAAGTTTACATCTGTACTTTCTTTTCCTGAATATAGCGATAGAGTTATTTGTATAGACTCCTTCTCTAAACGTTTCTCGATGTGTGGCTCTCGTGTTGGTGCAATAGTAACTAAAAATCATGAGTTTATAGCCAACTGCCTTAAGATGGCACAGGCACGTCTTTGCCCACCTGCTGTTGAAGAAGTAGCAGCTACAGCAGCATTAAGTGCACCTGATGAATATATTACCAAGACTGTCGAAGAGTATGAGAGAAGACGTAATACTCTTGTTAAGGCTATGCAAAAGATAGAAGGGGTTAGGGTTACAATGCCTAAGGGGGCTTTCTATTTTATTGCAGATCTTCCAGTAGATGACGCAGAGAAGTTTGCACAGTTTATGCTTAATGACTTCTCTTATAAGGGCAATACTGTAATGTTTGCCCCAGCTGAAGGCTTCTATTGGACAGAGGGTTTTGGTAAGAGCCAAGCTCGTTTTGCCTACGTTTTGAATGAAGATGAGTTAAAGATGGCGGCAGAGTGTTTAAAGCTTGGTTTAAAAGAATATAGAAAAACAGTAATGCATGCATAGTTTAGTGCTCCCTTTTTGGGGAGCATAAACGTTTAAGGAGCTTTTGTGTTTGACTTTTTTTCCCCTATTAGTGCTCTCTCAAATATATCGAAGCAGAAAGCAGAAAAGAACATTAATGAGTCTTTTGATTATCTTGTGAATAACTTTAAGAATATAGCTCGCATAATGGGTGATTATTATCCACTAGAGCTATTAAAGCTATCTCTCTGGGAAGAGAGAAGAGTTACATCACTAAGAAGCAAGGATAGCTTTAAGAGAGTATCCTCATCTCTTCTTCCAATTCTTTTGCAATCTGTTTTGGTGTCGACATTCTTTACGTCTTGCGGTTCAAGTCGAGAACTTAAGAGTAAAGATTGGGATAGACTTAAAGCTATTAGTGAAGACTGTTTAAGGCGCATTGTTAGGATAATTGACAATAAAACAGCTCTTTTTATAACACAAAACAATGCAAGTGAAACAGATGCTGAAAAATATAGAGAAGTTATCTCTACATATCTAATTCCTCAAGAGATGGATAGCGAGAAACTTCATTCTCTTTCTATCTTCTTACGTTCTCTTCTTGAAGAGAAGGTTGAGATAGAGGAAGTCTTTAAGACTGATTATGTTACCTTAGCTCTTAATCTCGATAGCATAGCAAAGTTTGGCTTAAATGGCATAAATGATTTATGCCAAAGAGTTCAGCTTTATTCAGATGAATTCTCTCTAGAGGAAGCAAAACTAAAGAGTAGTGGTGCTTTAGATGGACTAAGTGAAGAAGAGATATATAAGAAAATAACAGCGATGAATCATTGGGAAGGTAGAGTTGAAAGCCTTAAGAACGAAAGAGATGGTTATAGCTTATTTAATGTTTCTTCCTCGTCTTCTCTTCCTAAAGAAAACTTCAAGACAATTATAGCAATGCCATCTAGCTTGGATTTAATTTCACTTTTAAAGATGGGCTATTGGCCTGTATTGAGATTCCCTCTCTTGTCATGGCAGGGAGAGTTATATACCTTCGTTGGAAGATATATTCCTCTTTTCTTAATTCTATCTGCTTCTTTTGACAGAAGACGAGCTGCACTACATGATGTGCTTTCTATTTTCTATCATACTGGAATCGACACATACACATATGATGGTAACAATATTGATATATCTGTTTTGCCGTCATTCTTTGATTCCAATTTGTTTGTTGATAGTGCTCTCTTCTTTGAGATAAAGAGAAAAAGAGAAGAAGAGAAGGCCTTAAAGGCACAATATGGCCATAAGCGCCTTATTGTTGATCCTGACCAAGAAGAAAGCAAAAAAGAAGAAAATGGAGTTTTAACAATCTCTTCCTCTTTTATGGCAGAAGCTTCAATCGATAAGACAAAGAAGCATGAGCTAATAATAGCTTTACTTGGAAAGCTAGAACTTCCAAAAGAGAGTAGCGAATATAGCATTGTCGACGATGACGAAATTGATAATAGCGAACTCGATAGCCCAAATACTGACGAGCTAAATTCTATTGACGACAATGATTACGACAATGAAGACGAAGACGAGAAGGCTAAAGAGCTTGATGAAAGAGACAACAACGTTTCTCTTGTTGAATACGAGAAGAAAAGTAGTTGTGATATCGATTCATTAAAAGAAAGGTATTCGCTTCCTGAAGAAATTGTAAAGAAACAACAAGAGAAAGAAAAAGAAGATGAAAAGTATGAGGCTAACCTCGATGATGACATCTTCGACGATAGCGAAGAAGAGGAAAGCCTAGACGATATCGGAGAGACTAAAGAAGATTCTGATTCTGAGTATTACGATGAAATAGAAGAACAGGAAGAGATGGAGGACGAGAAGAAGGAAGATGAAGAAAACTCACTTTATGATGAGTCTCAACTTAACTTCTTTAATATCCTTGATGATGATTCTGATGAGCCTTCAAAAGAAGAAAAAGAAATCGATAATGAACTAGATAAAGAAGAAGAGGCTGAGTTTGTTAAAGAAGAAGAAAAAGAAGAGGAACTAGATAGTTCTTCTGACGAAACTTCTCCAGATGAAGATATCGACGCACTTTTAGATGAAGACGATAAATCTTCTTATAAGGAAGAAGAGAGCGAGGAGGAGTCTTTTTCTCCAGACGGTGATAATAACGAAAGCGATGATGGTGAGAATGACCTTCTTCTTTCTAATGCTGAAGAAGAGGCTGAAGAGGAAGATGAATTAGAAGACGAAGAAGAAAATTCTGACTTTACGCTTCCATCTTTAGATGAAGATAACTCTTCGCTTAATGCTGAAAATGAAGAGGACACTACTGAGTCTACACTTTGTGAAAACGACGAAGAAAAATCTAGCTTTACTCTCCCATCTCTTGATGAAGATATTAACCATGATAATGAGTTAGATACTTCAGAAACAGAAAAGGAAGCCACTTCTACTTCTGATGAAGAAAGTGAAGACGAAGTTGATTCTGATTTTACTCTTCCATCCTTTGATGAAAATACAAATGACACACTAGGCGCTCTTGAAAGTGAAGCTAATACTCCTTCTCAAGAAGAACCTTCTTCAGATAATGGGAACTCTGTGTATCCAAATGAGGAAGAGTCTAGTGAAAGCACTAAGATAGAAGAGAAAGAAGAAAACGATGATGACTTTGACATTCCTTCAGTAGAGGATGAAAGCTCTTCTACATTAACTATTGAGAAAGAAGCTAACGATTCTCACGATGAAAACGAAAAAGAAGAAGATAGCAAATCTGAACTTTCATCTGTCCCTCAAGTAGAAGAAAGTGAGCCTAGTAGTGAAATAGAGAGCAATGAAGAAGAAATCTCAGGTCAAGATGACTTTACTCTACCTTCTTTAAATGAAAGCGAGGATGAGAATAAAAACTCTGCGGACTATTCATTAAGCGATGAGGACTCGAATGATTTTGTTCTTCCTTCTGATGAAGAGAAAGAGAAAAAGCCGCTTTCTTTCATAGATTCTCTCTTTATGGGTGTTGCTGACAATGAGGAAGAGACTCCTGTAACTGAGGATAAACAAGAAGAAAAGAAGGAAGAGGAAGAAGAAAAAGAGGAAGTTGTTACTCATCCTACATCTTCAATAGAAGAAACTCATATTGAAGAAGTTGAAGCTAAGGCAGAAGAAGACAAAGAGCACAAAGTGGTGACAATGGATGAATCAGAGACAGAGAATTCTATTGAATTACCACATATGGAAGAAGAAGTCGATGACGACGAAGAGATTAAACTAAAGGCTAATGGAATAGTTTATGATATGTACAAGGCCTTAGGTCCATCATCTGTCTTTGCTTCTTTCTTGCGTGATACATCAAGTGAAACACTTGAAGAACTTGAAGCAGTGATTAAGAATTGTTGGTCAAGAATGAATAATGAAAATAAGGATAAACTCTTTAATATCTATGATTATTCATTATCGATAATACTTTCTAAGGATAATAATAAAGATGAACTTAGAATGGCTGAGCTATTAAATAATGCCGGTGGTGTTATGTATTCAAGAAGGATGGATTCTTGGACGGCAATTATTATATATATCAACCCATCTTACATATTGGAAAGTGCTATCGAAAAGACAATAACAAAGGAAAGTTTTACCCCTTCGGACTGGAAACGTGTAACATATATTGGTGAACAGATGAGGAAACGCTAATGAAGAAGGAAGAGATTGAAAAGAGACTTAAAAGTGCTTTAAGTGTTGCAGAAAAGGCTAGCAATTTTCTGTTGGAACATGAAAAGATGCGTACTGTTGTCTTCTCAAAAGGGGAGAATGACTATGTCACCCAAGCCGATAAATTATCTGAAGAGTTAATATATACTACACTAATGAAAGAATACCCTGAGGATGGTTGGTACGGAGAAGAGACAGGCGAGAAGGGCGAAAAGACAAGACGTTGGATTGTTGACCCTATAGACGGAACAGTCGACTTTATGTGGTCTTTTCCTCTTTATACTATAAGCATAGCCTTTGAAGATGAGTGCGGAATAGCACTTGGAGTGGTAATAGTACCAAGACAAAAAGAGGTCTTTTATGCCATTCGTGGTGGCGGGGCATTCCTTAATGGAGAAAGAATTACTATAAATGATGACATAGATCCAAAGAAGAGTTTGGCTCTACTTGTACCTCCTCATAGAAGACATTCTATTATGGATGAATATATGGTGAGGATGAGAGAGTTCTATAATCATTTTTCTGATATGAGGAGTATAGGAAGCGCTGCTTGCTCTCTCTCTTTTGTTGCCTCTTCTCGATGTGCTCTGTACTATGAAGAATCTTTGCAACTATATGATATAGCAGCAGGAATTCTTATTGTTAAAGAAGCTGGCGGAAGAGTAAGTATTAAGAAAGAAAAAGATTATTTAAGCGTTATTGCATCGGCTTCTTCTGTACATGATGAAGCAATGGAGATAATAAGTGATAAAGGCCGTTTTATTGGATTTTGATGGGACTATAGCAGATAGTTCAGAAGGAATAATGGAGTGTGCTCTTAGTACAGTGGAAACTATCGGGTATGATAGAAAAAACTATACTAAGGACTATCTTAAGCGCTTTATTGGACCACCTTTAAGGGATTGTTTTAGAATTACATTCTCTGTTCCTGAAGATAAAATAGAGCATTGCGTAGAGGTATATAGAAAGCTCTATAACAGCAAAGGAATGTTTATGATGCATCCGTATGAGGGGATAAGAGAACTCTTGTATTCTCTTCGCTCGATGGGCTTTAAAACAGCTGTTGCTACCAACAAGATGGAAGGGCTTGCAAAGAGATGTGTACATAATCTCAACATGGATGATTGTTTTGATATAATCAAAGGCCCTGAAGTGGATGGCTCAATAACTAAAGCTCAAGTAATTACAAATGCTCTAGAAGAGTTAGGCGTTGATAAAGATGAAGCTTTAATGGTTGG
This sequence comes from Candidatus Ornithospirochaeta sp., assembly GCA_050874025.1. Taxonomy (GTDB): domain Bacteria; phylum Spirochaetota; class Spirochaetia; order Sphaerochaetales; family Sphaerochaetaceae; genus Ornithospirochaeta. The sequence continues at coordinate 8,276 of JBNMJW010000010.1, forward strand.
CGATACATCTAATGATGAGAATGGCGCAAAAGAAGCTGGTGTTAGATTTTTAGGCGTAAAATGGGGATTCGGTTTTTCTGTATCTAATCCTAATAGAGTAGAGCTTGCAGATGAACCATCAGATATTTTAAGAAAAGTATTATTGCTTAATAAGGAGAAGACTATGATCGAAAGAGTAAATACTGATAAAGGCCCAAAGGCTGTGGGCCCATACTCTCAGGCTGTAAAGGCTAATGGTTTTATGTTTGTTTCTGGCGTTTTAGCTTTAGACCCTGAAACAGGAATGATGGTTGGAGAAACAGCTAGCGAACAAGCTAAGCAGATATTTAAAAATGCAAAGGCTATCATTGAAGAAGGCGGCGGAAGACTAGAAAACACAGTTAAGGCTGTTGTATATCTACAATCAATAGCTGATTTTGCTTCTGTTAATGAAGTCTATGCATCAGCTTTCGAAAAGGCTGAAGTTCTTCCTTCTCGTTGTGCTTTTGAGGTGGCTAAGCTGCCAAAGAATGGACTTGTGGAGATTGAATTTACAGTCACACTATAAAGATGCAGGGTTTTTCCCTGCTTTTTTTATTGCTTCTATTTGTTGTTTTTTGTTGCAGAGTAAAAAAAACGGGTGATATTATTTTACCTATAGCAATTAGGCCTATAGGTCTTTATCGGGAGATAAAATGCAGAATAATAATGCAATAGAATTGAGAGGTATTACAAAAAGGTTTGGTAGTGTTGTCGCTAACGACCAAGTTAACCTTGAGATTAAAAGGGGCGAAATTCTATCGCTATTGGGAGAAAATGGAAGTGGAAAGACAACACTGATGAATATGCTTTCCGGCATTTATCAGCCTGATGAAGGTCAGATATATGCTGATGGAAAACCAGTATCAATTCGTTCTCCAAAGGATGCTTTTGATTTAGGTATTGGTATGATTCACCAACACTATCATCTTGTCGATGTTTTTACTGCTGCGCAGAACATTGTTCTTGGCTTAGATGAAAAGATGGACATAAAGAGTACAAACGAGAAGGTTAAAGAGATTTGTACTCGTTATGGCTTTGATATTGACCCAACCATGAAGATTTACGATATGTCTGTCTCTCAAAAACAGACAGTAGAAATCGTCAAGGTTCTCTATCGTGGTGCTGAAATCTTAATTCTAGATGAGCCAACAGCCGTCCTTACTCCACAAGAAACAGATAAGCTCTTTGATGTTTTAAGAAACATGAAGGCCGATGGAAAGGCAATTGTAATTATTACTCATAAACTTGCCGAAGTTATGGCTATTTCAGATAAAGTTGCTGTATTAAGAAAAGGCAAGTACATCGGAACAGTAAATACAAGAGATACTAACCCTCAAAAGCTTACAGATATGATGGTTGGCCATTCAGTTGTTCTTAATATAGATAGACCTATCTATGAAAAGGTAGAGCCAAGACTTGTTGTTGATTCACTTACCTGTGTTGATGCCGAAGGCGTTACTAAGCTAAATAATGTTTCTTTTGTAGCTAACGGAGGCGAGATTCTAGGCGTTGCAGGTGTTGCAGGTTCTGGACAGAAAGAGCTTTTGGAGTGTTTAACTGGACTTTATCCAATAAAGGGTGGCTCTATAAAGTATCTTGATCCAAAGGATGACAATAAAGACAAGGAACTTGTTGGTCTTCATCCTAAGAAAATTAGAGAGCTTGGTGTTGGTATGGCATTTGTTCCAGAAGATAGACTCGGTATGGGTCTTGTAGGTTCTATGGGCATGACAAATAACATGATGCTTAGAACATGGAAGAATGGATCCTCAATTTTCTTCAATAAGAAAACTCCACAAGCAACTGCAGATAGAATATGGAAAGAGCTAGAAGTTGTCACTCCTAGTACAGATTTTCCTGTCAGGCGTATGTCTGGAGGAAACATCCAGAAGGTTCTTGTTGGACGTGAAATTGCTAGCCAGCCTAATGTTCTTCTAACAGCATACGCAGTTAGAGGTCTCGATATTAATACATCTTATGCAATCTATAATCTTTTGACCGAACAGAAGATGAAGGGCGTTGCTGTTGTATATGTCGGTGAAGAATTAGACGTACTCCTAGAACTTTGCGATAGAATCTTAGTTCTTTGCGGAGGAGAGGTTAGTGGAATAGTTGATGCTAGACACACTACTAAAGAAGAAATTGGTTTGATGATGACTAGTGTTCAAAACAAAGGGGGAGACAAATAATGGCTGAACAGAAAATTCCTCTAATTAGATTAGCTAAACGTGATGCTATGGATCCAAAGAAGGTTTGGGCTATTAGAGTTGGCTCCATTGTCGTTGCACTTATTTTGGGTATGATTCCTATCATTATGGCAGGAAAGAATCCTTTCCAGTCATATGGTATTATGATAAGTGGTGCGCTTTCTAAGCCTGGTTATCTACGACAGACAATTAAGAAGGCTATTCCTCTTCTTGGTTGTGCTCTCGCTATAGCACCATGTTTTAAGATGAAGTTCTGGAACATCGGAGCAGAAGGCCAGATTACAATGGGGGCAATCTTCTCTTCATTTATTGCTATCAACTTTGCATCTCACATCCAGTCAAGATTTGTTGTCTTAACACTTATGATGATTGCAGGTGCCATCGGTGGTGCTATTTGGGCATTTATTCCAGGTTTCTTCAAAGCAAGATACAATACAAACGAAACACTCTTCACATTGATGATGAACTACATTGCAATTGGTATTGTTCGTTGGCTACAGGGTGGTCCATGGGAAGGAAGAAAGGGTACTCAGATGATTCCTATGTTCCCAAATAATGCAAGATTACCAAATGTTTTTGGCGTTTATTGTGGTTGGATCATCGTACTTGTCCTCGTTGTTCTTGTTCATGTCTATATGAACTACACAAAGCATGGCTACGAAGTAGCTGTAATTGGCGACTCATTAAATACAGCTAGATACGCTGGTATGGATGTCGGTTGGGTTATGATGAGAACTATGCTTCTCAGTGGTGCTATAAGTGGTCTTGTTGGTTGGATGCTCGTATCTGGTGCTAATGGAACACTTAATAGCGATGTCGCTGGTGGTGTCGGTTTTACATCTATTACTGTTGCTTGGCTCAGCCAACTCAACAGCTTCGCAATGATTGTTATTGCATCTATTCTTGCTATTATTGATAAAGGATCTGCAACATTGCAGACAAAGCTCTCTGTTCCAGCATCTGTCGCAGAGATAGTATCTGGCGTACTACTTTTCTGTATGCTCGGCTGTGAGTTCTTTATTAACTATAAGATTATTTTCAGAGGTAGAAAGAATAAGGGGGATCAGAAATGAACGCATTAGTGCTACTTTTAGCTGCAGCAGGTGCTTATGGTACTGCTCTTATGTTCGGAACTCTTGGAGAAATTTTGACTGAAAAGTCTGGAAATATGAACCTTGGAGTTGAAGGTATTATGTATATGGGAGGAATTTTTGGCCTCATTGCTCCAAACCTATACGAAAGTGCAGTAGGCGAAGGTAATGCTAATGCATTTGTTGCAATACTTCTTGCTATTGTTGCTGCCTTTGCTATTGGTGCTATAGCAGGTGCAATCTTCTCATTCTTAACTGTAACACTTAGAGCTAACCAGAACGTAACTGGTCTTGCCATGGCAACATTTGGAACAGGTGTTGCAAAGTTTGCAGGAGAGTTAAGAAGACTTCAGGTTGGTGGATATGTAACTCTATCTAACGACCTTAAATTTGCTTTCGATAATAAGTTTATGCCTGATTTCCTAAAGAATATTCCTATTATCGGAAAGATTATCTTTAATCAGTCTGAATTCTTCTATCTAGCAATACTTCTTGCTATTGCTATGCATTTATTCTTAACACGCACTAAGACAGGCTTGTATCTAAGAGCTGTTGGAGAATCTCCTGTTACTGCTGACGCTGCTGGTATTAATACAACAAAATATAAGTATCTAGCAACAATGATTGGTGGTGGTATTTCTGCTCTTGGAGGTATGGTATATACAATGACAACAGCTGGTTGTGTTTGGATTGAGGCTTCTCTTTCTGGTACTGGTTGGCTTGCTGTTGCGCTTGTAATCTTCTGTACATGGAGACCATTAAATGCAATTTGGAGTTCTGTTGTTTTCGGTGCTCTTATGATTATGTACTTAAGAATTATCGTTCCGTTCTTCCCAACAGAACTTTATAAGATTCTTCCTTATCTTGTTACTATTATTGTTCTTGTAATAACAAGCATGAGAAACATTAAGGATAAGCAGCCTCCTCAATCTCTAGGCGTCAATTACTTTAGAGAAGAAAGATAGTAGGCTATATTTACATAAACATAAAAAATAGGGTATCCTAATTGAGGGATATCCTTTTTTTGTCTTGTCTTTTTTAAGAATGTAAAGAATTTTTGATAATTCTTTACAAAATAATTCTTTACAGGTTCTTATAGGGCATTTATCATTTGTTTATTGGGGGTTGTTTTTACCTCCTAGAGGAGAAAAATATGAAAAAAGCATTGACAATTGCACTTGTTCTTTTAGTATCTCTTTCCCTATTCGCTCAGGGTGGATCTGAAAGTGCATCGTCTACAACAGCAAAGAAAGCAACAAAAGTTGGTTTCGTTGTTATCAATGATGAATCAGACCAGGGCTACACATGGAACTTCATGAATGGTATGGAAAATGCTCTTGAGAAGCTTAAGGCAGAAGGATATGAAGTTGAGCTTCTTGTTAAGAGAAACACAACAGAATCTTCTCTTGCTCGTGATAATAACGAAGAGCTTGCAGCAGAAGGTTGTGAAATTATCTTTAATAACAGCTATGGTTTCGAACCATATATGTTAGAAGCAGCAAAAGATTATCCAGATACAGTTTTTGTTGGAATGACAAACTGTGGTTCTCAGCAGGATGACAATCCTAATACACACAACGCTTTCGCAGCAATCTACGAAGGAAGATATATTGCAGGTATCGCTGCAGGTATGAAGCTTCAGGAAATGATTGATACAGGAAAGATTAAACCAGAAGAAGCTGTTGTTGGTTATGTTGGCGCATATTCATTTGCAGAAGTTATTTCTGGTATGTCAGGATACTTCCTTGGTGTAAGAAGTGTTTGTCCAAGTGCTACAATGAAGGTCTTCTTCGTTGGTACATGGGGTGATGCTACTCTTGAAGAAGCAGCAGCTAACTCTCTTATCGACGCAGGTGCAATCATGATCAGCCAGCATTCAGATACAACTTCTCCAGCTCTTGCAGCTCAGAAGGCAGGTGTCTATCACACAGGATACAACACAGATATGACAAAGGTTGCTCCACAGGCATCTTTACTCTCTTGTAGAATTGACTGGACAAGATATTTCTATACATTCATCAAGAATTATATTGATGGTGTAGAGAACCCATCTGACTGGACAGGTACAGTTGCAGAAGGTGATGTTGTTGTAACAGCTCTTAACACAGCAATTGCTGCTCCTGGAACACAGGAAGCTATCGACAAGGCACAGAAGGCTTTCCACGAAGGTACATTAAATGTATTCGATACATCTACTTTCACAGTTGATGGTGGAAAGACTCTTACACATGCATTTGCAGTTGACTCTAATGGCGACTTTACAGCTGATAAAGACGAAGCAGTTTGGGATGGTGTATTCCATGAATCATATCCAGAATTCCAGTCTGCTCCATATCTCACAGCAGTTATCGACGGAATCGAATGGCTCAATGCAGCTTATTAATCTAGGCTAAAAGCTATATAGGGCGGTGTGGCGAAATCCATATCGCTCTTTTTTTTGTAGTAATATGTCGCTTATTTGTAGCAAATAAATAGAGTCTTTGTTTTTCTTTAAATTGCCTTGATTATTCTTATTTTGGGTCTTAAATTACCCTATAGATGGAGGCATCATATGAAAAAAAATGTAATTAAAATTTCAGCATTGGTATTTGCTATTCTTTGTTTAGTAGGCTTAGTTTTTTCTCTTTGCTTAGCCGTAGAGCTTCCTACAACTGTACGATATACAACTGGATGGGGAACTTATACTAGAACATACTCAGGTTCGTTTGATTTGAGCTACCTTAGCTCAATTATCCTTCTATTATTTGGTCTTTTCTGGGGCCTCGTATTATTCTTCTCTGTTAAGAAAGAAGATACTAGCGTTAAAGAATGCGAAAAATGTACCACAAAAGCAGTAGAAGATGATGCCAAAGTGGCAGGAGCTTCTTCTGAAAATACAGATAGCGAGAATTAAAAGATTTGTCTCCTTAGCTCAAGGAGACAATTTTCTTTATTTAATAACTCTTAGTACAAAGCCTTTGAGATATTGGCTTTTAGGAAAAGAAAGTCGCGTAGGATGGTCTTCTCCTGCGCTGAGTGTTTCAAGTACTTGTATCTCACACTTAGCATCACTACTAGCCCAAGATAAGAGAAGCAGAAAGTTTTCTCTTGTTAATGCCCCAGAGCATGAGAAGGTAATTAGAATGCCTTCACTCTTTATTTTTAGCATTGCAACTCTATTTAGGTCTTTGTACGCTTTAATAGCATTCTCTAATTTACTCTTTGTCTGAGCAAGTTTTGGAGGATCGAGGATTATACAATCGTATTTATCCTCTTCTACTTCTCTTATATAGTCAAAACAATCTGCATTGACTGTTTGTACTTTATTTCTTGAAAGGGGCTCTATTGCGCCATTATTTTCATTAAGGTGTATTTGATATAAAAGGTGCCTTAGCGCTGACTCTGAGCTATCTACACTCAATACAGAGTTAGCTCTAGCTCGTAGAGCGTGCAAGGTAAAAGCTCCTGTATATGAACAGATATCGAGAACATCTTTTCCTTTCATATATTTTTCAGCTATCTCTCTATTGTTTCTTTGGTCACAATAAAATCCTGACTTTTGTCCTCTACCAGGTGCAATTTCGTACCAAATACCATTCTCCATGAAGAGAGTATTCTCTCTCTTTATTTCACTTTCTTTTACTTCCTTTCCTTTAACGAAATAGCGAGTGTTCTCGCTTATCTTTTCGCTAGAAGCATAGAAAGGATCTGCAGTAACTTGAATAAGTGTTGGATGAAGAGTGTTTTCTATTGTTTCAACAATAGTTAATAAGAAATGAAGAGCAAAGCGAGAGGATATAATTATTCTTACTTCTTTTGCGTAGATATCTGCTGCAACTCCAGGAATGAAGTCAGCTTCTCCATGAATAAGGCGAAAACAATTTGTGTTAGGAAGAGAAAAGAAGTCTTTTCGTCTTATAATAGCGTTCTTTACTAATGTAGATACGTATTCTTCATCTGTTACTTCGTCTTCATCCCAAGAGAGAAGATGTAAAACAATATGAGACTTCTCATCATACCAACCCTTTGCAATAAATGTCCCATCATATGAATAAACATCTGCCCAATCTTCTGTGGTAAATTGAGGGACCACTTTATCTATAGCACCGGTAAAGACCCAAGGATGGTGTTTTTCAAGTTGCTTTTCTTTGTTCTTTGCTATTCTTATTTTATACATACATCTCTCCTTTCTTAGAATAAAACTAACGCCACTAGATAAGCAACAGGAAGAAAAATATAATGAAAAATATGCATAAGAAAATAGTTGTTTTTGATTTAGATGGAACTCTTTTAGATACTCTTGAAGATATTAGGCGTGCTCTTAATTATGCTCTTTCTGCTTATGATTTTCCTCTCATAAGTAAGGAAGATGCTAGAATTTATGTAGGAAGTGGCTTACGTAATGCACTCACTAAAGCAGTACTTGAGAGTAAGAAGAGAATTGATGAGGATGATTTTCTTCTTATGTATCAATTGCTTCTTTCTTCTTATAAAAAACATCCTGCTGAAAATACTGTTGCTTATTCAGGAATACTTGAGCTATTAAACGAACTAGAAAATAAGGGTGTTAAAGTAGGAATTGCATCAAATAAAAATGGTGAAATTGTAAGAAGTATTGTTAAAGAAAAGCTTTCTTTTTCTTTTGCTTTTGTTCTTGGTCAAGGTGATGGATATCCACTAAAACCAAATACAGAAGGGATAATGGCTAAACTTAAAGAAGAAGATATATCTTTAGCTGAAGCCATCTATGTTGGTGATAGTGAAGTCGATAAACAAACAGCTGAGAATTTAGGTTCAGATTACTTTATTGTTAATTATGGCTTTAGAACAAAAGAAGAGCTAGAAGAGAAAGGAATTACGAATACACTTAGTTCTGTTGAGGAATTAAAGAAAGCTATTTTTGACATAATTTAAGAAAATTGCGTTTAGAATAATATGTACGTTTTGTTACCTCTATTATTCGTTTATGTGGTTGTATTTTTTAAAGAGCTATTTTTTTATAGAGAGCTAGTTGTTTTCTTACTTACTTTCTTCTTATATGTATTTAGAAAATTTAAAGAAGTAAGCTTAGTTATCCTTTATATGATTCTTCTTTTTTCATTAACAAGTTCATCAATCGAAGAGAGTGTACTTACTTTTCCAATTGAAAAAGAAAACGTTAAAGCTATTTATGCTGAAGCGATAACTGAACCTGTAAGAAAAGAGAATAGGTATATCTCGTTTTCTTGTAAAGTATTAAGCATAAAAGGTGAAAGAGATGAATACTATTCAGGAAAGGGCAAAACATTTGTTATTATGCCCTCCTTCCCAATTAGCAGAGGAGATAAAATATATGTAGAAGGGAGATTTAGAGATAATTATTTTCTTGGCTATGGAGGAAAAGTAGAGAAGAGAGCTTTAATCTCTGCGTTACGTCAAAAGTTTAATTCTTCGTTACTTAGAAGTGTTAAAAGTGATGATAGTGGAAACCTTATCTTACTTTTATTAACAGGCTCAAGTTTAAATGGAGACAAAAGAATTACAGATAGTCTTAGAACACTTGGTCTAAGTCACTTAATAGCACTGTCTGGAATGCACCTTGGTTTTATCTCATCAATTATATTGCCAGTATTTTTAATCTTCTTTGATAAAAAAGAAGCAAGGCGAATAAAAAATGCAGTGCTTCTTTTATTTGTTATTTTGGTTGGTTCAAGACAATCACTTGTGCGTTCATTAATTTTTTTATATTTATTGTCTTTCTTCACTTTTGAGGATAGCTATGTTCTTTCTTATGCTTTTCTTTCTCTATTGTTTCCTCTATATACAACAGAATTAAGCATTATACTTGGTTTTTCTTCTCTTTCTGGAATTCTATTTTTTGCCCCTTTAAATAAGAATATAAAAGAGAATATACATCCATATATTTCATCTATCCTTTCTATTGTCTTGGTAACGCTAGCTGCAACAGTAACTTCTGCTCCAATTGTTTATAAGACTTTTGGAGAATGGCAGCCATATGCTTTTCTTTTTTCTCTTTTAGGGGTTCCTTTAATAACTATGATTTTTATCATGGTATTAATCCATTTTATTATTCCTAAATCGGATTTAATTATACGATTTATAATATCTAGAATTATTGTATTTACCTCTTCCTGTTCATTGTTCCCTTTGACATCTAGCTTTATTCCGTATCTTTATATTCTAGCTTTTTACCTTTTGCTTTGTTTTTTCTTATATCTTTTAAATAAAAAGAGAGAGGAGAAAAAGAAATTCTTTTTTGAGTGATAAAGGTGATTATAAAATAAAGTTACATGAAATAAGGAGTGTAGATGAGTGAGTATAATCCACTTTTTCGTATGACAGATAAAATCTCAAATCTCGTTACAGATATTGCTCAATATGCAGGACGGATTTCTGTTTCCTCTTCTAATGTTTTTAGCGAACAAAAAAGAAAAGAAAATAGAATTAAAACTATTCACTCTTCGTTAGCAATTGAGCAAAATACTTTGTCACTTTCCTTAGTTACAGCCATCCTTGATGGTAAGAGAGTTCTTGGAAACCCAAATGAAATTAGGGAAGTAAAAAATGCTTATGATGCATATGATATGATGATGCAACTTAACCCTTATTCTGTTTTAGATTTGCTTAAGGCACATGAAAAAATGATGAATGGTCTAATAGAAGAAAATGGAAAGTTTCGTAGTGGCGGGGTTGGAATATTTGATGGAACAAATATTGTTCATATGGCACCTCCAGCTCAACTTATTCCTTCTTTGATTCAAAATCTGTTCGATTGGTGTAGAGATTCACAAATTCATCCTCTCGTTCGAAGTGCAATTTTTCATTATGAATTTGAGTTTATCCATCCATTTGCTGACGGTAATGGACGGATGGGAAGAATGTGGCATAGCCTTTTATTGGGAAAATGGAATGAGATGTTTTATTGGTTACCGATTGAGGAATTAATACAGACTAGACAACATGAATACTATTATGCTTTTCAAAAATCTGGAGAAGAAAAAGATTGTTCTTTCTTTGTTGAATTAATTCTTGAAATTATTCTTGAAACACTAAAACAGATAACTGTTATAGATGACAAAAAAACTAAAAATGTAATAGCAAATCCATTTATTCAAAAAGTAGTTGATGCTCTAGGTAAAGATGAACTTTCATTAACAGAGATTATGAATAGAATTGGGTTAACGCATAAGCCTTCTTTCAGAAAAAATTATTTGCTTCCAGCATTAGAGCAAGGATTTATTGAAATGACTATTCCAGATAAGCCAAAAAGTAGAAATCAAAAATATAGAAAGAAATAGCTTAATTGGATAGCTACTAAGATACCGACTAAGATACCGACTAAGATACCGACTAAGATACCGACTAAGATACCGACTAAGATACCGACTAAGATACCGACTAAGATACATAATCTCAGATTAAAGCTTTTACTATTTGTTTCATTTAGGTTATTCTTGCTACATGTGGAATCTTAATTACGATAGCCCAACTGAAATAGATAGAGTCTTAAAAGAAAATGGACTAGCAATGAGCAAGAAGTTTGGACAAAACTTCTTAATTAATAGAACAAATAGAGAGCGTCTTATTTCCTTAATGAATCTAGAAGAAGGAATGAGAGTGTGGGAGATAGGTCCAGGTCTTGGTGCTATAACTCATATGCTTTTGAAAAAGGGTGTTGACCTAACAGCTTTTGAAATTGATAAAGGTTTTATTAAGATTCTCAATGAGATGGCTTTTAACGATGAGGAAAATTTTACTCTTGTTGAAGGAGATGCCTTAAAGACACTCTTTAAAAAGAAGCTTTTACCTCTTCCTGATAGAATCGTGGGAAATTTACCATATAATGTTGGTTCAGTTATGATTGCAAAATTAATTGAAAATAGTTATACGCCACCCGTTATGGTATTTACGCTACAAAAAGAAGTTGTTGATAGAATGGTTGGAAAGAAGGGGAGTGAGAACTATTCTTCTTTTTCGGTATTAACTCAAATTGACTATGAAAACACTCTCGCGCTAAAGCTTCCTCGCTCATCTTTTTGGCCTCAACCTAATGTTGATAGTGCCGTTTGCGTAATGAAAAAAAGAGAAAAAAGCTTAGTGGAAGAAAAATATAGAGAAACATTCTTTACAACGCTAAGAGCAATCTTTTCTTCAAGAAGAAAGACAATTAGAAATAATTTGCAGTCTTCGCTTTATGGCAATGAAGGAAAAGAAAAGATTGAGATGATAATAGCAAAAGCATCACTAACGGGAGACGAGCGGGCAGAGTCCTTGGAAATAGAACAAATAGTAAATCTTGCGATGGTCATTCAAGACAACATAATACGTTAATTCCTTTTGGTCAAAAGAAAATGGGAGATTTCTCTCCCATTAGATTAAGTCGAAAGTAAACAACTTACTTTACAATAGTTCCCATCTGACCTTTAGCAGAAGCACATGCGTTAGATTCATCTGTGTCGATATGCATTGCTAAGCGATAGCTATTAGAGACTCTAATAACTGTGTCACCAAAGATTGTCTTTCTACCATTAGAATTCTCAACTAAGACAGAGACAATATCACCATTCTTAACGCCAAATTCTTTAGCATCTTCTTCTGTCATGTGAATGTGTCTCTTAGCAACAATAACACCTTCTTCAAGCTCTACAGAACCCTTTGGTCCAATGAGTGTGCACTTACCAGAATTCTTAGTATCGCCACTCTCTCTAATAGGAGCTTCAATACCAGCACTGCGTGCATCTGTTGCACTTAACTCTACCTGATTAAGCTTTCTGCATGGTCCAAGAATAGATACATTAGCAATTTCTTTCTTAGGTCCAACAACTGTTACTCTTTCATTTGAAGCAAACTGTCCTGGTTGGGATAGTTCTTTCTTGACTGTAAGTTGATATCCCTCTCCGAAAAGGGTCTCTAGTGTTTCCTGTGTAACATGAACGTGTCTAGCACTAGTTTCAACCATAAACTCTTTAGCCATTTATATTCCTCCAGTGAATATTTTCCGTCTTTAATTATTCTACAAAACAGAGCACTATTCAATAACTCTGTTGCAGAGAGATTGTTAAATAGTTATGCTTTTTCATATGGTTATAGGTGTCTACGGTTTAGGAAGATTCGGGTCTTTTTGGGCTAAAAGCTTAGCAAGTACAGAAAATAAAGTCATTGCTTATTCTCGTTCTTCTCATGCTCCAATAGAAGGCGTTGAATTCTCAAGTGAAGATGAGGTTCTCTCTGCTGATCTTCTATTTTATTGCGTTACAATTTCTGCTTTCGAAGAGGTCTTAAAAAAGACTAGTTCGAAGATAGGTGAGAATACAATTGTTATGGATACATGTTCTGTAAAAACATATCCAGCAGAGTGGATGAAAACAAACATCTCTCCCTCTACATATAAAATTGCAACACACCCAATGTTTGGTCCTGATTCAGGTAAAGATGGACTAGATAATCTTCCAGTAGTAATGTGTCCAATAAGCGAAAAGGACGAGCGTTTTGAGATGGTCAAAAATCTCTTCTTATCAATGAAATTACATGTTATAGAGATGACAGCAGATGACCATGACAGGGAGGCTGCCTTTTCCCAAGGCGTTACTCATTTTGTTGGAAGAATACTATCAGAGATGAACTTAGAACCAACAGCAATAGCAACAAAGGGTTACAATGCGTTAATGGAAATTGTTGAGCAAACATGTAACGACCCATTGCAGCTTTTTTGTGATTTGCAGCGCTATAATCCATACACGAAAGATATGAGGCATTCATTGCGCTTAGCTATTGAGAATGTTGGCTATATGTTAGAGCGAGGACACGACAAGAGATGAGAGTATTTATCTATACATTAGGCTGTCGTCTTAATCAATGCGAAAGCGAGGCCATTGCTGATAGCTTCAAAGAGAATGGTTGGGATGTATTAAAAGAAAGTAAGGATGCCGAACTAATTATAGTAAATACTTGTGCTGTAACAAGTAAAGCTGAACAGAAAGCAAGACGTATGATTCGTTTGTTTTCTGAAGACAATAAGACAGTTATTGTCTCTGGCTGTTATGCAGAAAATTCTAAAGAAGAGATAGAGAAACTAGGAGATAAAATAGTTGTATTTTCTCTATCAAATAAGGCGTCCTTACTAAAGTTAGCACCATCACTAAAAGGAGTTGATGAGTCTTCTCTCTTTGAAAGAATAAAGTCTTTTAAAGATTGTCCAAGCTCTGTCTTTGATTACAATCCTTCTTCTTTTTCTTATCACTCTAGGGCGTACTTAAAGGTTCAAGATGGATGTGATAATTCTTGTGGTTATTGTAAGACAACAATAGTACGTGGTCCTTCTAGGTTTTTAGATAGTAGTGAGGTTGTCAAAAGAGTCTTAAAGCTTGAAAGCGAAGGTTTCCATGAAGTAATGCTCACAGGCGTTAATCTTACGAATTATGACCATAATGGAAGAGGACTGGGTGGCCTACTATCTGAGATTTTAAAAAATGTTGGTCCAGACATTCGCTTTAGACTTTCTTCAATGGAACCGGATGGAGTAGATGACTTACTTCTAGAACAGATTAAAGATCCTCGAGTTTTTCCTCATTTCCATATACCAATTCAGACTGCGTCAGATAGAGTATTACAGATAGTTGGAAGAAAGTATTCAATTAGTCACGTTGAGTACATTATAAAGAAACTTAGAGAGATAAAAGATGATCCTTTTATTGGTTGTGATGTCATTGCAGGACTTCCAGGAGAAAGCGAAGAGGATGCTGAAATAACATACAATTTCCTTGAGAAGAATAACTTCTCTTCTTTCCACGTCTTTCCGTATTCACCAAGAGAAGGAACGCCTTTGTTTAACTCAAAATTAAAGATTGAAGAGAGAGTTAGAGACGAAAGGGCAGAGAGGTTACGTGAGCTCTCTCAAAGACAGAGCAGAGATTATATTTTCAGACAAAAAGGAAAGGCGACAGAGATAATCGCTGAGAAAAATGGTGAAGGTACAACAGGTAACTACCTTAAAGCAAAAATAATAGCTCCTCCATCTTTTACTATTAAAGAAGGGGAGCTCTATAAAGGTAAGTTTACTTCTATTTTTCCTCTCGAGGTTTCAATTGAAGTGTGACGTTTACATCTTCAGGCTTTACTCTCGAGTAAGGCTCAATGCTATCTTTTATCCAAGCGTTTGAGCCAATAACGCTGTTGTGGCCAATTGTAATGTCGCCAAGAATAGATGCATTGGCATAGATGGTTACATTGTCCTCTATTGTTGGGTGTCTTTTTGTATCTCTTAAAAGAAGCCCACATCCATCTTTAGGAAATGACAATGCGCCAAGTGTTACACCTTGGTATATCTTAACATTATTGCCGATTACAGTTGTCTCTCCAATTACTACACCCGTTCCATGGTCTATGAAGAAGTACTCTCCAATTGTTGCACCAGGATGAATGTCTATACCTGTATCTGAATGAACTAATTCATTTAGCATTCTAGGAATTAAAGGTAATCCTTGTTTGAATAAGAAGTGACCAATACGGTGAACTGTTATAGCTTTAAAGCCTGGATAGCTAAGAATTATTTCAGATACGCTCTTTGCTGCAGGATCCCCGTCATATCCTGCTTCTCCATCCTTTTTTAGCATCTCTCTTATTAGAGGAAGCTCCTCTAAGAGTGCTGATGTTATATCCTTTGCTTTTTTCTCTGCCTCTTCTTCATCTTCTGTTATTAAGTAAGCAAGAAGAGCAGAATGATAAAGAAGATTTGATGCTATTTCCATATGGCGCGAGATAACAGTTTCAAGCATGCCCTTAGATGTTATTTCTTCGTAGTCAGGAAAAAGCAAAGTTCTAAACTCTTCCATCATTTCTCTTACTTCCGTTCTATCTGGAAGCTGGCAATTACGAAAATCTGATTTATTATCCTTCTGTCTAGAAAAAGAAGAAAGATATTGTTTTAAAAAAGGAGAAGAATCAAATTTCATAATTAAATAATAATTAATCAATCTCCTTTTTTAAAGACTTACTCCTCACTTTCTCTGCTCTTTAGCTTTATAGATACCTTTTCAACTTCAGGGTACAAGAGTCTTGCGCTTAGGGATGCTACAATTATTTTTACACCATCGCCAATAATAAATGGAACAAGACCTACAGAAAAAGCCTTTGCCCATGTTGTTGAAAGTTTAATCTTTAGCCATGGAATACCAATTAGGTATGTTAGAACTTCCATAACAAGTACAACGAGGAGATTATACAAAAAGGACTTATGGTTTCTTTTGCTTAGTAGAGATCCAACCATTACAGATAAAAGGAAGCCAAAGATAAAGCCACCTGTTGGACTTAAAAGGGCACCAATACCACCACCTGAAGTAAAGATAGGAAGACCAATTGCTCCTAAAACGATATATAAAACAACAGAGAGTGTTGCCCATTTAAATGGTAGAAGCAATGCTGTTAAGAAAACAAAGAGTGTTTGCAGTGTCATGGCAACAGGAACCATTGGAATCTTAATAAATGTACCTGCGCTAATTAAGGCAGTAAAAAGGGCTGTAAGTATTATCATAAGGGGAGAATAAGAAAAAGAGTAGAGTACTGTCAACCACTTTACATTGACTGGTTTACAAACAAAAGCTATTCTTTTTTCATGACAACAAAAGAACAAGTATTAAAGCTCTTAGAGGATAATGAAAGTCTTTATCTTAGTGGAGAGGAGCTGAGCGAAAAGACAAAAGTCTCTCGTATGGCTGTTTTTAAAGCAATTGAAAGCTTACGTAAGAGTGGCTATGAAATAGAAAGCAAAAAGCATTATGGCTATAGATTGGTAAATAACAATGATATCCTTGATAAAGAGGCCTTAGTTTCATCATTCGGCAATGATGATATTAAAGTGTATTACTTAGATGAAACGGTATCTACAAATAGAGATGCTAAGA
>JBNMJW010000011.1:0-23630 GCA_050874025.1 Candidatus Ornithospirochaeta sp.
CTCTAAAAGAGCGGACTACTTTCATAGCCTTTCCTCCTCATGTCAAGCCCTGGTAAGGTTCCTCGCGTATCATCGAATTAAACCACATGCTCCACCGCTTGTGCGGGCCCCCGTCAATTCCTTTGAGTTTCACCCTTGCGGGCATACTCCCCAGGCGGTACACTTAACGCGTTTGCTCCGGTACCGGAGTTGCCCCCGACACCTAGTGTACATAGTTTACTGTGCGGACTACCAGGGTATCTAAACCTGTTTGCTCCCCGCACCTTCGTGCCTCAGTGTCAGTACATGCCCAGGCATTCGCCTTCGCCACCGGTGTTCTTCCAGATATCTACAGATTTCACCCCTACACCTGGAATTCCAATGCCCCCTGCTGTACTCAAGCTAACCAGTTTCCATCGCATCACGGAGTTGAGCCCCGAACTTTCACAACAGACTTGATTAGCCACCTGCGCACCCTTTACGCCCAATAATTCCGAACAACGCTCGCCCCCTACGTATTACCGCGGCTGCTGGCACGTAGTTAGCCGGGGCTTATTCCGTGTTTAACGTCATCGCAAAGGCATTCCCTCCTCTGCTTGTTCCTCTACACGAAAAGGACTTTACAACCTCACGGCCTTCATCGTCCACGCGGCGTCGCTCCATCAGACTTTCGTCCATTGTGGAAGATTCTTAGCTGCTGCCTCCCGTAGGAGTCTGGGCCGTTCTCAATCCCAATGTGGCCGTTCAACCTCTCAGTCCGGCTACCTATCGTCGCCTTGGTGGGCCTTTACCTCACCAACTAGCTAATAGGCCGCAGGCTCATCCTTCGGCACTCCCGTAGGAGCTTTCCCATACATAAATCATATGTATGTATTATGCGGTATTATCACATGTTTCCATGTGCTATTCCCCACCAAAGGGCAGATTACCCACGTGTTACTCACCCGTCCGCCACTTCCGGTCCCGAAGGACCATTCGTTCGACTTGCATGCTTAAGACGCGCCGCCAGCGTTCGTTCTGAGCCAGGATCGAACTCTCCGTTATGGATTTCCTGTACCGAAGTACAGGCTTAGCTCTTTTCGATCTGTCTCATTTTCAACGCGGCTTCCTTTTATTTTATCCACCGTCGTTCTTTATATTGAATTGACAGAAACTCTTTTTTTACAAGCTTCTTATCTTCTCTTCCCTTCGCTGATAAATCTAAAAAAACATTGCACACGTTAACCGCGTGCCTAAGTAATCTACCTAATTAATGGCTTTTGTGTCAACAGTAATTTAAAAATTTTTATATTTTTTTTCTTTCTGTTATTTTTTCTCTTCTTTAACGCTATTTTCCTGCTGAATTTTACGAGGTTTCCTTATTTTTAATAACGAGTGAACAACCTCATACCAACCATCTCCACTTGTTCCTTTAGTAATGTATTTTGGGAGAACATCAAACTTTTCTCTCTGATCTTCTACTGTATGCATTCCAATACTAAGCGGAATGTAATCAAAAAGAGGTTGATCATTAAAAGAATCACCCAAGTAAATTGAAGACCGAAGATACTCTTCTTCTTTAATACCTAGTCGCTCTTCCATGAAGAATTTTAAAGCAGATTTTTTATTATATGGACCGAACCAAGCGTTAATATGTATCGAGCTCTCTGCAAAATTTGCTCCATACATAATGAGAGTATTCTTTAGAGCTTTTATCTCTGCACTATCCATCTTCTTTTTGTCATATGCTATATCAAAAAAACGAGCACATTGGTCAGAAGAAAATGGAAGACACGAAGTATATTCTAGAAGATTTCTTCTCTTCTTCATTACAGTCTCTTTATCTATTTGAGGATTTAGAAGCTGAAGAATCGACCCATCCTTGTCATGACAAAGCATGACAGCACCACTTTCAGCTATTACTGCATCAATGGGCCATTGTCTAATATAACAATCTGCCCAACCAACACTGCCTCCAGTTACTAATATAATAGTTCTACCACTAATTTTAGCTCGCCAAATTGCTTCTAAGACGTGGGGATAAAGCTTCCCTTCTTTAGTAATAGTGTCATCAACATCACTAATGATGTATTTAATCGACTTCTTTTCTTTTTCCGAAAAGCCTTTAAAAGGTAATCCCTTTTCGTTCATCTTGTCATACCCGCAAGAACACCACTCTTAAATACTTCTCTTATGTATATGATAAAGCTAGCAACAGAAGCAAAGGCAGAAAGAGAGAAAAATACATAAAGAACACTCTTATATGTGCCAAGCCAAGAAAGATTACCAGAAGAGAAAGAACTAATAGTTAAATAAACAAAAGAGAGAAGCGTTGTGAAAGCATATAATACAGTCTTGGCCTTTCCAAAAATGTTTGCGCTCATTGCTTTTCCTGCATATTTAGCAAGAATCATTCTGACAAATAGAATTGAGAATTCTCTCCACATAATTAGAACAAAAGCCCATAGTGGCATAATCAATGAGAACAAGAAACAAACAAAATATGTCATATGAGTAAGCGTATCGGCAAAAGGATCCATAACCTTACCCAAATCTGTAATCATTCCCCTGCCACGTGCGATTTTGCCATCAAGTAAGTCTGTCAATTCTGCAACAGCATAAATTATTAACATCATAACTGTACTAAGCACAGTTAGAGACGTATATTTTCCTAAAAGAAAAAAGATAAAAAATACAGGCACTAAAACTAATCTTGTTATTGTAAGTTTATTTGGTAAATTCACCTTGATTCTCCTTTTATAGATAAAGACTATAGAATTTATCTTCTAGATATTTGATAAATGGTTTAGCAGATAGCTCTTTTCCTGTCACTCTCTTCATAAGAGTATTTGGCTCATATATAGCACCATAGTGCCATATATTTTTATCTTGCCAAGAAGTAATAAGGCCAAATTCACCCTTTTCAAGTGCTTCGTCTACCTTTGTCTTTCCGCCACAATCAAGATAAAGCTTCTCAAGAAAAGCTGCTGAATATAGGTTACCAAGAGCATAAGATGGAAAATAGCCAAAGCTTCCTCCACTCCAATGGCTGTCTTGCAAACAACCTTCACTATCAGACTTTACGCTATATCTAATAATTGATTCAGAACCTCTATTCCAAGCCTCTGGAATATCTTTAACAGCAAGAGAGCCGTTAAAGAGAGCTTTCTCAATTCTGTAACGCAAAATTATATGGAGTGAATATGTAAGTTCATCTGCATTAACTCTTATTGCCGAAGAATGAGGATAGTTAGAAGCAAGCACAAATTGCTCCAAACTAACATCTTTAAGTTGTGGAATATAACTCTGTAATGATGGATAGAAATACTTCCAGAAAGGAAGAGAACGCCCCATTAAGTTTTCCCAGAATCTAGATTGAGACTCGTGAATGCCCATGCTAGTTCCTTGGCTTAGAGAAGTACCCCTAATCTCACTATTAAGCGCAGCATTCATTTCATAAAGAGCATGTCCTGTTTCATGTATGATAGAGAAAATAGGATCAACAAAACTTTCGTCTGTAAATCTATTTGATATTCTAATATCATCTCTTCCTAAAGATGTCGTAAATGGATGCTGAACAATACCAATTGTACCTCTAGAGAAATCAAAGCCCATCTTCTGAGCAACTTGAGAGCAAAACTCTTCTTCTTTTTTTACATCATACTTTACATTAAGAAATGAAGTATCGATTTTCTTGCCCTCTATTTTGTCCATAATGCCATGGATTGAAGATTCCAACTCATCAAATAGAGAGTCTATCTTTTCTTCAGTCATTCCTCTTTCATAGAGATCAAGAAGAGTATTATAGTCTCCATTTCCTATCGCACTAGCATACTCCTTGCTTAAAGAAACAAGATTCTCAAGAGAAGGTTGAAAAATAGAGAACTTATTTTCTCTTCTAGCTTCAACCCATTTGGAATGAGCCTTTGCTGTTTCTTCACTCATTGCTCTTACAAGACTTGATGGGACTTTGCTAGCCATTCCAAGATCTCTCTTGTATTCACGAACTAAAGCTCTATCTGCATCAGATAGCTCCTCTGTTTCTATTGAATAAACAGCATCTTTAAGCTTTTCATCTAGCTTTGTACTATGCATTAAAAGAGCTAAGAGAGACATTTGCTCTACTCTCTCTTCCTCTGCCTTAGATGGCATAACTGTCTCCATATCCCAAGACAAGATACCTGAAATATGACCTAGCGTTGTTAAATATCTATCTTTTTCTTTCAAATATGCTAATGCTTCGTTACTTTTCATCTTTTTAAAAAGGGCGTTCTAATAAAGAACACCCCTTAATCCTTTTTACTTAATTAATTAGATTTGTTCTTTGTTGTCGACTGTCTTATGTACTTCGTTTACAAAGTCTTCAATCTTAACAAAGTTAGACTGCTTACCATTTCTATATCTTACAGATACGAGGTTTCCTTCCATTTCCTTCTCTCCAAGGATAAGCATGTAAGGAGTCTTAAGTTTCTGAGCCTTTCTAATCTTTGCATTCATTCTATCATCTGAAAGATCTGTCTGAACTCTGAAACCTTCATTCTTAAGAATGTTTTCAACCTTCTTTGCATAATCATAAGCCATATCACCAACAGGAATAATAGCTATCTGATCAGGGCTTAACCATGGTGGGAATGCCCCGGCATAGTTCTCAATTAAAACACCAAAGAATCTTTCAATAGATCCAAGAAGGGCTCTGTGAATCATGTAAGGTCTCTTCTCTACTCCATCCTTATCGGCAAATGTCATATTGAATCTCTCTGGAAGATTAAAGTCAAACTGTACAGTTGAAAGCTGCCATTCACGGCCAATAGCATCCTTAATCTTAAGGTCAATCTTTGGACCATAGAATGCTCCACCACCTTCATCTATATCATACTTGAGACCTTCTTTCTCAACAGCCTTCTTCAAAGCTTCAGTTGCCGCATTCCACTTTTCAACTTCACCAACACTCTTCTCTGGTTTTGTTGAAATATAAGCATGAATGTCATTGAAGCCAAATGCATGTAACATATGAAGAGAGAAGCGAAGAACTTCCATAATCTCCTCATCCATCTGGTCTGGTGTTACAAAGAGGTGAGCATCATCTTGAGTAAAACCTCTTACTCTCATAAGACCGTGTAAAGAACCTGCCTTCTCATATCTATAAACAGTGCCAAGTTCAGCCCAACGGCATGGAAGCTCTCTGTAGCTTCTCTTGCTGTTCTGATAGATCATAATATGGAAAGGACAGTTCATTGGCTTTACATAGTAGTCGGTATTATCCATCTCCATTGGAGGATACATACTGTCTTTGTAAAAGCCTAAGTGGCCAGATGTCTCCCAAAGCCAGCTCTTACCAACATGTGGAGTATAAACCATCTCATAGCCATTCTTATAGTGTTCTTCTCTCCAGAACTGCTCGATGACTTGTCTAATTCTTGCTCCTCGTGGATGCCAATAAACAAGACCTGGGCCAGCTTCTTCATGTAAAGAGAACAAATCGAGTTCCTTACCAAGTTTTCTATGATCTCTCTTCTCTACATCTGCTAGGTGATCCAAATAAGCCTTCAAATCTGCCTTACTTGCCCATGCAGTAGCATAGATCCTTGTAAGCATCTTGTTCTTTTCGCTTCCTCTCCAGTAAGCACCAGCTATAGAGAGAAGCTTAAAGCCATCTGCACACAATTCTTTTGTATTAGCAACATGAGGTCCTCTACAAAGATCTGTAAAGTTACCCTGGTTGTAGATAGTAACAGTTTCACCCTCTGGAATTGCATCCAAAAGTTCCAACTTATACTTCTGGTTCTTGAAGATTTCTCTTGCTTCTTCACGTGTTACTTCTTTTCTTACAAAGTCATGGCCTTCGTTGATAATCTTGCGCATATTCTTTGTAATTGTCTCTAAATCAGCATCAGTTAATGGACGAGGTAAATCAAAATCATAATAAAAGCCGTTTTCGATTGCAGGTCCGATGGCTATCTGTGCATCTGGGAACATCTCCAAGACAGCTTCTGCCATAACGTGAGCTGTTGAATGGCGAAGGACCGCCAAATCAATCTCTTTTGCCATATAATTCTCCTTCCTATATAAAGGATAAAGCCTTTACAGCATCACCCTTACACATTCATTTCTTCGTGCAAGGACGAAGCTATAAAGGCTCCGCGGTTCCACCTTGCTTCCCTTCTAAAAAGGACGCTCAATTAAGTAGTTAACGCCTAACTTACGTTATTCCATACTCGTTTACCTTTCCGGAATACGACTACAGAGTGGTTTTCATCATCTAGCTCCAGACGTCTCACACCTATCTTTCGATAGACGTCTTTCTCTTCGGCAGCATCAAAGACTACTCGTCTCTATCAACATCTTTAAAAGAATCATAACCTTATGAAAAAAAGTAATCAAGAGTTATACTTCTTCTTCAATATAGTCTATTAATGTTCCTTGTTGTCCAAACATCTTTCTCATCTTAACAGAGAGTACTGCAAAAGATGTAGCAAGGTCTGTCCTTTGCATTACAACATCAGATGGTATCTTCAAATCCTTTGGCGCAAAGTTCCAAATTCCTTTTATTCCACACTTTACAAGATTATCTGCAACGCCTTGAGCACAAGAAGCAGGAACTGTAATGACAGCAATTTTTATCCCACTTTCTTCAATGAAGGACTTAAGGTCATCGGTAGATCTGACAACAAGAGATCCAACTTTAGTTCCAATCTTATTTGGGTCATTGTCAAATGCAGCAACAATGCTTAATCCATACGCTTCAAAACCTTCGTACATTGAAATAGCTTTACCAAGGTTACCAACACCAACGATTAAAGCTTCAGCGGAATTATCCCAACCCAAAGAGTGAGTAATGTAATCAATCAACTCATCAACAACAAAACCAACCTTAGGCTTACCCTCTATTCCTGTATAAGAAATATCTTTTCTTACCTGGATAGGTTTTAATCCAAGTTCGTCAGCAAGTACTGTAGCGCTAATATATTCCATGCCTTCATTTTGGCACTGTCTTAATATTCTTAGATAAGAAGGAAATCTTTTTACAGTAGGAATAGGTACTACAATCTTCTTACTCTCCATCACTTTCATCCTCCAAGTTCTTTATTACTCTATCATATATTTCTTTAGGAGTTGAGGCCCCTGCTGAAAGTCCTACTCTTTTGTAAGAATAGATTTCTTCAGAAATATCATTTTCATCCTCAACAAGAAAGCATTCTAGACCAGCTTTTTCGACAATTGACACAAGCTCTCTTGTATTGGCACTATTATGGTCACCCACAATAACAAAAGCATCAACTTTATCAAGTAACTCTTTTACTCCAGCTCTTCGATTAACAGATGCCTTGCAAATCTCATTCAGGACATTAACTCTTATGCCTATTTTACTAGCTTTTTCAATTAAGTCATCTAAAAGAGATGTTGAAAATGTTGTTTGAACAACTCCATTATACTCCCCTTTTTCTAGGGAAAATAAATCATTTTCTTCAGATATTACAAAAGTTCCGTCTTTCCTACTACCAACTAAAGTTGTGACCTCTGAGTGTCCTTTGTATCCAAATATTAAAACAGGGAGAAGTGACGAACGAACTAAACTTTGTCCCTTTAAGACAACAGGACACGTTGCATCAACAATCTTTACGCCTTTGTCTTCTAGTTTCTTACGCTCCTCATCACATATTCCATGTGCTCTAATAACTACAGTTCCTTTTTCTTTAATAGAATTACTACTACCAATTATTGAAGCGCCCTTTTTTATGAAATCATTTACAACATTTGCATTATGAACTAATTCACCATAGAGGTAGAGCTTTGCTCCATCAATGGTAGTATCTCTCAGTGCCATGTAAGCAAGACTTAAAGCATGCTTAACACCACCACAAAAACCTAAACAATCGGCAACTAATACTTCCATGTTACCCCTTATAACAACAAAGTCCCGTGGAATCCACGGGATAGAAGAAATTCATTATTTTTTATTTTGTTTCTTCAGTCTTAGCTTCTTCTACTGCCTCTTTCTTATCTTCAACAGCAGGTTTCTCTTCAACTGGCTTTTCCTTCTTATCTGTACTAGGAGCCGTCTTTACTGCATCCTTACTTGATACAGAAGAAATAGCTTCTTTTGAGAATTCGATTCTTGCAGAATCATCAACCTTAACAACTACAGTCTTGTCTTTAACTGTAACAATAGTTCCATGGATACCACCAATTGTAACAACCTTGTCGCCCTTCTTCATTGAAGCAATCATTGCTTTTGCTTCCTTATCTCTCTTTTTCTGAGGTCTGTAAATTAAGAAGTAGAAAATCGCAATAATAGCGACAAACATTATAATAGATGATGCCATAGAAGCAGATGAGCTACCGCTCTGTGCGTCAGCAGCCATAAGAATAAGTGAGTTCATAATTACCTCTTTTTTATTTGTATTAAAATATCACAGTAATTTATTAGGGGTCAACATAATGATAACAAATACATATTTTTAACAAAATCCACATCTTTTTTTCATTCTTGGTGATACAGTAAGAAAGGAGAAAAAAAGAAATGAAGCTAATAGTAGGAGAAACTTTCTCGCTTAATGATGAAAACAAACCAATTGATGGGTATACCGTATCATCATCTCTGCATAAAGGGATAAACGAAGAAATTGAATGTTACGCGCTTTCTGCCTCAACAGATATTTCTCCAGAAAGTTATCCCTTTGATACCTTTCTTATTCTTTTAGATGGAAATATAAAGCTACAAGGAAAGTACAACGCTAGTCTCAAAGCCAATGAAATATGTTACATTGAAAGAGAAGCACTAATTGGGATAGAGTCATTAAAAGACTCTGTCTATATAAATATTGCTATAAGGAGTAGTAAAACTATGAACAGCAAAATAAAGGTAGGCGAAGTATTTAGCTTAGAGCATCTTGTTCCTTATCAAGAAGGAAAGATTGTCAACATGGATGTAATTAACTCAGATAGCCTTAAGCTCTGTCTTATGGCTTTTGATGAAGGAACTGGCTTAAGCGAGCATAGTGCTCCAGGTGAAGCTCTTATTTTTGCTTTAGACGGAGAAGCAACAATTGTATATGAAGGAATTGAGCATACAATCAAAAGAGGCAAAAACTTTCACTTTGCAAAAGGCGGAAGACATGCTGTTAAGTGCGACAAAAGATTTAAGATGGCCCTTCTCTTAACACTATAAAAATCATTAACAAAAAAATTTGGCATAACCTGAAGAAACCAAGTTATGCCTTTTTTTATGCTCTAGTCTAAGCTATTACATCATTCCCATGCCTGGGTTTGGATTAGCTGGAGCGGCTGGCTCTGGAGCTGGAATATCTGTTACTGCACATTCCGTAGTAAGAATCAAAGCAGCAATAGAAGCAGCGTTCTGAAGTGCGCTTCTTGTTACCTTTACTGGGTCAATAATACCAGCATCAACCATCTTAACCCACTTCATGTTGTTAGCATCAAAACCGACACCCTTTTCAGAGTTCTTACACTTATCTGCAACAATAGCACCATCAACACCAGCGTTTTCACTAATCTGTCTGATTGGCTCTTCAAGTGCTCTAGTTACAATTCTATAACCAACCTTCTCTTCTTCTGTTAAGCCTTCAAGAGACTTGCTTTCGAGTTCCTTAGATGCCTGAACAAGAGCAACACCACCACCAGGGATAACACCCTCTTCGATAGCAGCACGTGTAGCTGAGAGTGCATCTTCAACTCTATGCTTCTTCTCTTTGAGTTCAACTTCTGTAGCAGCACCAACATTAACAACAGCAACACCACCAGCAAGCTTAGCGAGTCTTTCCTGTAGTTTCTCTCTGTCATAATCGGATGTGCTATCTGCAATCTGAACCTTGAGCATAGCGATTCTATCTTTAATGTTTTCAGCTGAACCAGCACCGTTGATAATAGTAGTATTATCCTTATCAACTGTAACTCTCTTAGCTTTACCAAGCATTGTAAGATCTGCATCTTCTAGCTTCATGCCAAGATCTTCAGTAATTACCTGACCACCTGTGAGAACAGCAATATCCTCAAGCATAGCCTTTCTTCTATCACCAAAACCTGGGGCCTTTACAGCAACAACATTAAGTGTTCCTCTAACAGCGTTAAGAACAAGTGTTGCAAGAGCTTCACCATCAACATCTTCTGCAATCATTACAAGTGGCTTGCCACTCTGAGCAACCTTCTCAAGTAATGGTAAGAGTTCCTTCATGTTAGAAATCTTCTTATCATAGATGAGAATATATGGGTTATCCATAACACTTGTCATAGTGTCTCTGTTGTTACAGAAGTAAGCACTTAGGTAACCTCTATCAAACTGCATACCTTCTACGAAATCAACAGTTGTGTCGATAGTCTTACTCTCTTCAACAGTAATAACACCATCCTTACCAACCTTATCCATAGCATTAGCAATCTCATCGCCAATAGCTCTATCATTATTAGCAGAAATTGAAGCAACCTGAGCAATCTCTTCCTTATCCTCAATCATCTTAGCTTCGCCCTTGATTGAGTCAACTGCATCCTGTACAGCCTTATCGATTCCTCTCTTAATGCCCATTGGGTTTACACCTGCAGCGACACTCTTCATACCTTCTTTTGTGATTGACCAAGCAAGAACAGTAGCTGTAGTTGTACCATCTCCTGCCACATCGTTAGTCTTAGAAGCGACTTCTTTTAATAACTGAGCACCCATGTTTTCAAATGGATCTTCGAGTTCAATCTCTCTTGCAACAGAAACACCATCCTTTGTTACTGTTGGAGCGCCATATTTCTTATCTAAGAGGACAAGTCTTCCCTTTGGTCCGAGAGTTGTCATAACTGCCTTAGATATTTTTTCTACACCATTTACAAGAGACTTTCTTGCCTCTTCATTAAATTGAAGTTGCTTTGCCATATCTTTTATATCTCCTATTTTCTTTTAAATACTACACAAGAGCGACTATTCATCGCTAAGAAATAAAATAAGCAGAAATAAGTGAATCGACAAGTAAAATTATCACTTAATTACTGTAGCAAGGAAAAGAGCTAGCGATAATGCTAATAAACCTGAAACAAGATTTACAATATCATTATCAAAACCTGGAATTCCCCTAGCTCTAGATAATTTTTCTTCTCCATCCCACTCATTCTCTGTTAGCGTTCCATCATCACGACGGTAATGTACTTGTACTGTTGCTCCAAGAATAGAATCTATAACAGAGCCTAAAAATCCTGTTCCTGTGACTATCAAAAGATGATGCCATGACGAATTAATAATAAAGAAGTAAAGAATTGAAATTAAAAATGAACCAACAAACCCAGCAAAAAGCCCAAGTACAGTTACACCCCCACTTATCCCTTTTGGAACCTTTGTAAACGAAACTATAGAGAGAGGCTCCTTTTTGCTCATTATACCAAAGGTGCTAGACCAAGTATCGGCAGTAGCTTCAGCAATTGCAGAAGCAAAGCCAACAAAGCCAATTGCATTGAGTGGATATATTCTCGTTAGAAAGAGACCAAGAACGGCAGGTAAGCCATTAGCAATAACTTGCATTAAGTCTCTTTGATTTCCTTTTTTTTCTCTCTTGTTAACACTTCTCTTTAGCTTTGATAGTAGCGATGAAAAAAAGAAAAAGAAAAAGAAGAGCGTAAAGCAAGAAAAACCGCCAAAATACAAGACCATAAAACCAAGAAGAAAAGCTCCTAGAATACCACTAGATGTAAGCCACTTTCTCCAAATTGATAGAAAAACAACTAAAAGTAAAACAGATGTATATATAAGGATAGTAACCCAAAAAGGAAGAAGAGAAATCTTCTCATCTAATAATCCTATTAAACTCTGCATAAGACCTCCACAATTAGAGATGCATAGAAAGGAACAGAAACATTATCAACACTTGAAGGAGAAAAATTCTCTATTAGTGATACTGTTATGCCTACTAAAATAGCTTGATAAACATTAAGCGTTGTAAAAAAAAGCACAATGATTAGAGAAATAGCTGCCATGAAAAAAGATCCTTCCAAACTCTTTTTATACTTATGGTAAACACTATAGCTATGACGACCAAATGCAGTTCCAACTAAAGCTGCAGAGCCATCTCCTAGTCCCATAATTAATACACCACATATTGCAGCTTCAGCTCTTATTACTCCCAAAGTTTCTAAAGCAACAACACCTGTAACAGATATGGGGTAAAGAATTAGGCCAACATGACGCTTTCCATCTGTCATTCCCAAATCTTTTACTAGACCAGATAGACAAGCAAAAATGTTAACAAAAATAAAAACAAACGGACAAATCAACCGCCAAAAAGGAGATGAAACATAGTACTCAACTGGCACGATTACAAATGAAGTTAATATATGTATAAGCTTCCTTGTATATTCACTTTTTAAATGAAAAAACTTATATAAGATGAAGGCAACAAAGACCTCAAAGCCTATATAAAAACAACAAAGTAATACTACAATCCAATCTGCCATTACTCTCTCCAAAAAAGAAGATTATCCTCATAAACTCTTTTTCTCAATAGATTTTGATCTTACTGCCTATAAATCTTTCTATATATGTTATTTAAAGAAGAAAAGTAAACTTGCATTGGAAAAACAATGTGATTATTATGTATAAGAATTGCATAATCATGCAAAAATAAATTAAGGATATAGAAATGAAAGAAAGAAATAATCGACTCTCAACACTCAAAGAAATCATCAAAAACAATAGAATAGACAACCAAGATACATTGCTAGAACTCTTAGCAAAGGAGGGATACTCCGTAACGCAGGCTACCCTATCTAGAGATTTAAAAATGCTTAAGGTTGGAAAAATTAGCGATGGATGGTCTGGTTACTACTATGCACTTCCTGATAAAGATTTAATCAGCGAGTCTGAAAAAAGCTATATTCAGGACGTAAGAAGAGGTATCATATCTATAGAATTCTCTGGCAACTTTGGAGTAATAAAAACAAGACCGGGACATGCAAATAGCGTTGGTTTTGCCTTAGATGTTCTTGCGCTTCCTGAAATTCTTGGCTCTCTTGCTGGAGATGATACAATTTTCTTAATACTACGTGAAGGAATGACTAAAGAGGACTTATTAGAATCATTCAATGCGAGAATTCCTGAGATAAAGGAATAAGGAGGACAAAATGGACTACATTAATCTCACAGCATCATCATCCTACAAAAAACTTTTAGAAAGTGAGAAAAAAGATATTAGAAAGTTACTCACCGGTGAAAGAATAAAAGAGTGTAATATAAAGCTTGGAGGAAAACTCACATACAATTACGCAGCTATGCCTGTCGACGACAGCATAATTAAAACGTTGCAGAAGTTAAGTGACGAAATGGAAGTAATTGACAAATATAGGGCTCTCCTCTCAGGAGAAAGAATGAACACAGGCGAGAACAGGCTTGTATTGCATCACTTAACAAGAGGCAATGTGCTAAAAAAAGAAGTAATCGCTGATGGAGAAGATAAAGAAGC
This sequence comes from Candidatus Ornithospirochaeta sp., assembly GCA_050874025.1. Taxonomy (GTDB): domain Bacteria; phylum Spirochaetota; class Spirochaetia; order Sphaerochaetales; family Sphaerochaetaceae; genus Ornithospirochaeta. The sequence continues at coordinate 13,407 of JBNMJW010000011.1, forward strand.
CTTTTACAAAGGAGAACTAGAAAAAATTAAAGACTTCTCAAATAAAGTAAGAAGAGGCGATATCAAAGGATCTACAGGAAAAAAGTTTAAAACAATCTGCCAAATTGGTATTGGAGGCTCAGACCTTGGTCCTAGAGCATTATATATAGCTCTTAACGGATGGGCAAAGGGAACAAAGACCAAGACACTAGAGGCTAAGTTTATATCAAATGTAGACCCAGACGATGCAGCACAAGCTATCGAAAGTTTAAACTTAGAGACTACTCTTTTTGTCCTTGTTTCCAAGTCTGGGACAACTCAAGAAACCTTAACAAACAGAGATTTAGTCTTAAATGTTCTAAAAAAATCACCAATCGAAGGCTTTGTTGCATCAAAGCATATGGTAGCCGTAACAAGTAAAACATCTCCTTTAAGTAAAGACACTTCCCTTCTTGCATCTTTCTTTATTGATGATTATATCGGAGGAAGATATTCCTCCACATCTGCTGTTGGAGCTGTCGTATTATCTCTTAGCTATGGCTTTAACACATTCAGTAAGCTATTAAAGGGAGCTCATGAAGAAGATGTTTTATCTTTAAATAAGAATATTAAGAAGAATGGTGCATTAATGCATGCGCTTATTGGACTCTATTTAAGAAATGTTGTTGGTTATGAAACAACAGCTATTCTTCCTTATTCTCAAGCTCTATCTAGATTCCCTGCCCACCTACAGCAGCTCGATATGGAATCAAATGGAAAGAGTGTTAATAGATTTGGAGGTGCTATCGATTATGTAACTGGACCAGTAATATTTGGAGAACCAGGAACTAATGGTCAGCACAGCTTCTATCAACTTCTTCATCAAGGAACAAATATTGTACCATTACAATTCATTGGCTTTAAAGAAAACCAAAGAGGACTCGATATCGTAACAGATGGATCAACAAGCCAAGAAAAGCTCAACGCAAATCTATTTGCTCAGATAGTAGCTTTTGCTCTAGGCAAAGATGATGAGAATCCTAACAAGAACTTTGAAGGAAGAAGACCTTCTTCTTTAATATATGGAGAGAAACTAACGCCAGAAGCACTAGGCGCACTCCTCGCCCACTATGAAAACAAGGTAATGTTCCAAGGCTTCTTGTGGAATATTAACTCATTCGATCAGGAGGGAGTACAGCTTGGAAAGAAGCTAGCGAAGAAGGTACTCTCTGGATGTGAGGGTGACGAAATTCTTCTCAGTTATGTCTCATTGTTAAAATAAATTTAAGCCCTTCTTCTTGAAGGGCCTTTTATTAGATAATAGAGGCAATAGGATTAAATAAATGAAGATTGGTTTTGATAGTAAAAAGTATATTGAAGAACAAACACGTTATATTCTTGAAAGAGTAAAAAATAGTAAGGGCAGACTCTATATAGAGTGTGGAGGAAAGCTTTTATATGACCTACACGCTTCACGCGTTCTTCCAGGATTTGACCCAAATAACAAAATGTATGTTTTACAGTCATTAAAGGAACACCTCGACATAATAATCTGCATCTATGCAGGAGATATCGAAAAGAGAAAGATGCGTGGCGATTTTGGTATTAGCTATGATGCCGATGTTCTAAAGATGATTGATGATTTTGCTCGCTATGGAATAAAGTGCAACAAGGTTGTAATTACTAGATTTAATGGTCAATCTTCTGCTGTTCTTTTCAAAGAAAAGCTTGAGAGAATGGGAATTAACGTATATACACACTCAGCAACACCTGGTTACCCAACCAATATTGATCTTGTAGTCTCAGAAGATGGCTATGGAAAAAATGAATATATTCCTGTTGATGCTCCTGTTGTTGTCGTTAACGCACCTGGGCCAGGTAGTGGAAAATTAGCAACATGCCTTAGTCAAATGTACCATGAAGCTAAAATGGGAGGAAACCCACACTATTCCAAATTAGAGACCTTTCCTATATGGAATCTTCCTCTTGACCACCCTGTTAACATCGCTTATGAAGCAGCAACAGTAGATTTAGGTGACGTAAACTTAATAGACCATTTCCACCTAAATGCTTATGGAAAGGTTGCCGTAAATTACAATAGAGATATTGAAGCATTTCCACTATTAAAAAAGATTATTGAGAAGATAAGTGGAGAAGAATGCCCTTATAAATCCCCAACAGATATGGGAGTAAATCGCTGTGGCTTTGGTATTACCGATGATGAAGTGTGTAGAGAGGCCGGAAAAGAAGAGATAATCAGACGATACTTCAAGACAAAGACCGACTATGCAGCAGGTCTATGTGATGAAAACACAGTCACCCGAATGAATTCTATTATGGACTCTTCTCACCTAACTCCAGAAATGAGGCGCGTCGTTGTACCAGCACGCGAAGCTCTAAAAAAAGCTATTTCTGAAGGCAAAGGCAAAGATGGAACTGCTTGTGCTGCAGCAATCAGACTTCCAGATGATACAATTGTAACAGCTCACAATTCTATGGTTTTACATGCTTCATCTGCTTTGATACTAAATGCACTAAAAGTTCTTGCTAATATCGATAAAGAGAAAGATTTAATTAACAATAAAATTATTCAAGCAATCACCACAATGAAAAGAGATATTCTCTCTGGTAAGGGAGTATCCCTTAACTTAGACGAAACATTAATTGCCTTAGCAATGTCTAGTGCAGAAGATGAGGATAGTGCTAGAGCTCTAAAAATGCTTCCTCTCTTAAAAGGAATGGATGTTCATATGACACATATCCCATCTGCAGGAGATTCTGCTGGACTAAGGAAGCTTGGCCTTCTCTTTACAAGTGATCCCGTTTATCCAGCAAAAAACATTCTCTAGACTGGCTTATTTTCTTCTTATTATTCGTGCATATGTATTCATTTGCTTGCACTATAATACGTTTTAGTAGAAAATTAGCCTATGTCAAATTATGTAATTGACAGGAGAGAACGACAGTTTATTGAAGGCTTTCAAAAGTTTTTCTCACTAAACCCAGAGTCGCTTTCTCCTGAAGAAATAAAAACAATGAATAATAGTTCTTATCCAAATGGGATTAAGAACAAATACATTTGTCACACAATAAAAGACATATCTGTTACTTCATATATAATTCCGGTGACAAATGGAGGAACAGTAACAGCTTATTATATTGTCGACCAAAAGCTTCAAGAAAAAGGAACAATGTCTCTTGTTGTCTTTTATCATGGAGGTGGTTGGCTCCACTCTAACATGGATTTCTATCTAACTTATTTGAAGTACTTTGCATCAAAGATGGAAACAGCTGTTCTTCTTGTCGATTATCGCTTAGGTCCACAGTACAAGTTTCCTGTGGCAATTGAAGATTGCTTTGATGCTTTTCTTTGGGCAAGAGAAGGTGTTAAGTATTGGAAAATCGATCCAGACCAAGTATATATTGCAGGGGATGGCTTTGGAGCAACACTTGCTGCAAGCACAACCATACTTCTTAGAGATAGAAAAGAATCACTTCCAGCTGCTGAGTTGCTTTTATATCCATTAACAGATGGCAGACTAAGAACTCAATCAATGGAAATATATAAAGAAACACCTGTCTTTACCCAAAAGATGATTAGTTGGTACATAAAGAATTATTCAAGAGAAACAAAGGATAGCCTCTCCCCTTTAATGAGTCCACTTCTCTCTCAAGACTTATCTAGGCTTCCTCCAACACTAATTATTGCGGCTGGTATCGACCCCCTTCTCGATGACTCTCTTCTTTATGGAGAAGCATTAGAAAGAGATGGCAACAAAGTTAAGGTCTTAGTAGCTGCATCCTCACTACATGGCTTTATCACATTTAAAAAAGCGAGAGGAAGAGAAGAAGCTGAGACAGCAATTTGGCAACTAACTCATGGAAGAAATGTCGAAGCTATCGAATTTCTTTCTAAATCAAAATTTAAAGCATTAAAAAAGGGGAAATAAAATTATAAACCCATTCCGAAGTAATGAGACCTAAATCAAGGGGGGGGTAGTCTTAAGGTTTCGGAGATGGGCTTATAATCATCAATTAAGAAATGAGTAAACTCATATTGATGATAAAAACATATATATCACAGAGCGTTTATTTTTGTTTAGTAAATTTTAATAATTTTACAATAACTTAATATTGGAGGCAAAATGTTAAGTATTCTACTATTACCACAAACAATTCTCATACTTGCTGCTATAATTCCAGCGATTTTTCTTTTAATAAAAGTATATAAATCAGATAAATTGGAGAAAGAGGATCCCAGATTTATTCTTTTGCTTTTAATTTCAGGAATAATCTCAACTCTTATCGCCTCGTTCCTCGAAGAAATTGGCTCTTTCTTGCTCTCTATTTTCTTCTCTTCTCCTACACTACTGTATAATATCATCCTCTATTATATTGTTGTTGCGCTATCAGAAGAGGGTTCAAAGTACCTACTCTTAAGAAAGAAAACATGGAACAATGAAAACTTCAATTGCAAATATGATGCTGTCGTTTACGCTGTTGCTGTTTCACTAGGCTTTGCTCTTTGGGAAAATATCCTATACGTTTTCAGATATGGTTTATCTGTCGCACTTACAAGAGCCATTACAGCAATTCCTGGACATTGTTCTTTTGGTGTCTTCATGGGACTTTGGTATGGAGAGGAAAGAGAACACACAGTATATGGAGAAAGAGCAAGAGCAACAATGTCTCGAATTTTGACACTTGTTTTCCCTACTCTTCTTCATGGAACATATGATTTCCTTTGTACATATGCAGAAGATTGGAAGGGAACCATTACCTTTGTAGTTTTTACACTTCTTTTGTTCTTCTTCTCTTTCTTTATGGTGAAAAAGAAAAGCAATGAAGATCATTATCTATGATTGCTATTAAAAAGATTTTACAGAGCTTCTAGAAAGAGATTTTTAGAAGCTTTTATTATTTAGAAGCCTCATAGCACTATATATTTCTATTTTTTGGAAAATAAAAAACCCCACATAATTGGCAAAAAGGAGGAAACCATGTGTGGGGAACAAAAGGAGGTTACTGAAACGAGCGATTATCAATTCTCGTTTACTGTGGTAAATATACAAACAAGTTAAACAAATGTAAAGAATATTTAATAAAAAAATTTATTTTTTTTATTTTCATTCTGTATTTCTATATTTTTAAAGGAAATATATCAAATAAAAACGGCTTCCGTTTTAAAGAAGCCGCCTATTTTATTTTTTCTTATATTTTACATGCAACAAACTATGCTCTTTTCCAGTAAGAAGTCGAGAATAGAGTGCCGTAACAGAAGGATTGGCTTCAGAGTGCCTTATGCTCATCATTCTATCTGCATCATAAAGTCCATTGCCTCTGTTTTTACGGACGTTGGCATGAACGAAAGGCTGACCACCGCCACTGACACAGCCACCTGGGCAAGCCATTATTTCTATGATATCGAACTTCTCGCCATTCTTTACCTTTTCTAATAGCTTTTCTGCATTCATCAAGCCACTAGCAACGCCTAGTCGTAATGCAACACCATCTTCTGTAGTAAGGTCAAAGATTTTAATACCTTCATTACCTCTCTCTCCTACATTTGCAATCTTTAAGAGAGAAGAACGAGATTTATCCTTTATAACATTTCTTAAAACAGCCTCCGTTACACCGCCAGTTACTCCGAAAATAACACCAGATCCAGATGAATAATCATATGGATGATCTACAGGTTCTCCATCAATTTCACTAAGAAGAATTCCTGCTTCTCTAAACATATGTGTTAACTCTTCTGTTGTAATAACGGCATCAACGAGAGCACCATCTTTTGTTCTAAACTCTTCCCTTTGAGCTTCAAACTTCTTTGCTGTACAAGGCATAATAGCAACACTGAAAAGTTTTTTGCCTCTTTCACCTCTCTCTTCCTTAATAATTGAAGCAAACATTTCCATAGGAGAACGACAAGTAGAGACGTTGTTTAAGAGTTCAGGATGTTTCTTTTCGCAATATTGAATCCAACCTGGACAACAAGATGTAATAATTGGGAGATTTTTTCCTTCTTTCAATCTTTCTAAGAATTCTTTTGACTCTTCAATTACAGTAATATCTGCAGCAAAAGATGTGTCATAGACTTCGTCAAAGCCGATTTTTCTAAGAGCCGCAAAGATTAGTGGAGATACATCCTTTCCTTCTTCAATTCCCTCTAAGTTTCCAAGAGCTACTCTGACTGCAGGAGCTACCTGAACAACAGTCTTCACGTTCTTATCTTCCAATGCATCCCATACTCTTTGAATATCATTACGAGGCATTATTGCTCCAGTAGGACAAGCAACTGCACACTGACCGCAACCAACACAATCTGTTTCGCTTAGACTCTTACCAAAAGCTGTGGAAATAACCATCTTGCTTCCTCTATATGCGAAGTCGATAGCGCCAACATTTTGCACTTCATGACATGTTCGCACGCAATCACCACAAAGGATACATTTCCCAGAATCAAAAACAATACATTCGGAAGAGTTCTTAACTCTGTTTTCGTCTGCGCGATTAGGGAACCTTACTCCATCAATATTGAATCTAACAGCTAAATCTTGAAGCTTACAAGCCTTATTGTTTACACACGTTGTGCAGTCTCTACAATGATTTGCAAGTAAAAGTTCAAGTATATTTTTCCTATACTTACGTAGTCGTGCAGTATTAGTTTTGATACTCATTCCACTCTTTGGAGGAGTTGAACATGAAGTAAAAAGATTGCCCTTTTCATCTTCAACCATGCACATTCTACATGCACCATATATCGATAAATCTGTATGATAGCAAAAGGTTGGAAGCTTAACTCCAGTCTTTCTTATAACTTGGAGCATGTTCTTTTCGCCATTAATCGCTACTGGTATTCCGTCTACATACATGTACTCAGTCTCTGTCATCTTTACGCCTCCTTAATTGCACCAAACTTACAAGTTTCAATACATGTACCACAACGAATACACTTGCTTAAATCAATATTAAATGGCTCTTTAATCTTTCCATTAATAGCTCCAACTGGGCACTTGCGAGAACAAGCAGAGCATCCCTTGCAAAGAAGTGGATCAATATAGATTTTCTTAAGCTTCTGACACTGTCCTGCCGGACACTTCTTTTGATAGACATGAGCTTCATATTCATCTCTAAAATTCTTTATTGTACTAACAACAGGGTTAGGAGCAGATTTTCCTAAGCCACAAAGTGCTGTATGAGATATTGTGTCACTAAGCTCTTCTAATAGTTCTATATCGCCTTCAGTACCGTTTCCATCTACAATTCGCTCAAGAATTTCAAGCATACGCTTTGTACCTTCACGGCATGGAACACACTTTCCGCAAGACTCATTTTGTGTAAAATGCATAAAGAATCTTGCAACTTCAACCATACAGGTATGGCTATCCATAACAACAAGGCCACCAGAGCCAATCATGGCACCTATTTTCTTCAAGTTATCGAAATCGAGAGGGAGATCTAACTGATCTTTAGTTAAACATGCACCAGATGGACCACCTATCTGAACAGCTTTGAACTCGCCATCTCCTCTCATTCCTCCACCGATATCGAAAATTATTTTTCTTAGTGTTGTTCCCATAGGAACTTCGATTAGACCTGTGTTTGTAATGTTACCAGTAAGCGCAAAGGCCTTTGTTCCAGGGCTTGTTGGTGTTCCAATTGATAAATACCACTTGGCACCTTTTCCTACTATTTGAGGAACAGTTGCAAATGTTTCAACATTGTTTAATACAGTTGGAGAATCAAAAAGTCCATGTTCTGTTGTGCGAGGAGGTTTTACGCGAGGAAATCCTCTCTTACCTTCAATTGATGCTGTCAATGCAGAGCCTTCTCCACATACAAAGGCACCAGCACCTTTAGCAATATGGATATCGAAAGAGAAGCCTGAACCAAGTATATTATTACCAAGGAGCCCAATTTCTTCCGCTTGAGAAATGGCATTCATTAGTCTCTTTACAGCTAAAGGATACTCAGCTCTGACGTAGATATAGCCTTCCGTTGCCCCGACAGCGCGACCGGCAATCATCATGCCTTCAATCATTCTATGGGGATCACCCTCCATAATGGATCTGTCCATAAAAGCGCCTGGGTCACCCTCGTCGCCATTACAAACAACGTACTTCTTTTCACCTTTTGCTCTTTTTACTTGTTCCCATTTCTTTCCTGTTGGGAATCCTCCGCCACCTCGACCTCGAAGTAATGAAAGTGATACTTCAGAAACAATCTCATCTGAAGACATATCAAAGAGAGCCTTTTCAAAAGCACTATAACCACCAATAGCTATATATTCCTTAATACTATCTGCATCAATCTTTCCACAATGCTCAAGGACTATTCTTGTCTGTTGCTTATAAAAAGGAATATCTTCTTGTTTTTCATATATTTCGCCATTAATCTTATAGCTCAAGCGATCAATACACTCGCCCTTTTTGATTGTCTTTTCAATTATCTCTGAGCAGTCATCTAATTTAACTTTTGTATATAGCCAGCCTTCTGGCTCAATTCTTACGAGAGGGCCCATTTCACAAAAGCCATGGCATCCGCTCTTTTTTAGACCAATCTCATCGCCATGAGGTTCTTTTTCAAGAGTAATGGAGACATTTAAATTCTCTTCCTCCATTTTTGTCTTTAAACTTTCATATATTTTTAAAGAACCACCAGCAACACAGCCAGTTCCACCACAGACAATTATCTTTCTTTTCTGTGCTTCATATGCATTCTTAACTTCTTCTCTTAGTTTTAAGAGGTCTTTTCTATTCTTTAATTTATTCATTATTTAGCACTCTCTTTTACCTTAAGGCTATAGATAACTTCCATAGCTTTATCTGGCGTCATAGATGGGTGAACCTCATCATTAACTGTCATAACAGGAGCGAGGCCACAGGCTCCTAGGCAAGAAACTGTTTCAATTGTAAAAAGCTGATCATCTGTAGTTTTTTTGCTAGAAGTAACACCAAGTTCGGATCTTACTCTTTCTAAAATTGGGACACTGCCTCTAACATGGCAAGCTGTTCCATCACAAAACTTGATGACATACTTACCCTTCTTTTCTAGAGAAAAATTTTCATAGAAAGTTGCAACGCTATAAATACGTGCTTCACTCATATCTAACTTTTTAGCTAAATAAGGAAAAACCTCTTTGGGTAAATAATGATAATACTCTTGAATTGTTTGTAGTATTGCAATTATCGAAGACTGTTTAGTACCACATTTGACCAAAGCAGAATCGACAATCGAATAATCGAATGTCTCAGACATTATGTTCTCCTCTTTCGTACAATTAGCTAATCGTACCATTTAAAGAGGATGAAAATAAACTATGAGATAAAAATTTATCTTTTTTATTTAGTAAAAATTTCATCATTTTACAAAGCTTTAACATAAAAAATGACACAATCCAAGAAAAAAGCCCCACAAAAAAGTGGAGCCCAAAACCATTTTCAAAGTCTTTTTATAGCGTGAAAGCTAAAGATACATATGGGATAATATCATAGGAAGTATTCTTAGTGGTGTATTCTGTTTTATATGTACTACTAGCTATTGTTGTCTCAGAATTAGCCCAAGTATGAATAGGCATTAAAGCAGTACACCCTGCTTCAATGCTGAATGTAGTTTTCTTGCTATTGCTAATTTTGTATCTACCACTAAGATCAGCCAAAAGCATTAAATCTGTAATGTTCAATGTTGTCTTTGAAAGAGAATTTTCACTAATTACACTCTTTGTTCTCTCTAAAGAAGCGCCAACCTTTCCAACAAGAGAGAAGTCTTTAGTTACATCTACTTTTCCACAAACAAACATAGCTGGGCTAAGAATGATTTTGTTGTCAGATTTCTCTACTCCGCCACTTGTAACAGAGAGTGGAATCATAACATATAAGCCACTACCTATACCAAAGTTAGAAGTAAAATAGACTTCCGGTGTTGAAGCAATGACTAAATCTGTTCTCTTAACTTCTGAAGCATCAATGGCATAAGAACTATCACCACTCTTAATGTTTAGGGTTCTCTGTCCATTAAAAATGCCTACTCCAACTTTAACATTATTATAAACATCTACGTTAGCAGCAGCTAAGAAAGAAACAGAAACTATAGCTAATAAAATAATTGATAAAATTTTTTTCATCTTTTTCTCCTATAAAAGGTCAATAGTTTTTTAACAGAAACCATTGACTTGTTTTCTTGTAACAGGAGAACTTAGCAGACCTCCTGTATTTTCTTGTCAGGATCATCATATTCACCATTCATCAAACGATATGGATCAAAGTC
>JBNMJW010000012.1:0-23097 GCA_050874025.1 Candidatus Ornithospirochaeta sp.
ATACAGAGTTCTGCATAATATTTGATGAATGCAAAAAGAAATATGAGACAGCAGAAGAAGCTATAGCTAAGACAATAGAGATAGCAAGAGAAAGAGGACTTCTGAGAGAGTTTCTAAGAGACCGAGAGATAGAGGTAATGAGGATGATGAGTGATGATATTCTTTGGGAATTAGAAATCAAGCACTACATGGAAAACCAAAGAAGAGAAGATCTTGAAGAAGGAGAGGAGAGAGGCTTTCAAAGAGGTATAGCACTTGGCAAAAAAGATGGTGAAATTGAAACTCTTGTTTCTCTTGTTAGAAAAGGATACCTTCCTCTAGAAAAAGCTGTTGAGGAGTCTGGATTATCAAAAGAAGAATTCAAAGAAAAATTAAATAACCTATAGTTCTAAACATTTAAAATAAATAAGGGTACTACAAAGACATGCTTTATCTTTTGCAGTACCCTATTTCATTGAATAAAGGACTATGCAATATCACCTTTTACTAATCGCCTTTTGAAGAAATAAAAGGCATTTTTCTCCCCAAAAACATCAAATTCAAAAACTATCAGAATTGGCTTTGATTGGATTTGGAAACTACTTCAACAATGTTTGATTTCATAATAATTTTTTTGCCGAACAATGCCTTAATTGGAACCCAGAGATTGGAGTTTCAAACTACAGCTAAATGTTGCCACTTGTAAAGACAGGAATCGCAATAGCATTCATTTCCGAATTTATGGCGCAATCATCACTTAAGGATGGAAGCATAAATAGCTCAAAGACGAAGCATTGTTCTTCTTGGAGATAAATAGCCACATTACAGCAAGAAGGCTATAAAGGATGCTTATGTAAATAGAGTTATTACTTAAGAATATCTTTAAGTTTTTCTTCTGCAGAATGAATTGCCTCTTTGGGTTTTGAACTATACATTGATGCACTTCTCACAGCCTCTCCAAGTACATGCTCTACTTCTATTTGATGATTGGCAACATTTACATTCGTAAAGGATCTAGTTCCACATCTAAAGCTTTCTTCTGCTACTCTAAGACAAGGGTACATAGAGAGAATTTCAGGCTTATTGTATACGGAAGCTCGTGGAGATATTCCTCCAAGCATAGTATATAGCGTTGAGATTTCATCAGAAAAAACCCATCTAAGAAATTCAAAAGCAGCATCTTTTTCTTGTGTATTTTTAGATATGCCAATTGAACCACCACCCAAAAGAGGATGATGGCCAGGAACTAATGAACAGCCAACCTTCCCTACTACTTTTGAGTATTTGCTATTAGCAATCTGCGAAGCATGATTCATAAATACAGTAATCATCGAGACAGAACCACTGATAAATTTTCCAATAGTATCTTTCCACCAAATATTCACCGAGCCATCAGTGCAGTCTCTAGTTTTAACATAATCTTCAAGAGCCTTCTCAATAGCATCTGTCTCAAACGTGACAGAATCATCTAGGCTATCCATTATTCGTGGCATAAAATCGCAAGATGCAACGCCAGGGGTTCCGAAAGTAAGAGCCGTTCCATATTCCATTACCGAATTATTGTTGTATCTTTTTGTAAAAAACTTAGAAATTCTATCGTAATCAGCATAGTCAGAAGGAATTTCCAACTCCTTTTTATACATTTCATAATAGAGTCTCTTCATCCTACTATTTTCAAATGCATCTTGATTATAAAAGAAAATTTGGACAGAAGGATCAAATGGGAAAGCATAAGGAATGCCACAAAGAGAAGTATAATCTTGACCTAAAGCTGTTAAGAAAGAACTTGAAATTTCCTTATAGCACTCTATATCTTTATCGAGAGGCATGAATATTTTTTTTGCAAGCTCCGCAAGCCAAGCCATATCTATTCTAATAAGGTCATACTTACTAGAAACATCTTCTTTCAAAACTTCGCTGTAAAGGTTTTCATATGAAAGAGCAACAACGTTAACGCTTATTCCTGTTGTCTCTTTGAATTAAGGCAAAAGCCTAACAAGAGCATCTGTAGCAGGAGAATCAAGGGTCAAAATCGAAAGTGATTTGTTTTCATATCTTTTACATAATAAAAGAAGAGAGTGATTTTTCTTTTTTATGAAGGCTTCAGCACTTTCAGCAACAATACTTCCAAGCCGACTATAATCAAGATGATAAAGAGTAAAATTGCTATCATCAAAAATTCTGTTATCTGTTATAGCTATAATTTCAGGTAGCTTTTCTTTTTTTGCATATCTATTTGAAATATTTGATGGAGGAATAAAAGAATAGAAAAGAAACCCATTGGCTATTGCAAAAAAGCAACGGCTTTTTTATTTATATACTTCCCTTCTATTCTTAGCCTTATAATCTCATTTACAGAATAAACAGGAAATGATTCTACATTAATGTTATAGAAATAACATTTATATTTATTTTATAACATATTGACATCTTTTTAACAAAAGACTATCTTCTCCATAACCTACTTGAATCTTAAATATTGGGAGTAAAAAATGAAAACAAAAAGACTTTCTTCTTTGATTGCTATTTTATTGATTGCACTAGCCATCCTTTCTGCAAATGGAAATAAGGAAAGTAAAGATACATCAAATACACTTCGTGTTGCTATGGAATGTGGATATGCCCCATATAACTGGACACAAACAACAGATGCTAACGGTGCCGTTAGAATTTCAGGAAGTAAAGATTATGCTTACGGCTATGATGTCATGATGGCTAAATACATTGCACAAGAGCTTGGTAAGAATCTTGAAATTGTTAAGCTTGATTGGGATTCTTTAGTCCCTGCTGTTCAGTCTGGTACTGTTGATTGTGTTATTGCAGGACAGTCTATCACATCCGAACGTCTTCAGATGGTAGACTTCACAGAGCCTTACTACTATGCATCAATCGTTTGTCTTACACAGAATGACAGCAAGTATAGCCAAGCAAAGGGCGTACAAGACTTGAAGGGTGCAACATGCACAAGCCAGCAGAATACTATTTGGTATGATGTTTGTCTTCCTCAGATTCCTGAAGCAAATATTCTTCCAGCACAAGAAAGCGCACCTGCGATGCTCGTTGCCCTCGCTGCCAACAGAGTTGATTTAATTTGTACAGATATGCCAACAGCCCAGGCTGCTCTTGTTGCTTATCCTAATTTCAAGCTTCTAGATTTTGCTTCTTCAAGCGATGACTTCAAGGTAAGCCAGGAAGATATCAACATTGGAATCTCTGTATCTAAGAACAATCCTGAGCTCACACAGGCTATTAACCAGGCATTATCAAAACTTACTGTTGCTGATTATAATAGAATGATGGATGAGGCTATCTCAGTCCAACCACTCTCACTATAAGGTTATAAAATGACAATTTCACAAATGAATTTCTTCGAGAGGATGGTATACATCCTCCGTCGTTATGGTATGTCCCTTCTTTCTGGAGCTTGTACAACTATGGTTATTGCTATAGTTTGTACGCTCCTTGGTTGCGTTATAGGTTTTGCAGTTGGTCTTGTTCAGACAACAGAGCCAAAGAAAAACTCTAGTAAACTAAGCAGAGCATTATTAAAGATTGTAAAGTGGATTCTTAATGCTTATGTAGAGATCTTCAGAGGAACGCCTATGATGCTACAGGCGGCATTTATCTATTACGGAACAGCTCAACTTTTTAATGTTAACCTTGGAATGTGGAGTGCAGCCATAATAATTGTATCAGTAAACACAGGTGCTTATATGGCAGAAACAGTCAGAGGAGGCATCCTCTCTGTTGATAATGGCCAAAAGGAAGGCGCTAGAGCTATAGGCATGAGCCATTTTCAAACAATGACAATGGTAGTACTACCTCAAGCACTTAGAAACGTAATGCCTCAAATCGGCAACAACCTTATCATAAATATTAAGGATACATGCGTACTTTCTATAATCGGAACAGTTGAACTCTTCTTTACATTTAAGAGTATCTCAGGCGCACTATACACATACTTTGAAGCAGCAACTGTAACTATGATTATCTACTTCATTCTTACCTTTACATGTTCTAGAATACTTAGATGGGTTGAAAACAAGATGGATGGTCCTGCTAATTTCGATTTAGCCACAACAGATACTCTTGCTTTTACTAGCGGTTTAACTCGTTACGATGCTAAAAGTGGAGGAACACACTAATGGAAGAACTACTTAAAGTTGAGCATTTAGTAAAAAACTTTGGAACAAATGAAGTCTTAAAAGATATAGATTTCACCGTTAACAGAGGAGATGTAATAAGTATTATAGGCTCTTCAGGAAGTGGAAAGTCTACCCTACTTAGATGTATTAACCTACTTGAAACACCAACTAGTGGAAAGATTATCTATGAAGGAAAAGACGTTGTAAATGGAGAAATAAACGAGGATAAATATCGAACAAAGGTTGGAATGGTATTCCAATCATTCAATCTTTTTAACAACTACAATGTCCTTCAAAATTGTGTTATTGGACAAGTAAAGGTTCTAAAGAGGAGCAAGGAAGAAGCAACAAAGGTTGCTCATGCATTTTTGAAGAAGGTTGGCATGGACGAATACGTAAATGCTAAGCCACGTCAGCTATCTGGTGGGCAAAAGCAACGTGTAGCCATTGCGCGAGCCCTTGCAATGAGCCCAGATATTCTTCTCTTTGATGAGCCAACATCGGCTCTTGACCCAGAAATGGTTGGAGAAGTACTAGACTGCATGAAAAACTTAGCAAAGAGCGGAATGACAATGCTTGTAGTAACTCATGAAATGAGCTTTGCGCGTGATGTTTCCAATCGTGTTCTGTTTATGGCAGATGGAAAAATTGAGGAAGATGGAAAACCTGAAGATGTCTTCTTTAATCCATCTAAACAAAGGACTAAAGACTTCTTATCTAGATTCCTCGGAGAGAGTAAAAACTGAGAAAAGAAAAATCGGGTCTTTTAGAACCCGATTTTTTCTTTGATAACTCAAAAATTAATAAGCCTTTGAAGAACGTGCCTTTTTATTCTTGAGCATCTGCTTTCTTGCCATAGCTTTATCCTTGCGGTGCTGGATGGCAGATGGCTTCTCGAAGTATCTGCGCATCTTGTAATCTCTGATGACGCCTTCCTTCTCTACCATTCTCTTAAAACGCTTAATCGCTTTTTCGAGTGGTTCAGTTTCTTCAACTTTAACGAATGCCATATATCTCACCTCCTCTGCCCGAAGGCTCAAGAATCTTGAAAAGAATAACAGAATTATTCAAATTTTGTCACTACCTTACCTCTGTTCTTTTTTTTATATTTGATATTAATATTTTCTTATGTTAAATATCGGTTTTAGAGCTCACGATTTTGGCTCATTCTCTTCAGTAGAAGAATTAGGAAAAACAGTAGAAAGTTATTTTAGGAATTCTTATATTCAACTTGCGCTAAAAAAAGTTGTACCTCAATCTAAACCATGGCAAGAATGGGACGAGGAATACATTTCAAGCGTTACAGACACACTTTCTTCACATGGCGTTAAAGTCGGTGTTGTTGGTGCTTATATCAACGTTGTTCATCCAAATGAAGAAAAAAGAAAAGAAGAAGTAGAAAGATTCAAAAAGAATCTCTCTTTATGGAAAGCTTTTAAGTGCCCTATAGTTGCAACCGAAACTGGCACACAAAACCCTAATGGGGGATACAGTACAAAGACAAGTGACCCAAGATATCTAGAAGTCTTCTACTCTTCTCTTTCAGAGATGGTAAATGCAGCAGAGAAATATGGAGCATATTGCACGCTTGAACCTGTAAATCATACTCATACTATTGGTTCTTTAGAAAGGCTAATGGGCGTAATAGAGAGGTTCCCATCTTCTTCTCTAAAGGTCCTTCTTGATCCTATCAATCTTGTTCCATATGCAGGTTTAAAAGAAAAAGATGGCATGGAGTATGCAAATCCAACAGCAGATGCTGTTAAATCTTTCTACTCTCCTTTCTTAGATCTATTCAAAGATAGACTAGTTGCAATTCACTGTAAGGATTACATCCTTTCAGAAGAAAACGGCACAAAGATAGGAAATCTTCCTGCACTTACTGGCGTCTTTGATTGGAGTGCATTCATGAGCGAAGTAAAAAAGAGAGATATAAATGTACTCTGGTCTTTAGAAAATATGAATCCTGCTACTGTTGTAGATACAGTTAATAAGTTGCAAGCCATGTGGAAGAAAGCATAAATATAGGGGAAAAATTTCCCCTAGTTTTTCTTTGTTTTATGCATTGTATGTTGATGCAGAAGTTTCTCCTCCCTCACCTGTCCAATTAGCATGAAAGAATACGCCTCTCTTTTTGTCAACACGCTCAAAAGTATGAGCTCCAAAGAAATCTCTCTGTGCCTGTATTAGGTTCGCGGAAAGATTTTTGGAGGTGTACCCATCAAAATAACAAAGTGCTGATGAAAATGCAGGTATTGAAACACCATTCTTAGTTGCCACTATTATCACATTTCTCATTGATGGAATTAGAGTTGGAATTAAGCCATGAAAATAAGAATCAAGAATTAAATTATGGAGATCTGGATTCTTACTAAAAGCATCTTTAATTCGATCTAAAAAAACTGACCTAATAATGCATCCACCTCTCCACATAAGAGCTATTTCGCCAAGATTAAGTTCCCAATTATAATTTTTCTGTGCCGTTCTCATCAAAACGAAACCCTGAGCATAGGAAATAATCTTAGAAGCAAGCAATGCTCGCCTTATATCCTCAATCATTTCTAACTTATCGCCATCAAACATGATTGAAGGGTGTTCGTAATAAGAAGAGGCTAAAGTTCTTTCCTCCTTCAGGGAAGAAAGAAATCTTGAATAAACGGATTCTGCAATAAGTGTAAGAGGAACCGCCTCATCTAGAGATTCAAGGCATGTCCATTTTCCCGTACCTTTTTGGCCAGCAACATCTAGAATTTTACCAACAAGAGGAGTACCATCCTCATCTTTCTTTTTCAATATTAAACTTGTTGCTTCAATTAAGTAACTATTAAGCTCAGTCTTATTCCATGCTGAAAAAACCTCAGAAATTTCATCATCACTAAGAATTAAAATATTTTTCATTAGGCTGTATGCTTCAGAGATGAGCTCCATATCACCATATTCAATCCCATTATGAACCATCTTTACAAAGTGTCCTGCTCCATCGCGACCAACCCACTCACAACAAGGTGTTCCATCATTAACCTTTGCAGCTACAGCTTGGAATAAGTCTTTCACAATAGGCCATGCTTTATCAGAACCTCCAGGCATAAGGCTAGGACCCTTTAGTGCGCCCTCTTCTCCTCCAGAAATTCCGGTTCCAACGTAGAGTAGACCTTTACTTTCAACATATTGGGTACGTCTAATTGTGTCCTTAAAATAACTATTACCACTGTCAATGATTATATCTCCTTCTTCTAAAAGATTAACTAGGACATCAATATAATCATCAACAGGACTTCCTGCCTTAACAAGCAAAATAACCTTACGAGGTCGTTTTAAAGAATCAACAAGTTCTTCAAGAGTGTGAACTCCAATGATATTTTTACCTTTAGCCCTACCCTCTAGAAATTTATCAACTTTCTCCAACGTGCGATTAAAAACTGCAACACGGAAGCCCTTTGATTCCATATTAATAACAAGGTTTTCACCCATAACAGCAAGGCCAATTAGACCAACATCTGCTTTTTTCTCCATATTTTTCTAATCCATACATAGGAATCATACTCATTACTTAAAAGAATATGATTCCTTTCAATTAATAATGAATTTGCTCAATAAAGGAGCAATATTTACTTATAAATTCTTGCGTAAAGATCGTTCCACTTAGCAAGAAGCTCATCTTTCTTGGCTGTAAGTTCTTCAACAGGTCTATCAACCCATTTGATGTCTTTTGTTTTTCCAAGTTGGAAAGAAGAAGGTTCAGTAACAAGAGAATTTGTAAATCTAACGCCTCCATACATGTTGTACATTTTCTCCGTACCTTCTTTAGACGTCATAGCTTCAACGAAAGCTTTAGCTGCTTCAGGATGCTTGCAGTTTGCAACGATTGCAAAACAGGAGTCCTTTCCTGATGTTCCATTAGATGGATATCGCATCTCATAATTCTTTGCACCAAGCATTGTAACAGCACCATTATCATATGTTAGACCAACTACATATTCTCCATTTGCAACATCCTTAAAGCATTTTGAAGAAGATGACCCAACAACCATACCATTTTTCATTAAACCTTCGATAATTGACCATGCCTCTGGAGTATCAACACCATAAACGGAGAAGATATTACAAAGATTATTCCATGCTGCAGATGAGCTATTAGGATCCGAGAAGATTATCTTTCCTTTTAAAGCCGGATTAAGTAGGTCTTCATAAGAACGAATATTTAATCCAAGTTCGTTTTCAAGCTTTGTATTTACAGCAAAGCAAACTGTAGACATGCCATATACACTATAGTAACCATTTGTTGCAGGAGCAATTTGTTCACTATTGTGACTTGATGTATATTTCATAAAATACTGTTCATACTTATTTCCATCTGTAGAAGAAAGTCCACCAAGCATAATATCTGCAACAGGAGAATCCTTCTCTGCCTGAAGACGTGCAAATAACTCTCCAAAGCTACCATTAACAATTTCGATATTTACATCTGGATATAGACTAGTAAATGGCAAAATCATGGCAGCAATCTCTGCTTCTGTATTCGATGTGTAAATGACAAGTGAATTTTCAATTCCACCTTTAGGGAGACCATCTTCTGTCTCTTTTGTTCCATTTGCGAAAACCAATGCTAGCGAAGCTAACAAAACGAGTAATAAAACACTAATCTTTTTCATTATTTTTCTCCTTTTATTTATAGTCTGATATCTTCAGACTTACTTACCCTTAAATAAATAATTAATGAAATAATTGTCATTACTGTAAGGATGGCAGCAAAAGCTGCAGCCATTCCGTCATTTCCCCTTGTAATTGCCACATATGCTGAAATCGTCATTGTGATACTTCTGTTGTTGTAAAGGATAATGGCACTAGATACTTCTGTTAGAATTGCTACCCAACTTAGAATTGAACCAGAAAGAATACCATTTCCCATCATAGGTATTGTAATTCTTGTTAGTGTTTTCATTTTTGAAGCACCAAGACTTATTGAGGCCTCTTCTATACTCATAGGTATCTGCTGAAGTGTTGCCGTTGCACTTCTTATTGTATAAGGCAGTCTTCTAATAACTACAGCAAGTAACATGATTGTAAAAGTGCCTGTAAGTTTAAAAGGCTTACTTCCAAAAGCTGTTAAAAGAGCAATACCAATAACGACACCAGGCATTATGTAAGGAATCATGGAAAAGGTGTCTATTGCATCATTGAGGAGGTTCTTTCTTCTTACTGTGAGATAGGCGATGATAATTGCAATTACAATTATAATAAGAAGAGCAAAAACACCAAGTTTAACAGTATTTGTCATTGACCTTACAAGCAGTCTATTAAACGCTGACTTGTAGCTACCAAGAGAGAAACCGTCTAAAAACACTGTTCCCGCAGCATTAGTCTTTCTAAATGAAAGATATATTATGAATAACTGCGGTAAAAATGCTATAAGGCAAACTAAATAGCAATATGCATGCATTAAGATACCTCCAATTCCCTTTGCTTCTTTCTTCTCCACAGGATGAAGAGAGTTTATTGAAAAACTAAACTTTCTTGATGCCCATTTTTGTAAAAAGAAAACTAAAGCTGTTACGAGAATTGCAATTACAGAAATCGCCGAGGCAAATCCAAAATCTGCACCATTTTCATTAACAAATTCTCTATAAATGAGAACAGGGAACGTCATATATCCCTCTCCAATAACAACAGGAGTTCCAAAATCTGCAAAAGCACGCATAAAAACAAGGAGAGAAGCTGCAAGAACTGTTGGCATTACTAGTGATAAAACAACAACAAATAGACGCTTAATTCCTGTACATCCAAGATTGGCAGAGGCTTCCATAAGGGAGTTGTCAATATTCTTAAATGCGCCATTCATATATATAAATACTAGAGGAAAGAATTTTAGTGTTTGAACTAAAAGTATTCCTCCAAATCCATATATGTTACCAATATTTATGCCCAAACTTTCTTTAAAAAATGTTGTTATTACACCACTTCGTCCCAATAGAAGAATCCAAGAGTATGCACCTAAGAATGGCGCACTCATACAACAAAGTATACTTATCGTAAACACTAGCTTAGAAAGTTTGATTTTATAAAACGAATAGAAATAAGACATAGGAATACCAACTAAAAGCGAACATATCGTTACTGCTAGCGTTACCTTAATGCTATTAAATATGGTATTCGTATAATACTTTTGGCTAAAAAATTTGGCAAACTGGGAGAATGTTAGCTTTCCATCGTCTCCAACTATCGATTGTTTCATAACACCAAATAAAGGATATATAAGAAAGACTAAGAACATTAGAAATAGAGCAATAGATGCCACTGTCCAAAGATCAAATCTTCTGTGTCCGGTTTTCATTTATCCTCTCCTTTCTCTTTGTAATTTATGACACCTTTGAGGATATTCGTATTACCATCTATTGTAAAAAGATTCACTTTCTGGGTGTTAATTGTAAGCTTAATTTTTGATCCCGGCTCAATTATTGAGTCTATAGAAGATTCTTGTATGATATCTACATCTTCTCCTGTTGAGAGGGTAACAAAATAATGAGTGTTTAGACCTAGGAAAACACAACTCTTAACTGTTGCTGATATGCCTTCAACATTTTCATCCGTAAGACAAAATTCCTCAGGACGAACAGAGATAAGGATATCTTGATTATGCAAAAATCTATCTTGGACACCTTCTATTTTGGTTTTATAGCCAGAGACTGTCTTGATATATACAATACCGTTATCAACCTCAAGTTTTCCCTTTAGAACATTTGTTCTACCAATAAACGTTGCGACAAAAAGATTAGCAGGACGTTGATAGATGTTTTTAGGGGTTCCAATATGTTGAATAACACCACCACTCATTACAGCAATACGATCAGAAACAGCCATTGCCTCTTCCTGGTCGTGTGTTACATAGACCGTTGTAATACCAACTTTATTTTGGATTTCTTTTATAACAGTCCGCATTTCGACCCTAAGTTTTGCATCTAGGTTAGACAGTGGTTCATCCATAAGAAGAACATCTGGTGTAACAGCTAGAGCTCTTGCTAGTGCAACTCGTTGCTGTTGTCCACCAGAAAGACGCTCAGGTAATCTTTCTGCATATTCATCAACATGCATAAGACGCATAAACTTTTCGGCCTCTGATCTAACCTCTTCTTTAGGTATTTTTCTATTCTTAAGTCCAAACTCTACATTCTTTCTAACACTCATATTTGGAAAGATTGCATAATTTTGGAATACCATTCCGATATTCCTCTTAGCTGGATCCATGTCATTTATTCTTGTGTCATTAAAATAAAAATCGCCACCCTCAATAGAATTAAAGCCTGCAATCATTCTAAGAAGTGTTGTTTTGCCGCATCCGGATGGTCCAAGAAGAGTAAAAAACTCTCCTTCTTTAACAAACAAATTAAGATCTGGAATTACAACATTATCACCATATTTTTTTATAGCATGTTTGATAATAATATTTTTTCTCATGTGTTCTCCTTGTTATTGCTATAAGTTTACATAGAGAACATGAGTTGTCAAACTTTTTGTTAATTTTTTATAAAATTTGTTCGAGAACTAATCAATTTTATTGACTTCAACCTGAATTACTTGAATTTTTAGATCATTGAAAATCCTTAAATACTCATCAGGAATCCCGTTATCAGTGACAATTGCATCAATATCCGATAGCTCACCAACAACAGCAGGCTTTGCTTTATCAAACTTAGAACTATCAGCAAGAAGAACTACTTTTTTCGACTGCTTCATTATTCTTCTACATAATGTGGCTGTTTGGTGATAAAAATTAGTAAGGCCATATTCGTTAGATATTCCAGCAACTCCTATAAATGCAATATCTGCACAATATTTAGAAATCTCATTCTCAGTTTCTATTCCCAAGAATGCATGGTTTTCACGTTTAAGCTCCCCACCTACTGAAAATATTGTTATATCTGGATATTTCTCAAGCTCATTTAAAACAGGGAGAGAACACGATATAACAGATAGCCCTTTCTTACCATCTAAATGCTTAGCAAGTTGAAGAACCGTAGTGCCTAAATCAAGAATTAAAGTATCTCCATCTTTTATCATCTCACTTGCCTTTTTAGCAATAAGGTCTTTGGTTACACTGTTTATGGCAGCTCGAGGAAAATATGGTTTATTGAGTTCTTCTTCATTAAGTACAGCTCCACCATAAACACGTTTGATATACTTTTTTTTCTCTAGTTCTGCAAAGTCTCGGCGTATAGTCATAACAGAAACATCAAACGCTTCAGTCAAATCTGTAATCTGAACGCTCTTATTTCGAGAAATCATTTCAAGGATTAATTTTTGTCTTTCGCTATTTGTCATATTTCCTCCTTATGGTAGAAGAATCTCGCTATCGCCCTAGCAACTCCATCATTTTCATTTGTTTGAGTAAGGTACTTTGCAACTTTTTTTGCTTCTTCCGTGGCATTTGCCATAGCAACAGAATAACCGGCTTTTGATAACATCTCTAAATCATTTAAGTCATCACCTAAGGCCATAATTTCGGACTTATCTATATCGTAATAAGAACTAAGATCATCAATTGCAGTGCCCTTGTTAATACCTCTAGGCATAATCTCTAAGAAGTTGTTGCCATAGTAGAAGGATGCATCCTTAGATATCTCTTTCATAATTTTTTCTCTAAGATTGTCTATTTGTATTTTCTCTTGACTCATGAAAAGTATTTTATTTACCTTTTCCCTCTCTAGTAGGTTCTCTAAATTTTCAATTATGCTAGGTTTTCTATAGATTGGTAATTTTTCTGAGTAAAGAAAACCTTCATGACATTCTGTATACCATTCATTTCCAATTATCACGAGCATAGCTACCGAAAAATCTTTAGATATATGATATATATGATTTGCAACATTTTCTTCTATTCTATGGTCTTTGATGATGTTTCCATCTTCATCATACAGAAGAGCCCCATTGAGACAAGACGCTAAGCATTTTATACCAATCGTATTATAGAAATGCACGATGGACGAATACATTCGACCAGAGACAATCGTGAATTTTACATCCTTCTCCCTAACAACACGTTGTATCCACTTTATGTTTTCATCACTTAATGACTTATCTTGGCGAACGAGGGTACCATCAATATCACAACAGATTAGCTTTATATCATCCATGCTTTCTAATTGTTCTAGCTTAATAGTAAGTTGTTCAAGAGAAAAAGATAAAAAAATATAAAATTATACAAAATTTATTTACTGTTAATCTTTATTTGTTTAGACATAACTAATGATGTTATTTAAATAAGCTATAAATAATAAAATCAATATATATACATGAGTTATCAAGTATGCTTACGTAGAATATTCAGGTATTCGTAGTAGGAATAAATCTTTGCTTTTCCAATCTTATCTGACTCTTTGAGAATACCCTTTTCGATGAGTAATATAACAATTTTAGAAACTGTATTATATGCAAGGTTAAGAGCCGATGCTGTCTTCTGAATATCAATAATCGGATTAGTTTCGATATAATCAAAAACTTTAAGAACACTACTTCTCTGTCTCTCTGAAAGGTTATTAAACTTAGCAATATTGTTACTATGAAGTATTGTGAGCTTATCTATAGTTTGAATAGCATCACTAGCAGAATCTGCAAGGGCCTCTAAGAAAAAGATAATCCATTGCTCATAGTCACCAGTTTTCCTTACATGTGTCATCTTATCGTAATACTCTATACGATTCATTTTTAAGAAGTAGGAAATATAAAGAGAAGGACGAGACAAAATCTTTTTTTCCATCAAAAATAACGTAATTAGAAGACGACCAATTCGGCCATTTCCATCAAGAAATGGATGTATTGTCTCAAACTGATAGTGAATCAAAGCTATTTGAATTAATGGATCAAGAGAGTCATCACTATCCATATATTTCTCTAAATCTGACATGGCAATTTGCATATCTTCAGGATTTGGAGGAATATAGCGGGCATTTCGTATAGTACTCCCCTGTCCACCAATCCAATTTTGAGAATATCTAAACTCTCCAGGATTTTTTTCCTGTCCCCTCACTCCTTCCATTAAAACCGCATGAGTTTCTTTAATGAGTCTATTGCACAATGGCAGTGCTTGAAGACGACTTAGTGCGAATTCTGTTGCTTTTACATAATTAACAACATCCGAAACATTTAAATTAGTGTTTTTCTCAATTAAAGGATTAAGAATGTCATCCAATGCACATTGAGTACCTTCAATCTGAGATGAAAGAAGAGCTTCTTTTCTAACATACATAGAAACAAACAAGTCAACATTGGAAATGTGGGAAGAAAGGCCATCAAGCATAACTAGTTTCTTATTAGCATCAATTAGTTTAGATACTAGTTCATTATCAAGAACAATTGGAGGATTAGGCGGAAGAGAATTGGGACGAAAGGATTTGTATGCCATCTCACCTGAAAGATTATTAATAAAAGTTCCTGCACGATTGCTCATATGTTCTCCTCCTCTATCAAAAAGGGAAAATGAAATTACAACAAAGATTTTACTACTTAAATTTCATAAACTCATCTTTTTTTGAAATTTGTTAAAAGTAGTAATTTCAAAAAATCCAAAGTTTTTGAAATAAACTACAAGTAAAACACAAGCTTAATTTCAAAAAAAAGAAAGAAACAAAAACATTTTGCCTCATGTACTTTTCCTTTATACCTTTGAGATTTCTTCAATAGCGTATAAGGGAAGATTTATTAACCAATCCTCTTTTTTATAATCAGCTAGTGATGTACGAATAGACATATTAGGAGAAAATCTTTCTCGATACATCTTCAAACTTTTTGCTTTTAAGTTTACTTCTGCTTTCACTTCAACTGGGATAACATCTTTGCCTGTATCAACAACAAAATCAACCTCACAAGAATTTCTATCATTTGTATAGTAATAAAGGCCAAGATCATCTATGGTTTTTAGTTGTTGGCATACATATTCCTCAGTTAAAGCTCCTTTAAACTCTACAAACAGCGTATTTCCATCTAAAAGTGTTTCGCTTTGTAGTCCGGCCATACAGCAAAGTAAGCCAACATCCAAAACAAAAAGCTTAAATGTTTTCAAATCTTCATAAGCTTTCAACGGAATACTAGCAGTATTCACACGACTAACTTTATGTATAAGTCCGCAATCCATAAGCCACATAATTGCATTTTCATACTCTTTAGCTCGAGCGCCCTCTCTAATAATGCCATAGATAAACTTTTTATTTTCTTTTGCAAGTTGACTAGGTATGCTATTCCATAGCATACGAATTTTGGGAACTATCTCATTTGGTGCATGCTTAGAAAAATCCTGCTCATATGTAGCAAGAATATTCTTTTGGATACGTCTTACCTCATTAAAATCCTTGCTTTCAATGAAATTTTCTACACATTCAGGCATCCCTCCTATGAAGTAGTACTTTCTTAATGCATCAATATAAGTTTCCTTAAAACTATTAATCATTTGAAAATCACAAGAATCAAGAAGTTTGGTAAACTGTTCATTTCCTATAGCCATTAAGAATTCTCGGAAAGAAAGAGGATAGAGTTTCAAGAAATCAACCTTTCCAACAGGAAAAGATGTTCCTGAGTGTAATGCAATACCTAATAGAGAACCTGCACAAATAATATGGTATTGAGGGGCATCCTCACAAAAGTATTTAAGAGAAGTAAGAGCTCTTGGAACTTCTTGTATCTCGTCAAATATAAGCAAAGTATTACTAGGATTAATTTTGTGACCAACATATACCTCTAAGCCCATTGTTAGTCGAGTTATATCCAAATCTGATGCAAAAAGTTGGCTCATACGAGAATTAGAATCAAAATTAATGTATACAGTATTTTCGTATGCCTGTCTTCCGAATTCTTTCATTAACCATGTTTTACCTACTTGTCTAGCTCCTTCGATAATAAGTGGTTTACGGTGTTTACTCTCTTTCCATTCAAACAATTTTTCAATTGCAATTCGGTACATACAAAAATTCCCCTTTCTCTATAACTAAGGCATATTGCAACACTTATTTACAAAAAATTCAACGAAAAAATGTAACTGATTACATTTTTTACAACGAATAAATGTAAAAACGAACATAAAATCGAAAAATAAAAGCAATACCTAACAAATAGTCAAATATTGCTTTACTACATCTAGATTAATCAGAATGTCTCTATTTTTCCTTATCTAAGAGAAGTTTTGTCTTTAAGATAGCCACACATGTTTTTGCATCTCTTACGTCACCCTTCTCTATCATATCAACAAAAGATTCAAGCGGAATTTCCACAACATTCAAAAACTCGTCATCATCTAAATCTCTCTCGCCTTTCTTCAACCCACGAGCAAGATAAATCCAAATAGTCTCTGTCGTGTAGGCAACAGAAGGATAGATAGCGCCTAGTTCAACCCAAGAAGAAGCAACATAGCCTGTCTCTTCTCTGAGTTCTCTCTTTGCTGCTTCTAAATGGTCTTCGTCTGCGCTATCGAGTTTACCTGCAGGAATCTCAACAATTACCTTTTTGACAGGATAACGATATTGATGTTCAGCAATAACAGAACCGTTATCTAAAAGAGGAACAATGGCAACAGCTCCGTTGTGCTTTATATATTCTCTTGTTCCCCTTTTTTTGTTTGGAAGCTCTATTTCATCCTTAAAAACGTGTAGTAGCCTTCCAGAGAAAACCTCGCTAGATGAAAGCCCTTTTTCTATTAATTTATCATCTTCTTTGCTCATTTGATCCTCTAGAGTAAGTATTGTTCGTCGAATGTTACAGGTCGTCTGTTTTCATAGAGAGTCTTCTCTAAGTAGGCTCTATCTAGATCAAGCTCAGAAACAATCTTTCTTAAAAGAATTTCACTTATTAGATTTTGCTCTGAGAACAAGAAAGCAAGAGCCTTCTCTGCAATATTCTTCGACTTCAAAGATGCCATATATCTTTCACTATCAGCGCTTTCGCTGTAGCGCTTAGATAAAGACTCAAATAGTAGCGATTTATTAATATCGCTCTTAAGATACCCAAGCTCCTTAATAAGAGGACCAACATTGCCTTTTCCTGCGTCTAAACCAAGAGGCTTTAGAGTAAAGAAAGTATATTCTTTACCTGGAAGGTAATGGTGCTTATCACAACGAGCCGCATAGTTGGGCTCCAAGCCTCCCTCATGAACTTTATCCCCTCCAACAATGATAAGAGGATCAAAATAAAGAGCAGGACACTCAACTCCATCTACTAGGTAATAGCGATATGTATAAAAGGCATCGTTTAGACAGCTCTTCTCTTCGCAATACGCTGTCAAAGGAAGAACATCTGTTGCAATATCTAGCATAAGACGAGCTGTTGAATTGAAGAACTCTCGTCTAAAGTTCAAAACAAGAGTTGGAAAGACGAACATGCAACCTTCAGAGACTGCATAGTTTCTTGCAACGTAGGCAAGTCTTTCATCGAAGAATGAAGCTTCATCGATAATAAATGTACCAACTCTTGGATTATCCTTCAGAACTTGTTCAAAATCGAAACTGTCTCTTACTCTAGCTATATTTTCTCCACAACGAATATAACCAGAGCGGTATGCTAAAGCATCATCTGGATAGTCTGTGAAGCGTGAGCCATCTATTACAGTTCTGATAAAAAAGACATTACGTCTATCTCTGAGGCCTGTACTAGTTGCGCTAGATACAAAGTCACCCTTTCCTCTTGCAACCTGAGCATCTCGCCAAACACGAGCTGCATACTCTGTCTTTCCCGATCCCATTGGTCCTATAAGAAGAACCCTTCGGCCAGGAGAAGTAAAATCAAAATGCTGAAATGTATCGTGAACGGTAAGAGTAGGAAAGCCAAGAGATTTTAAGAAATCTGCACTACTCTTTGCATTCTCTGTATTAGGCATTGTCCTTCATCCCTTCAATAATAGCAATTCCAGCAGAACATCCTAAGCGAGAAGCTCCACTTTCAATCATTTTGAGAGCAGTCTCTGTGTCTCTAATTCCACCAGCAGCCTTTACGCCCATATCATTACCAACAGTCTTTCTCATAAGAGCAACATCTTCGCACTTTGCTCCACTCTTAGAAAATCCAGTAGATGTCTTAACGTAATCAGCTCCTGCTTTTTTCGATAGTTCACATGCTTTTACTTTTTCTTCATCAGAAAGAAGACAAGCTTCGATAATTACTTTTAAGAGCTTATCGCCACAAGCCTTTTTAACTTCTCTAATATCATTTTCGACATAGTCATATTTCTTATCGTGAAGAGCTCCAATGTTGATTACCATATCAACTTCATCAGCACCATCAAGAACAGCTTCTTTTGCTTCAAATGCCTTTGCTTTTGTACTCATAGCACCCAGAGGGAAACCAACGACAGTACAAACGTTAACATCACTATTTTTTAAATAGTCAGCACAATACTTTACCCAACAAGAGTTTACACAAACAGAAGCAAAATCATACTTGATTGCCTCGTCACATAGTTTCTTTATTTTTTCTTCAGTTGCATCAGCTGCAAGTTGTGTGTGATCAATGTATTTATTAATTTTCATAGTTAAATCTCCTATCAAGAGAATAGCACACAAAGAAGGAATTAACATATGAGAAAAATGAAGATTGAAGAGATATCTCTGTGTAGTTAGAATTGAAATATGATTTTATCTTTCTTCAATGCAATTTTTGATTTTATTATGTTCGGTCTAATTATTGCGAACATTTCACTAAGAAAGTTTAAAGATGGACAGAAAAAAAGGTTTTCAACAATACTTCTTGCCCTCATTTTTCTAGTTACATACTTTATCCTTATCCTTATAAATACTAAAGCTTGGCCTTCTTGGCTCGAAATAGTAACTGTTGTTCTAGCCTTATTAATAATTGTCCTTTTAAGAAAAAAAGTTTGGCCATGGAAACGACACTGCCCTAAGTGTGGCAAGAAACTAAGTTGGGATGCAACTCTTGGAAGAGACAATAATCTTTGTGACGATTGCTACTATGAAGAGCAACCTGAAGAAAAAAAGAAAAAGGAAGAGGAAGAAAGAAAGATGGTTAAGTCACTCCCTCAAGAAAAGATAAATGAAGTGTGCAAGAACGCCACATCAATAAATGAAATTCCTTGGGGAAGTTGGGAACCAGATGAAAGATGTGTCATAACATACGTCATTAATAACGACAATATTCTCCTTATTCATAAGAAAAAGGGATTAGGCAATGGCTACATCAACGCTCCTGGTGGACATATTGAAATTGAAGAAACCAAAGTAGAAGCAGCTATTAGAGAGACAAAAGAAGAAACAGGTTTAGATATAACAGATCTTGAAGAGATGGGCACTCTCTACTTCCAATTCAAAGATGGATTAAAGATGCTAGGCTACGTCTTTACAACAACGAAATGGAGTGGAGAACTCATTGAAGAATGTGAGGAGACTAAGCCTTTTTGGACTAAAATCGATGAGATAGATTACTCACTAATGTGGGCTGACGATAAACTATGGCTTCCAGAAATGCTTAAAGGAAGAAAATTTGAAGGCTACTTCCTCTTTGATGACAGAACTCTTCTTGATAGCAAAGTAGAGTATTTAGACCAAGAGGATGAAGAATAATTCTTTAGTTATTCTGGGGCTATGGAATATGGGGGAAGGAGTCTTCCATAAAAAATTAGCCCTAGTAGAAAGCAAACGCATTATAAAAAAAGCCATTTCCATGGGCATAAGCACATTCGACTCTGCATATAGCTATCAAGACTCAGACTCCATTCTCTACTCTGCACTCAAAGAAGCAAAAGTAGAAAGGGAGAATTGGAGAATAGTAGAAAAAGTTATGCCTATTCCTACCTTAGAGAAAAAGGTCGATGCCTCAAGAAAAAGGCTTAAAACAGATTATCTAGATATCTTGCTTCTCCATTGGCCAACGAATAGTAATGAACTCTACTCTTCTCTAGTGAAGCTAGAAAAACTCAAAAACGAAAACATCATAAAAGAATATGGCGTAAGCAATTTTCCTTTCTCGTTATTAAAGCAAGTCTCTTCAGATTTTAACATTTCGTACCATGAAAGGCCTCTTTCTTTGGTATGGAATAAAGACTATGAAGAAGAGAGAAAACTCGCAATAAAGACGCTTTCTTATGGCCCATTAGGCTTTGGATTCCTTTCTAAAAAGGAAAAACCACTACTCTCTTCCCTTCCATTTTATTCGTCAAAAGAAAAAGAAAACTTGTTCTCAACTCTAGATAAAATGGAAGAAAAATATAAGGTAAGTAGAGAAACTATTGCTTATAGTTGGGTAGAAGCACAAGCTCCATACGCAATTATTAGAGGCGTAAGCTCTCTTGAGCAACTTAAACTCAACACCATAGAGCTTGATTTAAATGATATAAAAGAACTCGATGAAGTAGCAAATAGCATTACTCTTTCTTCTCCTTCTGATAACATCTTCTCTCATAACTACAAAGGAGATAAAAATGAAGAGACTTAAAAAAGTAACAAAAGCAGAAATAATAGTTAAGAAATCTCGTTTTATCTCAATAGCATATCCAGTTAGTAGTCTTGAAGAAGTAAAAGCTTTGGTCAATGAAACAAAGAAAGAGTATAGCGACAGCACCCATGTCGTACATGCTGCTGTTGTAGGGAAGAGTGGCACTCTTTACTCTTCTTCTGACGATAGAGAACCAAAGAATACAGCAGGACGTCCTGCTTTAGAGGTTTTAAAAGGGAGTGGAATAACAAATATTCTTGTCTGTATTGTCCGTTATTTTGGAGGGACTCTACTTGGAACAGGAGGACTTGTTAAAGCCTACGGCGACAGCACTAAGGAAGTATTAAAGATTGTCGAAACAGAAGAGATGGTAGATTACACACATATAAAGCTAAAGCTTCAATACGACTTATATACCCCTATAAAGCAAATTTTAGAAAAAAATAATGCTACAAATATAAAAGAAGATTTTGGTGTTGGCATTAAAATTGAGGCAGATATTCCCTCTCCAAATGTAAATATTTTAAAAAAAGAAGTCGGAGATAGTGCACAAGGTAGAATACAGCTTGACATAGATTCTTCAATTTCTTAGAATTCACTTTGTAACTTTTTACGGAAGGATGTCCGAGAGGTCGATGGTAGCTGCCTTGAAAGCAGCCGTGGGGAGACTCACCGGGGGTTCGAATCCCTCTCCTTCCGCTTATATATGGAGAGGTGCGAGAGAGGCCGAATCGGGCTCCCTGCTAAGGAGTTGACCTGCTAATACCGGGTCCGGGGGTTCGAATCCCCCCTTCTCCGAATAGGTCCTTACTTAAGTAAGGGCTTTTTTTTACAAGAACATAACATAATAAATTGGAAGATAAACAATCTTTCCCTTGCTTTCTACTTTTCTATTATTTGATAAGACAATTACCTTCTTTATAGGATAATCATCTTTTATAAAGTTGTTTAAAGCAGAATGAACTGAATAATCCCTTCCAGATTTAACTTCGATAGGTAAGACAGAAAGATTATCAAAATCATCAATTATAAAATCAACTTCTCCTTTCTTTTTATTGTCATAATAGAAAAGCTTATGACCATGGCTAGCTAATTGAGTTGCAACAACGGTTTTGTATAAAGATCCCAAATTAATAGATTTCTCGTTTTAGAATATAGCATTAACATTTGTTTTATAGAGTATTTGTGATAATAACCCTACATCATTTAAATAAAGCTTTAATAGTTTTTTTTTTGCACTCTCTAATAATTGAAACGATGGATTTGAAATTGCCTGAACGGAAATGGCTATTCCTGCACTAACTAAGTATTCAAATTTTTCTTGATAATTCCTAAATGTCTTTACCTTTTTATCTTCGATCTCTTTTATGCAAACACGTTTTTTCACTTTTTCCATATTTGAGGGAATAAGAGAATAGACGGACATTATATTTAGCTTTTTCTCGAAGTCATATTTTGATGCATCTACAGAGTAGAAAGAGTGTATTTCATCCTGAATTTTCTTGTTTCTAGAATATTTTTCTTTTTAACAAATGCACAAACTGCAGCTGGCAGGCCTCCAGATATTAAATATCTCTTAAACAAATCAATAAGCTTGTTATGGAGAACTTCATCTAATGATTCTTCTTTCTCTGCTTTCTCTCGCAAGAAAGAAACAAAATCCTTACTTACTCCATTAGCATACAAAAATTCTTCAAAATCCAATGGATACATTCTTAAGAGAGTTATACTCCCCATTGGAATGCTTGTAGGGCAACGAAGAGAAACACCTAGAAAAGAACCAATCACTACGAAAGTAAATCTATTGTCTTGTCTAAGAAATTTCAAAAAGTTAATAAATATGGATATGCTTGTATTTCATCGATAAAGATTAGAGTATCATCCTTATTACCGAATTTATCTCCATTTTTGATGAAATCAGCTCTGCACACTCCATCCATAATTAGAATAATTTGGGTGGTGTTAAGAGCGACAAAATCAATCAATCTAGCTGGTAAGTAATATAATTCCTAATAGTTTTATCATCAACTTCAGAAACAGATGATATAAAGTATGAACGAGCCCAAAAATAAGGTTCCCAGTAAAAAGAAGCCAGCTCTGAAGAAAATTCTTTTCTAATCAATCGAGCACTTACTGTCTTGTAGTTGTTAATAAAGTCAGACAGCCTAACTTGAGGAGGTGCTTCAAAATATATATGCATATGATCAAGGTTACTTTCCATTTCAAGTACCGTGCAATTCCACTTCCTAAATGTTTGCTCTGTTAGTTCAAATAAGCGAGCTTTTAAAACATCTTTTATGACATGATGTCTATATTTTGTTACAACAACCAAATGATATCGTAAATAATATATACTATGTCTATTTTTGTTATATATTATAGAATTATTTTGAATATTCATGAGTAGATTATTATATGCAACTAATAAGAAATCAAGTAACTATTCAGTCGCATAATCTTTGCAATACTTTAGCTAACCCTTTTTCCAATTGAAATGTCTATAATAAACATCTTTTAACTCAAATAATTTCTTTTAATATAAGAAAATAGCTAT
>JBNMJW010000013.1:0-23056 GCA_050874025.1 Candidatus Ornithospirochaeta sp.
ATCTTGAAGCATTAGGATAGTAATTTGATTCAAGTAATATTTGCAAAAGTAAATACAGATAAAACAAATCTTTTTCCTTTGCAAATGTTAATGCAGTATTATCCTTCTTTAAAAAATGCATTTACTTATTCAACTAACATATGATGAATGAAGGAGATAATCCTCCTATAGGAATCTTACTATGTGCACAAAAAAGTGATACTTTAGTTCAGCTAACATTACCAGAAGACAATACACAAATTTACGCAGCAAAATATATGCCATATATGCCAACTGAAGAGGAATTGAAAAAAGAGCTAAACCTTAAAGACTTTGAAAAACTGGAGAATAACTATGGAAAAGGTGTAGATATTGACGATTCTAGATAGCTTTTCCCATAGGTAGCAATTGAAGAAAATCAAGAGCATTAATAATTTACATGGTTTCAAATAGCAGATTATATATGATAAGTAAGGGAGCTTTCATAGGGCAAAGGCTATGACAAATTAAAAATAAATAATCTCAAATACGTTGAATTTAATGATTATCATGTTCTCATTCAGTCTTAATTGCTAGAATAGTGCACTCTTTGAAATTTAATATGTGAAAACTCCATCATAATTCTGCCCTAGCAGAAAAAGATAACAGTTGGAATTATACATTTTTAAGATATTTGTAGTACAAATTGGGAAAAGTGCATTCTCGTCAACAGATTTAATATGGCAAAAAAACAAGAGAGGAAATAAAATGAAATCATGGAAAAGAAACAATTTAATTTAAGATTAGGTTTTCATAAGTTTTTCACTATTGTTTATCTTCCACTCTCTATTGCATTCTCTGTTTTTGTTGCAATAGGAAACTATTTTTCAATTGGAAGATTAGAACTAACATCTCTTTTTTCTTATATTGAAGCTGTAAGTCTGATGTTACCATACGTTGCTGCAGTTCTTAATACTGTAGCATTAATTGGGTTACTTGGTTTTACATCATTTGGAAGGAGGACAATCCTTTTCTCTGAGACATTTAAAATTCTTCTCCTACTCTTTGTAATCTTTGGCAATATGGTAGAAGGAAATATGGTTAAAGCCCTTATTGCTTCTCTAATTGCTATCTTTGATGCTTTTGTTTATGGATACTATAAATCTCGCGAAGAATACTTCGTTGTAGGAGGAAGATCATATAAAGAAACAAGAGCATACTTTTTAAATAAAGATAAAAAAGAAGAAGTTAAAATGCCTAACTCTGTTTGTCCTTGCAGTACTAAAAGTTGCTCTGCCCTCTCTGAAAAAACAACAAATAATTGTTGCGCAAAAAAGGTAGAAGAACCTAAGGTAGAAGAACCTAAGACAGAAGAACCTAAGACAGAAGAACCTAAGACAGAAGAACTTAAGACAGAAGAACCAAAGGTAGAAGAACCAAAGGTAGAAGAACCTAAGACAGAAGAACCTAAGACAGATGTAGAAAAAGAGGAAGAACAAAAAATGGAAGAAACTAAGAAAGAAACTGTTATCGATGAACTTAAGCTCACACCTTTTGATGGAGAAGTTGCTTTAAAAGACACAATAAAAAAGACAACTGTTATCTACAGCAATAAAGATAATGATAGTGTCAAAATGATTTCTTCTACTCTTATTCTTTTAAAAGATAAAACTATCTTAAACATTCTTGTTGATAACCCAACAGATGAAACTTTTGTCAAAGAGGAATGGCTAATACAAAATAGAGTCCATTATATTTCGGAGAAAGAATTACCACCAAAAGCTCAAACTACTCTTTCTTTCGAAATAAATAGAGTAACTGACAGATTGTCTATCTCTCTTCTATCTCTTGTTAACAAGCAAGAAGAAACAACTAAAGCATAGAAATAGGGTCAACATCAACCTCTAAGTGCGCTCCTGAAGGAACTTTGAAAGAAGACAAAAGTTCCGATGTAAAAGAAAGGAGTGCACTTATCTTTGTGCTTCTTAAGAGCACATGATAGCGCCATTGTTGTGCTTGCTTTTCAATCAAGCAAGGGGATGGCGAGAAAATTTCAATATCTTCATTGTTAAGTGCTAATTTTTCAGCACAACAGCCCAAAGCTTCTGCCGAGCCTCTAGCTTTTTCTTCGCTTTTGCTTCTGATAGTTAGATTAATTAGTCGTGTATATGGAGGGAAAAGAGTTTCTCTTCTTTCTGATAATTCTGAATCATAAAAGTCATCAAGACGATTCTCTGCTACACAGACAATAGCTTTAGCTAGTGGTTGCATTGTTTGTATTACAACGCGCCCATCATCACGATAGCGCCCCGCCCTTCCAGCCACTTGATATAGTAAGCTAAATGTCCTCTCCCCTGCTCTAAAATCAGGAAGTGAGAGAGAGCTATCAGCATTAAGTATTCCGACAAGAGAAACTAATGGAAAATTTAACCCCTTTGCTATCATTTGCGTTCCAAGAAGAATATCTATCTTTCCCTCTTTAAACTCTTTTAATATCTGAGCAGTCTTTTCTTTGTCCCCTTTTATACTATCTGTATCAAGTCTTTCAATTCTGCTATTTGGAAAAAGGAGGCGAACCTCTTCTTCTGCCATTTCTGTTCCAAAACCACTTGGAATTAGATCTCTACTATTACAAACAGGGCAAGTTTTAATGAGAGGAGAAGAATATCCACAGGTATGACAGACAAGACGCATATCTTTCTTATGATATGTTAGAGAAACAGAACAATTTGGACATTGGAGAATATGACCACAACTTTTACAAACATAGCCATAGGAGAAGCCTCTTCTATTTAAAAATAGAATTACCCCTCTCTTTTGAGAAAGAGCATATCTTATTTCTTCTTCTAGACTTTGGCTTATATTTCTCTCTTCACCAACCATATTTACTACTTTAACTCTAGGATACCTTGCTTCTCCTATCCTATTTTTCATAACTATAGAGGTAATCTTCTGACTCTTCATCAGTCGCCATGCTTCCATTGATGGAGTTGCAGACCCCATAATTAGTTGAGCACCTAGCTTTCCTGCCCTGTACTGAGCAACTTGCCTTGCCGAATAGCGAGGAGTAGAGCCAGACTTATAAGAAGTCTCATGCTCTTCATCAAGTACAATTAAACCTAAATTCGGGCAAGGAGCAAAAACACTACTTCTTGCTCCTATAACAATGTCGACCTCTCCATTAATAATTCGCATCCATTCTTTTAAGCGCTGAGAAGGAGTAAGTGAAGAATGAAGAATCGCAACTCTCTTATTAAAGCGATTATAAACTTCACCTCTTAATTGGTGTGTAAGAGTAATTTCAGGGACGAGATACAATACCTGCTTTCCCTCTTTTATAACATCTTCCGCTCTTCTAAGATAAACTTCACTCTTACCAGAACCTGTTACGCCAAAGAGATAGACAGCTTCATCTTTTTTTTCTCGTAATATTGAAAGTGCCCTACTTTGCTCATCTGTAAGCTTTTCAACAGGCGAAAATGATGAGATGTTATCAAAAGCAGAATATTCGCTTTCTCTTCGTCCGGATGGAATCATTAAAGAAAGATTAACGCCCACACTCGAAAGGTACATATGAGTCATCCATTCTGCTAACTCGATGAGTTCTTTTGTAAAAACAGCCTCTTTGTCGATAACTCTCTTTATTGGCTTTATTTCGTAATCAGTATTTTCTATTTTATCTAGCTCTTCTATTACAAAGCCTGTTTTTTCAACCTTTCCAAAAGGAACTACAACTCTCTTTCCAAAAAGAGAGGTTCCTTCTTCCTTTGGTGGGACTAGATATGTATAGACATTATTTAATGGGATATTTAAAACAACAGATACCCACTTCACGCTTTTTCGTCTCCAATAGAGCTCATGATGAATTTCAGGTCTTCCCAAATTGGCGCCCTAAGCCCTCTATTATTGGTTAAATCGAGCGGAGAATAGGTACAAAAAGTAGTAATACCATTTATTGTATATGTTTTTCCTCTAAGTTCATCAAATGGCACACTTTTACGTAACATATATTGAGCAACGCTTTCACCGAGAAGTACCAATGCCTTTGGTTTTATAGAAAGCATCTCCTCTTTAAGGTGATCCTTACAAACAGATGCTATTTCTCTAGAGAAAGCTTTAACTGGACATTTAATTAATGATGACACAGCTATCTCTTTTCTTTCTGCGTTCATCGCACTTAACCACTTTGAAAAATAGAGCGAAGATTCAGGAGAAAAAAGAGTATCGCCTTCAGGAGACGGAAGAATAAAGAATAGCTTTGGTTCTTTGTTTAAGATAGGCTCTGCATAGACTCTTCTTGAGAAACAAGCTTCACATTTATGGCAAGAAGAAACATCTTCCTTGTATGGCCTATCTTCAACTTTTTGAGGTGTAGTTAAAGAGTATAAATAAGAGTCATGCTCTTCCATCAAACAGTCATTTGAGAAGAGTGCCTCTGCTTCATCTAACATTTCTAAAAAGTATTCTTTAGTAATATTTTCACTCATGTTCTTCCTCAAACCACTTATACTCATCTTCATCATAGCTTATTTTAGCTAGATATAAGCCACTTGAAGGAAATGTTTTTAGGGCATTAGATCTATTTTTGCTATCTAATCTTTCTTTAAAGGATTCACACTTTTCATTCTTTAAAGCACACTCAACCATAGTACCTACCATACTTCTTACTTGATGATATAAAAAAGCATTTCCTACAACTCTGTATTTATAAACCCTAAATCCATAGAGATCTTTTTCTTCACTCCATTGGGATACATAGATGTCCCTTACTTTAGATTCGCATATATCTTTTGAAGAGCAAAATGTTGTGAAATCATGGGTCCCTTTTAACATAGATGCATACTCATTTAGAAGAGAAAGATTTGGTAGACTCTTTATTGCTGTCACTCTGTCTTTGTCAAAGGGAAGAATTGAATCATAGCTTTTAATGAAGTACCAGTACTCCCTAGACATTGTTGTAAAGCGTGCATGGAAAAGATCTTTCATCTCTTCTGATGAAAGAATTCTAATTGAAGGAGGAAGCTTTGAGTTTAGTATGAAAGAATACGCTTTAGCATCGATAGATGAATTAGTGTCAAAATGGGCAACTTGGCATAAAGCATGAACACCACTATCTGTACGACCAGAACCCTGAAGAAAGACCTTTTCACCTAGTAAAAGACTAAGTTCATTTTCTATTGTACTTTCAACCGATGGGGCATTATCTTGATTCTGCCAGCCATGAAAAGACGAGCCATCATAACTTATTACAAGCTTAATCCTCTTTTTATCTTCTGGCATTGTTACAGATGGTCTCTTCCAATCTTTTCTACTCATTTTCTATAACCACAAAGGCAAGAGAATAGTCCCCATCATGAGAAATAGAGAGGTGAATCGACTCTTTTCTTTCGCCACGTAAGAGAATATATGGAGCTCCCATATAGTCTTCTCTTATTTCTATATCTAAGGGAGTAATACCCTTAAACCCAGTTCCAAGTGCTTTTACTAGGGCCTCCTTAGAAGCAAAGCGTGAACCAAAGTACTCACTTTTATTCACTCTATTCTCGGCTTCTTTTCTTTCATATGGAGTAAATAGATGCTCAAAAAGACTCTCTTTATATTCCCTAAATCGTGAATTAAGAACTATATCTGTACCAATCTTGATCATCACTCAGATGCACTATTTTCAAAAAGAATCCTTACTGTAGCAGGAGATGCTGCAACACTCAGGCCATTAGAAGTAAATATGTCTCTATCATATTCAAGGGAGACAACCCTTCTAGCAATACCATCGCTCATAACATCTGAAAAATCTACAGTCGCAGTAATAAGCGAAGGGTCTACAAGATAAATAACACTATCATTACCCGTAATTACGACATCAACAGAATCAGGGACAAGTGAAATTGGCTGGAAGGAGCTACTCTCGTCAAGAATAACCTTAACAGGAATAGTAACAACTCTATCTGTAGCGTTTAGGAATCTAATTGAAACAACAATAGCCAAAGCACAGATAAAGGAAACTATCTTAACAACCCAGTTAGCAAAAACTACAGAGGAAAATTTATTCTGTGACTGCATTGTTGTCATCCTCCTTGTTGTTATTTGATTCTATCTTTATATCTTGAGGAACAACGTCCTTGCCACTTAATAGCATCAAGAGCATTTCCTTAACAACATCAGAATCCAAGTTATAGTAGATGTTGGCATTGTATGCTAAGGAAATAGCACCAGTTTCTTCAGACACAATTAGAATAACAGCATCAGATTCTTCACTTAAACCGAGTGCTGCACGGTGTCTTGTACCAAACGTATCTTTAATTGATGTCTGTTTAGATAGAGGCAAATAACATGCTGCATATGTACACTTTCCACCTTGAATAACACATGCTCCATCATGAAGGGGTGTATCGTGGTCAAATATTGTAAGAATCAAGTTTGCAGATAAATCAGCATTTAGTTTTGTTCCAGATTCATATATATTTTTCAAGTCTGTATTTCGAGGAAAAACAATCAAAGCTCCCCTCTTTTTACTTACCAAGTTAGTACATGCATTTAGAACAGAATCTAACTGACTAGAAGATGTTTGAGATGACCTAAAAAGACCTCTTCTTTTTGTTCCGGAAAAGGCTCTCCTTAATTCTGGGGTGTAGAAGACAACTATAGCCATCAAGAATGGAACTAAAAGCCCCTTCATTACAGTTAGAATAACCTTCAATTCCAAGACATATGAAAAGCCATAAAGAATAACTATGGCTACTATGATTGAAG
This sequence comes from Candidatus Ornithospirochaeta sp., assembly GCA_050874025.1. Lineage (GTDB taxonomy): Bacteria > Spirochaetota > Spirochaetia > Sphaerochaetales > Sphaerochaetaceae > Ornithospirochaeta. Next base: position 6,709 of record JBNMJW010000013.1, read on the forward strand.
CAAGTTCTCTAGCCCTAGTTTCGGCTACAGCCATATAGAACTTGTAAATCAAAAATGTCAGTATTAATGTTTCGAGGGCTAATCGTACATAATCTAAAGTAGATAAGCCATTAAACAATTCAACCATCATCTGTTCCTTTTTTAATTAAACCCAGTTTAGCGTTCGACTAACTGCCTTCTTCCAAAATCCTACCTTTTTTTGCCTCTCCTTGTCATCCATTGTAGGTGTCCACCTTGTCTGTTCTTTCCAATAAGAACGCAAAGAATCAACATTTTTCCAAACACCTACCGTTAAACCAGCTGCATAGGCTGCCCCCAAAGCTGTAGTTTCTGCAATAACTGGTCTGATTACAGGCTTAGCGAGAATATCTGATTGGAAAGCCATAAGAGGCCAAGAATTTGTCATTCCACCATCAACCTTTAAATACTTTATCTCAACACCACTGTCTTCTTCCATAGCGCAGAATATGTCATATGCCTGAAAAGCTGTCGCTTCTAATACTGCGCGACAAATATGTTCACGAGAGGCATATCCTGTAAGACCGGCAATTACTCCACGTGCATCACTACGCCAATATGGAGCAAAAAGACCAGCAAAAGCAGGGACAATATATACACCTCCACAATCTTGAACAGAAAGAGCAAGTTCATCTAATTCCTTCGCAGATGATACCATCTTTAAATTATCTCTTACCCATTGAACGAGAGAACCAGCAACAGCGACAGAGCCTTCTAAAGCATAAATTGGCTTTTCACCCTCTATTCTGTATGCCACTGTTGTTAATAGTCCATGCTGAGAATAACAAATCTCTTCACCAATGTTGGCAAGCATAAAGCATCCTGTACCATATGTACACTTACTGCTTCCTTTATCAAAACAAGCTTGGCCAAAGAGAGCTGCCATCTGATCTCCAAGTATTCCACAAACAGGAATTGATGCTTTAAATGGGCCATCTGGGTCTGTATAACCATAAATAACACCAGAAGAAGATACTATTTCAGGTAAACACTCCTTTTTTACACCTATTATTGATAGTAGTTCATCATCCCACTTCTGAGTTGCTATATTCATTAGCATATATCTTGAGGCATTAGTAACATCGGTAATAAGAGCTTTTCCACCTGTTAATCTATATGTCATGTATGTGTCGATAGTTCCAAAAACAAGTCGACCTGTATCTGCATTCTTTTTAACAGCAGGAATGTTGTCTAATAACCATCGAATTTTTGATGCAGAGAAATATGGAGAATATAATAGGCCAGTTTTCTGCCGAATAAAATCCTCACTAACTATTTTAGAGAGTACGTTGTCTATATAATCTGAGCCCCTCAAATCCTGCCAAACAATCGCATTATGATAGCTTTTTCCCGTCTCTCGATCGAACGCTATAATTGTTTCTCTCTGATTTGTTATTCCAATTGCAACAATATCATCACCTTGAATACCTGTTTTTTCGAGAGAATCAGAAATAACAGCACATGTATTTCTCCATATTTCTTCTGGATTATGTTCAACCCAACCTGGACGTGGATATATTTGCTTATGTTCTATCTGGCTAGTTGAAACAATATTGTTGTTCTCATCAAAAATAATGAATCTAGTGCTTGTTGTTCCTTGGTCTAGTGCTCCTATATACTTCATCTAATACCTCTCTATTACTATATATTACCAAAAGGTAGAGATATTACCTCAAAATTATTCTTGGATTTTTTTGCCATCTTTGAACTTGTTAATGCGGTAATCGAATTGTCCTTCTTTAACTGATCTATCAAAGTTGATTTAGCCTTTTCCATATCGCTCAAACTAACAGATAGCATTGATGCTTTAATGTCACGCCTTAAATTATCTGTTATCTCATATAAATAGCGCCTTAAATCAACAATACCCTTGCTTTGTGGTCCAACAGGTCTCACATCTTTTGCTAAAACTTTTAACTTCGCGTTTTCAAGTTTCTCTTTTGTTAAATCTTCTTTCTCAATAGAAATGAAAAAATCATCTATAGTTTTATCGAGTCTTGGATCTCGGTAGCTATAGAAGTAAATGATATTCTCAGTTATATCTAAAGAAGCACCTGTCCCATACGCACCACCTTTTTCTCTGACGAGAGTCCATAACTCAGATTGAGAAAGAATAGAAATAAGCATTCGTTCTGAAGAACAATAGTTTTTATCTTCAGCGCAAGATGGAGCTGAAAGAGCTATATAAGAGACAGGAGTTGAAAATGTATATGCAATATTCTTCTTCTCATCAGCACTAATAATGTGACTTGCTTCGCCACTTCTCTCCTCTCCTTTAATTGCTTTTACAAACGAAGAAGAAAGAGAAGCAAAACTGTCTACAACATCATCTTCACATGTCAAATGGTAAATAACTCTATTTTTAGAGAAAACTTTTTCAGCAACCTCTTTTAGTTTTTTTCCAATATCTTCACTTTTTTGCTTCAACATACTCTTTATTTTTATCCAGTAACTCAACCCTTGAGTTCTTTCTGAAGTATATAAGCTAGGAGAAAAAGTACGTGATGAGCTAGTCAAAGAAAAGAGATGCGCTTGAGAAACAACAGATGATTCAAAATCACTCTCAATATCTTTTAAAACCGCACTAACCCTCTCTGAAGATGAGAAATCGCCTTCGTTTATAAGAGATAAAACTAAATCTAAGCTCTCTTTAAAATGTTCATTAAGACTTTTAAAACGAATAAGGAGAAAATCTCTCTCTTTGCCAGAGCATGTTGTTCCACATTCAAAAATAGAAGAAAAAGCTCCTGTTGAAAAACGCAGTTTTGTCAAAAATTCGGAGTATGAAAGTTTTCCTACGTTTGTCATTGTGATTACACGACTAAGCAGACTAACATACTCAAGCTCTTCTATCGTCAAGTCACTTACATCAAAAGCGATATCTGAATAAACAATTCCATTAGTATGAAGAGGTGAAACTATTATTCCATAATGCTCTTCTCTTTTTATTTCATTTGTTTTATTGGGAATATCACTTAAACTAAGACGAGGCAGTGTTTTAAGGCTCTCTATGGAGTCCTTTTCTTCTTCATACTTTTTATATCTCTTTTCGTCCTCAACTGAGTAACAGCTTTTCCTTTCTTCTATTTTTCTTTGTATTTCTGCTTCTCTTTTAATGGAATTATTCTTATCTATTACAATAGTCGATAACAAAACATTGTGATTTTCTAATAAGTTTTTCTCAATCCACTTTTCAAAAAACTTATCATCTTTTTCTAGCGCCTCTCTTATATATTGAATCTCCTTTCTTGGCTCAAGCATCTCTGAAGGATTTTTCCCATATGCCCAACCTTTATCAACTCGCGTAAAGAATATTCTATAGCCAGTAGGAAGTCCTTCTTTTATCTCTTGGAGTCTAAACTCCATTCGCCTAATAGAAGCCTCAATTAACGTTTTATCGAGTCCCTCCTCAACAATTTCTTTTAAAGAAGCAAAAATCATCTCTTTGATTTTTTCACTGTCTTTTTCTTCTGCGCCTGAAACACCAACTGCAAATGTCAAATTAACTTCAGAATCATTCATCCCGCTCTCTGAAGAAATATCCAAACCTAACCCAGATTCGATTATTCTTCTATACAAAGGACATCCAGGATTTCCTAAAAGAATATCAACAAGCAAAGATAGAATAGTGTTTAGTTTAGAATCCGATGATGGTCCTAAAAGCCAAGAAAGCATAACAGACGCGCTATCATCATCTTCATCGCTATCACTTGTAGCTCTTACGCTTTTACTTTCAGACCAACTTTTAGGGCTTTTTGCTCTCTCAATTTTTTCGCCTTTTTCCCTATCTTTTAGATAGTTGTCATTTAAGAAAGAAAGTTTCTCTTCTATGTCCAAATTTCCATAAAGAAAAAGCGTTATGTTGTTAGCAACATAATACTTTTTGTATGTTTCAACAAACTTTTCATAACTCAAATCGATTATGTCAGGAGGATTTCCACCTGACTCAAACCTATAAGGCGATTTTTCATCAAACAAGAACCTATTTATAGTACTTTGAACGACACTAGAATGATCTGAAATATCGCCTTTCATTTCAGAGAAGACCACTCCTTCTGCTTGTAGTGAATCTTTAGCTTTAACAAGCCTAATTCCCTCTTGCATAAAAGATTCTTTTCTTAAGAGTGGCTCAAAGACTGCATCAGTGTAGACAGAGAAGATATTATCAAAATCTTTCTTTACAGGACTTGCTGCTGGAAAGTATGTTCTATCTGGTCCTGTCATTGCATTTAAAAATGTATTGCAACTATTACGATCAATTGTCATGAAAGGATCCCTAACTGGAAACCTTTTACTTCCAGTTAGAACTGTGTGCTCTAAGATATGAAAAACACCTGTATTATCAAAAGGTGGTGTATAAATGTTATAAGAAAAGAAGCACTCATTATCATCTGATGATAAAAAGTAAACTTCCATATCTGTTTTAATATGCTTAAATAGATACCCTGTAGAGTTATAATCATTAATCTCTTTTACATCTAAAAGACGAAAACCACTATAAATATTGTTTACTTTGTATTGTCCAAACATGTGCTAATTATAGCTAATAAAATAAGTGAAAAATAGCATGCATTACAATTTGTTTTCCTTTTGAAGAAAATGTAATATTATTTGCCTATGTTATATATAGGACCACATGTTTCAATTTCAGAATCAATAGCTTTAGCTCCTGAAAGAGCTTATAGTTTTGGCGCTACAGGCTTTGCTCTTTTTTCTAAGAACCAAAGAATGTGGAAAAGTCCTTCTTTGAAAAATGATGAAATCGAAAAATTTAAAATAAATTTATCCTCACTAGGATACAAAAAAGAAGCAATACTTCCGCATGCTGGTTATTTAATTAATCCAGCTTCACCTTCGGAAGAATTACAAGAAAAATCTCTTTCTCTTTTTCTAGATGAGATGAACAGACTCCACTCTTTAGGCTTAGATGTTATCAATATCCACCCTGGTGCTTACAAAGAGGGAGACAAAATAGCTGGTATAAAGCGTTCCGCATTAATGATTAATAAAGTATTGGAAGCTTATCCAGATATGAGAGTTTCAATAGAAAACACAGCTGGGGCTGGAACGATAATTGGATCTAAATTTGAAGAACTTGCTCAAATATTTGATGAAATAAAAGAAAAAGAAAGAGTTGGCTTTACCCTCGATACAGCACACCTATTTGGTGCAGGCTACGACGTAAAGAGTGATATAAATGGCGTTCTTGATTCTTTTTTCAAGATGTTTGGTGAAGATAAACTATTCGGAATGCACTTAAATGATTCCAAAGTCCCTCTTGCCTCCAATAAAGATAGACACGATAACATTGGTAAAGGATTAATTGGAAAAGAAACCTTTATTGAAATAGTTAAAAGAAAAGAAGTTCAAAATATTCCTCTTATTCTTGAAACACCAGATGAAAGCCTTTGGAGCGAAGAAATTAAGGAACTATTAAATGCTGGAAAATAAAAATAGAATTCTTGTTTTAGGACATAGAGGTGCACCATTAAAAGAAATTGAAAACACTCTTGCCTCTTTCAAAAGAGCAATACTAGATGGTGCTGATGGCGTTGAATTAGATGTCAGAGTAACAAAAGATCATCGTTTGGTAGTTTCGCATGATAACTCTCTTAAAAGAGTATATGGCGTAGATTTGAAGGTTGAAGATTCAACGTTAGATGAAATACACAAAGTTGCTCCAGAAATACCATTACTAGAAGATGTATTTACTTCCCTTGGCCCAATATGCTACGACATAGAAATAAAAGCAGATCAACCAATTGACTATAATAAAGAGGTAGTAACGTTACTTATTCAAGAATTAGAAATGCACAAAGAGGTAACAAAAAATCTAGTCGTTTCTTCTTTTAATCCTTTGGCTATGCGCCTATTTGCCAAATTAACAAAAAATAAGTATCCAATGGGAATAATCTATGATGGTCCCCCAACCTCCCTTCCTTCAATAATGAGACGGGGACAAGGAAGATTTTTCTTCCCATGCTCTTTTTTAAAGCCGAAGTGGGATATTGCTGTGCGAGAAAAGAAAAGTAAGAAAAAATACCCTGTTTGTCCATGGACTGTCGATACTGTTGATGCTCTTTGGGAGATGGTAAAACTTAATCCTCCATTCATTATTACAAATGATAGTGAGAAAATCGTTAAAACTCTCCGAGAAGATATCCACAGGTAATTCTAATCTGATATTCGAGTAATCGCGCTGATGAATCTTCTTCGCTTTCGCCAGAGATAGCGTAGTGCATCGTAGGATATTCTTTCGTAGTTCCTGTTGAATTATCTATCTTTGTGATTGTTCCCTCAGAGTACGAGTAGACAAGGCCGAGAGATGAAACTCTATCAACAATACCAATTCTTACCATGTAGATTATTTTCTTATCACTATAGTTTTCTTTTAAATAGTCCAAAGCTTCCTCTTGGTCTTCTCCTCCAAGTTCTACAACCTCAGGAGGAGTTAGCGACAAAGTGGAACACATATCAAGAATAATATCTTTTGCAATTTTGTAATTAATCGAGCTTCCATCATAATCAAATAGAGCAATAGCAAATATGCTTTCTCCTTCTTTGTATGTCTCTTTCTTTACATATTCTGCAGATAGTTTATTATTTTCTATTTGCTCTCTAAGAGAAGATAAAAATGTACTATCTGTTTTAGCTTCAATTTGAGAAATAATATCCTCATCAAGCTCAATTGCTATTGTTATTTCTCCTTTTTTCAGAGAATAGGCATTCGTGCTATTAACAATTACAATACCTCTATCATCAGACTTCGCATCATAAGAGGATTGCATTATGGTTCCTTCTGGAGTAAGAGACGGATAATAAATTTTGACCTTTGCATCTTCAACAGGAGCTTTTAAAATGCCTTTATTTCTAAGAATCTTGAATCCATTTTCTCCATTCGTTTTCTTTGTTTTACCTAAGAATTCAAATGTAAGCTGCGAAGCATATCTTACAGCTCTCTCAATTAGATATTCTGTGCTGTATTCAACTTTTGAAGTATTACATTCAAGTGATATTAACACAGCCTCAAGTAGACTATTTATCGCATAAACATCTTTATTTGATTTGTAATAAGAAAGAGATTCTTCTACTTTTGCTTCAATTCTATTTTCTCTATCTAACCGATCAAGATAATCCTTACTTCTTGCTTCATTTAATTTGGTTGTATTAGATACTGTTAGAACATAGTAGTACCAAACACCATCTTTTTCTTGAGAATAAACACTAGATAGCTCTGTACCAAACTGAGCAATCATATTTGTAGAGTATAGCTCTCTAAAGTATATATCGCTGTAGCTTATTCCATTTTCTTCGCCCATTTGATAAAGGACATTCATTATGGCATTCGTTTTAGCTTCTTCTTCACTTTGACCATTGCCTTCTCCTACAATAACTGTTGATGCTGCAATTGTGGGTGGAGAAGTAACCCAACTAGGAAGCTCTCCAGTTAGAGATGTTAGAGTTGAACAAGAAAATAAGAGTAAGACAAATAACAGTATTGCTATCGTTTTTTTCATATTCTACCTCCCAAAGAGAGAAGAATGTATTTAGTACCATCAACGTTAAGTAGACCTGCAGCAATGTCTATATTAGGGCTAAGAGCAGCGCTGAGAGTAACTGAATATGTACCTAACAGTTGTGTTTTTTTCGAAAGAGACAAACCAAGACCAACTTCTCCACTAAGTTTCATATTTCTTATGAAAGGAACATCAGACCATACAGTAGAGAAAACAAACTCACTTTTTAATCCTAGCGCAGGAATAATTTTTGCTTCTCCTACACTTCTATAGATTACAGAAAAGTAGGGAACAAAAGGAAAAGTAAAAGTGGAATAATAAATGTTAAACATTGCACCATAGTCTGAGAACTTAATATTACTAAAAGCATTCAATGAAAAACTGAAATTATTTTCTTTTTTCAACCTCATCCCCACTTTGGGATTCTTTTGATATAAAGCTCTCAAAACTGTTGCATCGTCATACAAAGATGAAACTACAAAAAGAGCTTCTTTTTTTCCTTCATTGTTTCTTAATGAATAGATATCTCCTTTCTTAGCTTTTAAAAGGGAGACAGAAGAAAAAGAAGATGAATATATGTAATCTAGTTGTTCTCCCCCTAAATAGAGTTCTTCTTCATAATAGAACAAATTATTTACTTCACTTTGAAACAAAGAAGTAGGAGAAGAGAACTCAATGCTCTTCTCCCCATAGTTAATTAAAAATGAAATATCAGAATCTGTAAGATTAATTTTATCAATAGTAATGTCTATATCTTTTCTGTTACCAATTGCCTCATTAAAGGCTTTTTTTATCATCTCTTCTGTGCCAAAAGAAACTCGAGACTTAAAAGTTATAGAGGCAAACAAAGGTATAACGATAGAAAACAATACAATTAACAAACAAATCTTCTTCATTTAAGCTATTTTTGACTCCAATAATCTACGATACCTAAACAGAGGTTTGCGCTATTATTCATAGCACGAACAGAAATCCATTCTCGCTTAGAATGGAGGTTATGTCCGCCTGTAAAAAGATTTGGAGCAGCAACACCAGTTTCTGCCAATCTTGCACCATCTGTACCACCCCTAATGATGGCATCTTTAAGAGGTAATCCTAGCGCCTTTGCACTTTCAAAAACGGCTTCTCTTGCCTCTGGAGTTTTTTCGTTAGCCTCGAACATATTTCTGTAAGAAACTTTAGACTTAATATCTACCTTGGCACCGTGTATAGATGCAATTGTTGAAGCAATTGTCTCAACGCATTTAATTCTTCTCTCAAAGTTTTCTTTATCAAAATCTCTGATAAAGACGGAGAGTTTAGCCTCCGTTGATGTTCCACTAAAATTTAATGGGCAATAATATCCATAGCGACCATCTGTTGCCTCAGGACTTTCTGCTTGAGGTAATGAAGAAACAATCTGAGAACCAACAGTCACAGCATTTACAAGAACACCTCTTGCATCTCCTAAATGTATTGATGTTCCATGAATTGAGATATCAACACTTGCTGCATTAAAGCACTCTGTCTCAACATCTCCTTCAGCCGAACCATCTACAGTATAACAACAAACGCTTTTTAATCTTGAATGAGGGAACTTATCCATTCCCGCACCAGTTTCCTCATCAGGAGTAAAATAAACCTCAATATTTGGTCTCTTTACTTCAGGATGACTTACTAGGTAAGAGAGCATTTCCATAATTATTGCAACTCCTGCCTTGTCATCAGAACCAAGCAATGTTGTACCATCGCTAGTTATTATTTCCTCACCTTTGTAGAGAAGTAAATCTGGATCTGTTGACGGAGAAAGTATAACTCCATCCTTCAAAACGATATCTTTTCCGTCATACTTAGACCAAATCTGGGCTTTAACGCCGTCGCCTGGGCAATCATCTGCAGTATCAACATGAGCCATAAAGCCTATTGTTTTACTTCCAGAATTGCCTTTTAAAGTTCCCATAACAACCTTTTCTTCGCCATAGTATGTTTCAAGACCAAGTTCTTCAAGTTCCTTCTTTAATTCTTTTAAAAGAACCTCCTGGCCAGGTGTACTAGGACGGACAGTTTCACATAACTCAGGATTAGACATTGTATCGAATTTAGTGTATCTCACAAAACGATTCTTGAGTTCTTCATCAAACTTAATCATTTAATGCCTCCTTCCTTATTATACCAACAAGGAGGATTCAATGAGAATAAGATAATTATACTCTCCAGTTATATTCTTTCAAAAGCTTCTTAGTTCCATCTGTAATATGATAGATAGCAAAAACAAAGAGTACTAAAGCACCTGTTACATAGTTTGTAGATATTGCACTTTGTGTGTTAATAACACCTTGTGCTAATGCCCAAGCAGCTATTGGCTCTGAAGTTACATTATCTAGCCAGTTCTTAAATGCTTCTGAGTCTTGTTGTAAATCTTTATCTGACCACTCAAGGATAGTAATAAGAGTTGAGGCAACAACACCAGCAGCAATCGAAACAGCACTTGCAGCAGATACTTTTCCCCAGAACATTACCTTTGGTATGCATGCATAGACTATAGCCGCAGTCAAAAGGACAATTGACTTTACTGTTACACTTCTTAAATCTTTATAGAACTGTTCTTTTTCTCCAGGATTTAAACCACGAGCAATTCGTTTTCCTTCTTCTTTGAACTTTTTTTCAACTTCTCTACTCTTGTTTTCGAGCTCATTGTATTGATCCTTATCTAAAAAGCCTTTCGCCTTAGAAAGAACCTCACTGGCATCTTCAGCATTTTGAGATAAGCAAAGTAGTTCTAATAACTCTTTTCCATTTTCTTCTTGATAAAGATTTCTTGTTAATTCTTCGCCATCAAGAATACCATAAGAGTTAAACTCTTCTTCACTATACTCCCCTTCTTTAATCATGATTGCTCTTACATCGCTATAACATTGATTAATTAAGCGAGAACTCTCACTAAGAAGTTTTTCCTTCTCAATTTTTTTGTTCGAAGCAAGTTGTGGTGAACAAGAAGTTAAGAACAAAGAAAAAATTAAAAAGTAACAAACAAGATTTGTAAAAAACCTTTTATTCATTTTTACCTCCAATACATACTCCAATATGTAGACTTATACGATTTGAAGAAAACTGAGGAATTGTTTTCAGCTTTTCTTCTTTGGTATCCTCAGCAGAAAATGTAGACCGGAGAGTATATTTTGGCCTAAGTACAAAATGATTAAATCTAAATTCCCATCCAACTGAAGCTTCAGAAGAAAAGTAAAAACCATCTGTAGGAGCATAAAGCCCCCACATGTATCCAATTTTTATAAGAGATACTTCCGCAAAAAACCCCATATCTTCAATTGGCCATACTCCAATCAGAATTCCGGATTCTAGCACATTTAAATTATAATCATTGCTTTTACCATACCTAAATGGGAATGTTAAACGAATATTTTTTATATCAAAACTAAGATCAGAATCAATTCTGACTCCTTTTAAGAAAAAAGAGTCAGCGCTTCTTAAATCCAAAGTAAAAGAAACTGGTACGGCAACAAGTGCAGTTATAGAAAAAATGAATAAAAAAATAGCCACGAATCTCTTCATGACTATATCTAAACAGTTCTTTATGTTTATTTTTGTCTACATTGAAGACAATTTGTAATTATTTCACCCATCCTAGTGTGTTCAAAAATTCATCTTTCCTCTTTTTTAAAGCACTACATACTATTTTTTTTGCATTCTGTGTATCTTTCAAATCTAAAGAAATTCCATAGTGTTTATCATCAACAAGGCCAACAGAATAGCTTTCAATTTCAGAAGTAAAGCAAGACCATATAACCTTTACACCACCAGAAAATCCCTTACGCTTATAGAAAACAATTTCACTCTTAGTAACAGCTATAGCACCACTAATTATTTCAGTCTCGTTTTCATTAATAAGTCCAGCCCTAGCAAAAAAGAAAGATTCTCCGTTTCTAGTTTTAGCAATCATCTTTTTAGTTACAAGGATGGCCGTTACATACCACAAACCTAGAACAACAAGCATTATTGGAATCATCCAAATATGTACAACTCCTTTAAATGCAGCAAAATAAGCAAAAACACCAACGATGCACATCAGCACAAATAACAAAGGATCTTTCTTCATTAACTTCTCCAAAAAGAAGAATAACAGAGAATAGAAAATAAAACAATTTCAGGTAAAATGACCGTTTTTCAATTTTTGACGTTATGTATATATATCACAAATTTGGAGGTTGATATGAAAAAGTACATTGTTGGACTATTTGTCCTACTTACTCTGTTCTCTTTTATTTCGTGTAAAGCAGAGCCAGAGACGGCAACACTTAGAGTTGAAATGGATAGCGAGAGAAGAACCCTCAAGCCTGACGAAAAAGAGATGAGTATTTACGGATACAAAGTCATTACTGTCAGTCCTGACGGTAAAGAATCAGATCCCTATTACACCTATTACTCTTACATTAATATCGATGGACTCAATGTAGGTAAATGGAAAATCAAGGTTTATGGTTTTAACTTTAATAGAAGAGACATTTCTTACGGAGAAGGAGAAATCTCTTTAATCGCAGGAAAGAACAATTTAACTATCGCACTTGAAACTCTTGTAGGAGAAGGAAACTTAGATCTCAAAATCAAATGGGATAGTGAAACAATTAAGAATGTAAAGACTATACATACTATGTTTAAATCACAGAATGGTAAAGAAATAGTTCTTTCACCATCCACGCCTACAGGAGGAGAAAGCTCAATAATTTATACAAATCTTCCTTCGGGATCATATACACTACAAATTTCATTACTAGACCAAAATGGAACTAAGCTATGTGGATTAACTGAAGCAATTCGCATCACTAATGGCATAACAACAAATGGAGAAATAGTTTTCTCTTCTAATACAACAACAGGAAGTGCCGAAGTAAAGATATCAGATAAAACATCGCTTCCTGTGGAAGTAAAAATTAATGGAGTTGAGTCATTATTGGAAGCAAACAAAGCTTTTAGTGTGAATATTTCAATCCCAACTAATTCCAAAATTTCCTTAGAAAGTCTAAACACAATTTGGTATCTAGATGGAATTGAGGTTGGAAGAGGAAATGAGTTTACATTTACTAATGGAGTTACTGAAGGCTTACACAGATTAGATGTTCTGACAAGCACAGGAGAAAATGGTTCTGTTGGTTCCTCAAGTATTTCATTCCAAGCTGCATCATCGACAAAAGAGGGAGATCCATATCAAAAGATTACAATAGAAAATGGAACAACATACTATCTAGGAAATAACGTAGTTGCTCATTTTTTACCTAATAACGATCTCTTAGTTGCAAGTAATCAATATAGAAAACTTCAGCTACTTAGCCCATCATTCTCATCATGTACGCTTAAAGCAACATATTCATATGAAGAACTAGGCTTGGACGGAAATGTTGCTGACTTCATCACATCTGGAGATAAACTAGATAGTTATTACTCCGTTATCTTCCTTTGCAACGAAACATCTAGCTGCAAAGCAGTTAATTTAATAGTTAGCAAAGACACAATTACATATAATGATGAAGTTACGCAATTTGATCCAAAAGGTGGAACAAATCGTGCCTGTCACTTTGTCTCAATTGCAGAAGGAGATAACATATTTCTTGCAACAATAGAGAGTACAGACAAGACACGCATGGGCTACATTTACTTTAACATTAACCCTAAAAAAGGCGAGATGATTAATCGGGATGAATGCTATATAGGAGACCCTAATTTAGAGTTTGGATACTCTGGTTTTAAGACTCTTTCTTCTCTTCCGAATCAAGGCTTCTTTATAGCGTCTTCAGGACAAAGAGCAAAGATAATTGAAAGCCACATAAACTCTCAAGGTTATGCATCTATTTCCCAGTATTTCTGTTGGGTAAGTTGGGACGATTTCATTGAGTACTACAACAAAGGAAAATTCAAAAAAGAATTTGATGATGCAAAGAGTTGTGGCTTTTTAACTCGAGATGGTAAATATGCATTTGTACTTTCATCAGAAGGTGTCTACTACTACAAAGACAGTACAGATCTAAATGAGGACTACCAACTATATAGCACTGAAGAATTCGAGAAAGGAACCGTTGTAGATATAGCAATGTGTAGAGATGTTAAGTATGGCTATAGAATAGACAACAAAAATAAGAAACTATACACACTTACGCCTCTTTTAAAAGATGGAGATTATTTTCTTGAACCAACATCATCCATAGAACTAGATAATAGCGATAGTGACACAATTGAAATTTCTCCTAATGGATCTTGTCTTGCTTTATATAACAAGAAAGATAGCTTCACTCTTACTATTATCAAAACAAGTAGATAACAATAGCCAGGGGATTCCCTGGCTATTAATTAGTAAGACATACAAAATATATAACTACTTACATATCAAGTAAATAATCACAAATGATTACTCTTTATCTTTTCCTCTCATAAAAGAAAATAAGTACTGCTGACAAAGTGCCGGATAAGGTTGGAAGTACGATATATCTACACCAGGATAATAGGTATTTAAGCACTGTTTCATCCATGTATCTATAGGAAAGCCTTCTCGTCTGCCATAGCCAAAAATAAGAATGCAAGAAGCGACTTTTGGCCCTATGCCTTTTACTTCTTGTAGCCTACTAAATGCATCATCATAGTTAAGTGTTTTTACCTCTTCAAAGAGGTCCTTCTTTTCAATTGCACTCAAAATAAATGGAGCTCGAAAACCAACACCAAGGGCTCTTAAATCTTCCTCTTTTACACCTTTAAAATCTTCAGGAGTTGGGAAAGAATAATAGCCTGGTTCTATTTCCTTTCCATAAGCAGAAGAGAGCGTGTTATATAGTTTGGTAATTCTTTTAATGTTGTTATTTTGAGAAAGAATAAAAGAAATAACAGTTGTCCATTCATCTTGTTTTAGTATTCGCAATAGGCCAACTTGCTCAACAGCTTTCTTTAATATTTCATCCTTTTTCTTAATTACTTCTCGAGCTTTTTCATAATCAAAATCAAGATCAAAATAACGCCTTAAATATGGGTCATCTTTAGCATCATCTATCGTCTTTATTCTATAAACTTTATTGTTCAATGCAGCAGAAAAAACACCATTTTCTTCTCGCCAAGAAAAGCTCTGCCCACCTAATAAAATTTCTCTTAAGTTTTCTGTCATGGCTCAATTATAGTTACAATAGAGACTAATAGCAAAGTGATCAGAAAAACCAGATTCTGACGATATATCATACTTCAGAGGCAAGCCTGCAGAATCTGAACAAAGAGAGCTATTAACTATACGAAATGAATCGTACTCGATTCCTTTCCCATCGAAAAATGTAGAAGAAAGAAGAGCATTATCATAACTATACCAAGCTCCCAAATAGTAATATGAGCCCTTTTCTATTGGTTTAGCATAATCTAAATATGGAGTAAACATAACTCCGTCATATGCTCGCCTTCCATCTCCTGTGAGTTTTATTGCCACATTAGAAGAGTCCCTTTCGTCTCCCATTTCGCCTTTATTTGAAAAAACGTCACAATTAAAGTCCCCAATTACAACTATGTTTTCACCATCTTTTTCTTCAATAATTGAGGCCACAAGTTTTGCTTCCTCCATTCGCTCTATATCATTACTGTTAGTTAATTGGCTTTTGAAATGAAGAGCTAAAACTGTAATCATTTCATTATTATAGAAAAATGAAAGTTCAAGAATATATCGTGATGATGTTGTTTTATGTAGGCTGTAAGAGCTTGGCTTTATTCTACTAATAAAACCAACAGAAAGTTCACCAACCCTTTCTTGCGCAAGGCCATAGTATAGATATCCCATTCCACTTAGCCCACCTTCAAGAAGATCAATTAAAACATTGTTACTCTCTATCTCTTCTAAGAAGATAATATCACTATCAGAAAGGACCGTAGAAATGTAATGTACATAGCTTTTAATTCGCTTTTCATACTTTGCTCGTGTATAACCTTTAGTTTGTGAAAAAGATGGGTACTCAGTACTATTTTCTACGCCATCAAAAAAGCAATATGTATTCCAGCTAGAGATAACAAGCTTTTTGTTTTCCACATTTGGAGAACAAGACGGAAGTAATAATAAAAAAAGAAAGAATAGCAACTTAATCATATTAATATAAGCACTATTCTTTCAAAATATGTCAAAGAAACTTAGAAATCTCTTCTATTTTCAACAATCTTTCCAACAATACCATACTCAAGAGCCTCTTCAGCTGTTAACCAATAATCTCTCTCTGTATCGTTAGAGACACTTTCTACACTTCTACCTGTAGACTTAGCAATAATGCTATCAAGTTTGTATCTTAATGTTTCAAGCTTTTTTGCATATATGTCTAAGTCGATTGCAGTTCCCTTTAACTGTGATAATGGCTGATGAATGAGATATGTTGAGTTAGGAAATGCAAATCTCTTCTCTTTATCTACAGCTAAATAGATAAGCGCTGCAGCACTTGCAACAAGACCCATTCCAACTACAGTAACTGGAGACTTAACAAATCTAATCATGTCATAGATTGCAAAACCTGAATCTACATCGCCACCAGGTGAGTTAATATATACTGTAATAGGATCGTTGTTCTCACTGTCTAAAACCAACATTCTCTGAGCAAAGTCATCTGCTCTATCCTTATTTATTTCACCACTTATCATGACAGAACGAGTCTTCATGAGTTTATCTAGAAGTGAACTATCTGCTACTGTCTTCTTTTCTTCGTCCATGGTTAAATAATAACTCAATTTTCTATATTTGTGAAATAAGCTTCTTTTCTTATTAAGAGTGGAAATTTTCCACCTCTTAATAGATAATGAGGCCATGAAAAGTGCAACAG
>JBNMJW010000014.1:0-22916 GCA_050874025.1 Candidatus Ornithospirochaeta sp.
ACAATATACTCATAGTGAATAATTATTATTAAAACCTAAAAAAAACACACACCTTAATATATCTAAAATACTTCTTTTTACTCATAATTGCCCTTTTATCTGCACTTAGAACTTAGTAATTTACATTTTTGTGTTTATGTTGTTTACGCAAAGAGATATATCTTTACCTAATTCATTATAACATAAAGAATTACTGTCTAAATTGAGTTTTTATGTTTCTATATATAGTTACAGTTTTATCTGTAGAATATTGTCTTTCTTATCCTATTGTATAGGGTATTTTTTAATCTGAATTCTAGTATTAGTTATGCTTTTGTTTATAGGGCAAAAGAAAATACCCAGGTTTCCCTGGGCATTAAATGAAAAAGTAGTGTTTTACTTATCTGATTCAGTTGAAGAATCTTCTTCTGTAGAAACTTCAGAATTATTCTCATCTTCTAGAGATTCATCTTCAACGACATCCTCATGAATTGTCACATCTAGAGCATTAATACGATCATTCTTCTTCTTGAATTTAGCAATAATAACACCAGAAGCATTCTTTCCTTGATAACTAATCTTATCTACAGGGATTCTTAGAACCTGTCCTAGCATTGTAATTAAGATTACATCATCATTTTCAGTAACGGAAACAGCGCCAACAATCTTATCACTTTCATTAAGAGAATAGATTCTTTGACCCATTGTTCCTCTACTGTGTTGTGTAAAGCTATCAAAACCAGTTCTCTTTCCCTTTCCAAGTTCAGTTAATAGAAGAATAGTCTTTCCTTCTTCAACCTTTACAGCAGAAACAATCTCATCATCTCCGATAAGCTTCATTGCTTTTACACCATGAGTAGATCTTCCCATTGCTCTAATATCATCAACGGTAACTCTTAAGCCTTTTCCACTCTTAGAGATGAACATAACTTCGTCATGATCTTTAACCATTAGTGTCTCTATAAGCTCATCGCCCTCATCGAGGATTATAGCTTTAACGCCCTTAGTCTTAGCGTTTCTAAACTCTATCATTTGAACACGCTTTGTAACGCCTTTCTTTGTAACCATTAAAAGATATGTATCTTCATTAATGAGATCTTGTGGGAAGTTGATTACTGATGTGATTTTTTCATCATTCTCAATCTTAAGGAAGTTCTTCATATTAGCTCCCTTAGTTGTTTTACCACTTTCTGGAATCTCAAATGCTTTAATATAGTAAGCTTTACCAAAGTTAGTAATAAATGTGATTAAATCATGAGAAGAGCAGATGAATAGGTGATCTATATAGTCACCATCTGTGAGTTTAGCACCAATAGTTCCCTTGCCACCTTTTCCAATAGCTTTATATTCTGTAGCAGAAAGTCTCTTAGCAAAGCCTTTCTTAGTAATATTAATAACAACTTCTTCTTTCTTAATAAAATCCTCAGGAGAAGCGTCATCAAGCTCATGGTCAACGATTACTGTACGTCTCTCATCACCATATTTTTCACCAATATCTCTAATTTCTTTCTTAACAACCTCAAGAACATGTTCACGTGCACTTAGAATGTAGTTATACTCAGCAATTCGCTTTTCTATTTCAGCTAATTCATCAAGTATCTTGTCAGTTTCAAGATGGCTAAGTTTACCAAGCTTCATATCGATAATTGCATCTGCCTGAATCTGTGTAATATCTAGTTCTTTCTGAAGTTCAAGAGAAGCAATCGTATTATCTTGAGAGTTCTTAATAATCTCGATAACTCTATCTATATTCTCAAGTCCTTTCTTAAGACCAATAAGAATATGTTCTCTTTCTTGTGCTTTCTTTAGATCATAACGAGTTCTTCTTTCTATAACATTTTCTCTATGATCAACATAAACAGAAAGCATATCCTTAAGATTAAAGATCTTAGGAGCGCCATTATAAAGAGCAAGATTATATATATTGAAATTAGACTGTAGGGCAGTCTTCTGCCAAAGCATATTCAATACAACATTAGCAACTGCATCTGCTTTTAAGTAAACAGCAACACATAATCCAGCACGACCAGAAAGATCTTTAACTTGAGCAATACCAGGAATAACACCATCTTTACGGTAGTCATCAATTTTCTTAACAAGTTCTGCCTTATTTACCTGATAAGGAAGCTCTGTAAAATAGATTACGGCATGAGTCTTATTTAAATCATCTTTGCTCTTAGGATTTGCATCAACAATCTCATACTTTGATCTAATAACAACCTTTCCTTTACCAGTTGTAAAGGCATCTATGATACCTTTTTTACCATGAATAGTACCAGCAGAAGGAAAATCAGGACCCTTAACAAACTCCATTAACTCAGGAATTGTTATTTCTGGATTATCAATAAGCGCACATATGCCATCAACGACCTCAGTTAGGTTATGTGGAGCCATATTGGTTGCCATACCTACAGCAATACCACTTGAACCATTACAAATCATGAATGGGAAAGCAGCAGGAAGAACAACTGGCTCGGTAAGAGACTCATCATAGTTCGACATAAAGTCAACAGTATCTTTACCAATGTCAGCCATCATTTCTTCACCGATTTTAGCCATTCTAGCTTCGGTGTATCTCATTGCTGCTGGTGGGTCTCCGTCAATGGAACCAAAGTTTCCTTGTGGGAAAACTACGGGATAACGAAGAGAGAAGTCTTGAGCAAGACGCACTAATGCATCATAAACAGAAGCATCTCCATGTGGGTGATATTTACCAAGTACATCACCGACGATACGAGCACACTTTTTATTTGCGCTATTGTATCTAATACCCATATCCCACATAGAATATAGAATTCTTCTATGTACAGGCTTAAGACCATCTCTAGCATCAGGAAGAGCACGAGAAACAATAACAGACATTGCATAATCTATATAGCTTCTCTTCATCTGATCTGCTAAATCATATGTGAGAATCGCACCAGGTCTTGTTTCTTGGGAATCTGGAATAATTGTATTTTCGTTATTATTATTTTCGTCCATAAATCCCTCCATTAAATATCGAGATTCTGAGCATATGTTGCATTCTGCTCAATGAATTCTCGTCTTGGTTCGACTTCTTCTCCCATAAGCATAGAGAAGACTCTATCTGCCTCTTCAGCATCAGCTAAATGAACCTTACCAAGCATTCTTGTTTCAGGGTTCATTGTAGTTTCCCAAAGTTGTTCAGGATTCATCTCTCCCAAACCTTTATATCGCTGGACTGCAACTTTATTAACATCTCCAGTTAAACTAACAGCTTCAGCTAATTTCTGAGCTCTTTCATCCTCTGTATAAGCATATATTGGCTTATTAATTCTAGGGCCTGAGAATTTATAAAGAGGAGGCATAGCAAAATAAACAAAACCATTCTCAATAATTGGTCTCATATATCGATAGAAGAAGGTTAAAAGAAGAGTTCTAATATGGCTTCCATCAACATCTGCATCGGCCATTATGATAATCTTATGATATCTTACTTTGCCAATATCAAATAATTTCTCTTCTTTTTTCTTTTCTGCATCTTCCTCTTCTTCTTGTTGTGATGATGCATTGTAACGAGTAATTCCAGCGCCAATAGATTGAATAACAGGTAAAAGCTTTTCGTTGTTCAATACCTTTGCTTCTTGAGCTTTTTCTACGTTAAGCATTTTTCCCCAAAGAGAGAGAATAGCTTGGAAGTTTCTATCTCTACCACTCTTTGCAGAACCACCAGCAGAATCACCCTCAACAATAAAGAGCTCACACTGCTCAGGATTATGCATAGAACAATCAGCTAGTTTTCCTGGCAGGCCACCGCCTTCATTCTTTTTTCTGATATTATCTCTTGCTTTTTGTGCAGCAACACGACCAAGAGCAGCCTGTGTAACTTTATTAAGAAGTCTATCTAATACATCAGGAAATTCATCAAAGTAATTTGTAAGCTTTTCATAAACTAAAGAATCTACAATTCCCTTAACAGATGAATTACCTAATTTCATCTTAGTCTGACCTTCAAATTGAGGATTAGCAATCTTAACGCTAATAACAGCTGTTAGACCTTCTGCAATATCTTTTGAATCGAGTGAACCAGAATATATCTTCATGTACTTCTGGCTATTTTTAAGTTGGTTATTAAAACACCTTGATAAAGCTGCTTTAAAACCAGAAAGATGTGTACCACCTTCACGAGTGTTGATGTTATTTACGAATGTAACAACCTTTTCATCAAACTTATCATTATACTGAATTGCTACTTCAACAGAGACAGGGTCACCACCACCGTTTTTTTCTGTAGTACTTTCACCTTCTAGCGATATTGGATCAGATAGGACAGTTTTATATTCGTTTAAATACTTAACATAAGAAGAAAGACCTCCTTCAGCGTGGAATGTTTCCTTCTTTTCTTCTTCTCCTCTTCGATCAACAACTGTTATAGAGATACCCTTATTTAGATAGCTCAACTCTCTAAAACGCTTAGAAAGAGTATCGTAATCAAAAGAGTTTTTCTCCATTACTGTGAAATCTGGAGTAAAACTAACTATAGTACCAGTTCTATCTGTATCTCCAATAATTTCTACGCCTGTTTGAGGAATACCTTTGCTATATACCTGACGATATATATGTGGTGCTCTATGAACAGTTACTTCCATCCATTCAGAAAGGGCGTTAACACATGAAACACCAACACCATGCAAACCTCCAGATACTTTGTAAGCATTGTGGTCAAACTTACCACCTGCATGAAGCTGAGTTAATACAACTTCTAGTGCACTTTTACCTTCACCAGGGTGTATATCTACAGGAATACCACGTCCGTTGTCTTCAACTGTACAGATTTCTCCTTTCGGTCCATTTTCAAAATAAACATGGATGTCGTTACAGTAACCAGCCATAGCCTCATCTATTGAGTTATCAATAACTTCATAGACAAGATGATGAAGACCATCAATACCAGTAGAACCAATGTACATACCTGGTCTTTGTCTTACAGCTTCCAAACCTTTAAGGACAGTAATTCCAGACGAATCATATTGATTGCTCGCCTTTAATTCTGCCTGAAGTTCGTCAGCAGTATGACCTGCAATTTTCTTCTCTTCTTCTTCCATTTATTTTCCTTTTTTGTGGGGATTTAATCTCGCGCGTGCGTGATTATTTAAATATTATATAGGTTGGCTCTATTTTTATCAACAAAAACTAAGAGAGTGCATCTAAATAGGGTGACTTAAAGTTCTATATTTTTCTTTTCTCTTATTGCCCTAGAAAAAACGATGCCTTATCATATTATGGACTATGGAAGACTTATTAGAACTTTGGAAAGAAGCAAAGGAAAAAATGGAAGATATTCTTCCTTCCAGCGCTAAAATGTTTCTCGAAAGATTGGAGATAAAAGATATCAAAGATAATACCGTAACAATTTCAGCTCCTAGTGAGTTTATTGTAACTGGTATAAAGGAATATAAAACTGTAATAGAGAATGTTCTGTCCGAAAAAATTGGAGAAAATACTAAAGTAAAGATTATCTCAGAAAAAAACAAAGAAGCAGACAGTAAATCTAAAGAAGAAAGAAAAGTAGCTTCTTCTTCAAAAACAAAGACAGTAGAAAAGAAAAAAAATGCTACTTTAAACCCAAAATACACTCTAGACAACTTTATTCAAGGAGACAATTCAGATATTGCCTATAAAGCTGCCAAAGTAATTGCTATGAATCCTGGTACAAGCAACTTTAACCCTTGCTTAATTTATGGTGGAGTAGGTTTAGGTAAGACACATTTATTACAGGCTATTGGAAACTATATCTATGACAAACATCCAGATATGAATGTCATCTATGTGACTGCAGAATCTTTTACAAACGAATTTATTGATTCATTTGGATCAAAAGAATCAAACAATAAGTTTAAGAAAATGTATAGAAATGCAGATGTTCTTTTAATTGATGATATTCACTTTTTACAGAAAAAAGCTTCTACACAAGAAGAGTTATTCCATACATTTGTAGATTTACATCATAACAACAAACAAATAGTTTTTACCTGTGATAGGCCTATTACTGAATTAACAGATATAACAGATAGACTTCGAACTAGGTTCTCAAGTGGCCTAAACGTCGACTTAAGGCCACCTGAGTATGAAGTCAGATTAGCTATCGCTAGACAAAAAAATAAAGAAGAAAAATTAAATATTCCTGAAAATGTACTCGATTATATCTGTCAGTCGGTTAGAACTAATGTAAGAGACCTTGAAGGTGCCCTAATTACAATTAGTGGCATATCAAAATTAATTGGTTCTCCTGCAACAATAGAGATGGCAAAAGAACAACTTAAAAACGTAATAGTCGAGCCTGTTTCTATTAATGTTGATTATTCTATAAATGACGTTTTTACTGCTGTTGCAAATTACTTTAATGTATCACTTGTTGATATGAGAGGAGCAAGCAGAAGCAAAAACATAAAGATTCCAAGACAAATAGCTATGTTTATTGCTTATAAATACGGTCATTTTACTCAGAGTGATATAGGTAAATACCTAAATAAGGATCATACATCAGTAAGATACTCTGTAATACAAATAGAGTCTCTTTTGGATACAGATGATTCAATAAAAAAATCTGTGGAAGCAGTTAACAATACATTAAACAAAAAGAATGTTTAAAAGTTGTTAAAAAAAGGTGTAAAAAGTGTTAAAAAATCGGTTCAAATTGTTAAAAAATGAAATTTTCACTTTTCTTTTTTCACATATGTTTTCTAATTGTGAAATTCTGAAGAGCGTTTTCAACAGAGTTTTTAACACTGTAAATTTATATAATGAAAAGAAATTTGTTAGTTTTTAACATTTTTTTGGGGTACTATTAATACTACTAAGCTTTATAAATATGTTATATTCAGATAATAGGAGAAAATACGAAAAATGAAATTTATATGTCCATGCTCAACAATAAAAGAGGAAATTGAATACGCTTGCAACTTTTCAAGTCAAAAAAACTCTTTATCAATTTCAAGCAATGTTTTATTAGAAAATCATGGTGATACACTAACAATTAAAGCAACGGATTCAAAAATATCATTTACTTCTTCAATACCTATTACTACTATTGTTCCAGGTTCAACTACTGTTTTTTGTGACAAGCTTTTAGCCGTCTTAAAAAATATGCCTGATGAAGATTTAGAGTTTAATGAAGATAATAATAAGCTAACAATTAAGCCTTCTAACTCAAAAATAAATATCAACACCAACCTTAAAACAATGGATGCAAGTAAATACCCTGATATTATTTCTTGCGATAGTTCTTTATTCTTCTCTTTACCTCAGAAGGAATTCTTAGATATGGCTGACAAAACATCTTTTGCTGTATCTGAAGAAACATCAAGATTTTTCCTTACTGGCGTAAACTTTGAGAAAAAAGATGATAAAGTAATTATGGTTGCAACAGATGGCAGAAGACTTGCATATATAGAAAATACTTTTGAACAAGAACTTCCTGATTTTTCTTCTGCAATTTTACCTGTTAAATTCTTACAACTATTAAAATTAATTTCATCAGGAGAAGGATTATTTTCTCTTGCTATTACTCAATCCCATGTCTTTGCAACTGTTCAGAATAGAACAATTAGTTCTACATTAATTGCTGGACCTTATCCTAACTACTCTCGTGTTATCCCAACTAATTTAGAATATGAATGCAAAATAGGGGTAGATGATATGGAAAAAGCAATTTCTCTTACATCTATTTTCACAGAATCTAAATCTAGAAAGATCTTTGTTGATTTAAATGTAGAAGGAATAATGATTAGCGGTGAAAACAATGACTTTGGTGATTCTAAGCAAATCATTTCTTGTGAGTATAATGGACCATCGTTTAAAGTATCTTTCAACTCTAGTTTACTTTTGCCTACAATTAAGAAAATTGATGGTGAATTCTTAAAAATTAAGCTATCAACATTTAATGGCCCAATGATTTTCTCTCCAGAACCTGAGAAGAACTATTTCTTTGTTCTAATGCCAATGCAGGGATGAGATTTACAACTATTAAATCAACTAATTTTAGAAATATATTCTCTGATACTGTTATTAATACAGATTCAGAGAATATTATTCTTTATGGCAAAAACGGCCAAGGTAAAACAAATATACTTGAGTGCGTATATACACTTTCATACGGTTCTTCTTTTCGTACTTCCATATTAAAAGAATGCACTAAACATAGCGAAGAAGGATTTTCAATTAATGGTACTTTTATAGATGGAGATGAAAAGGGTAAAGTAGGCATTTCGTACTATAATAAGCAAAGAAAAATAATGCTTGACGGAAAAGAAATAAAGGACCGTAAGTCACTTATCTATCAATTTCCTTGCATAGTTTTTTGTCATGAGGATATTAATTTTATAAAAGGTGAACCTGAATATAGACGTAGATTTTTTGATCAAATGATGAGTCTTTATTCTCCTCTTTATTTTGATAATCTCCGTTTATATAAATCAATTTTGGCTCAAAGAAATGCAGCAATAAAGAGTTGTGATGTCTCAATTATTAAGCTTTTTGATGAACGTTTAGCTATCTATGGATTAGCAATAATGGAAGAAAGATGTAAGGCTGTCTATGAGTTTAATAAAATATTTCCTTCTCTTTTTTCTACTATTTCAGATACAGATTATGACTTAGAAATATCATATCAACCATCATGGAAAGATCTTGCTAGCATAGATGAAGTAGTAGATGAACTGAACAATACTATCGAAAGAGATATAAAAATGTGTACTACAACTTCAGGTATACATAGAGATAGATTTGCTATCTTATCTCAATATGGTTCTTTTACTCAGATGGGATCAACAGGTCAACTTAGGCTTTGTTCTTTGCTTTTTAGAATTGCTGAGGCTATATATTATACTAAGATGACAAATAAGGAGCCTATTCTTCTTATTGATGATGTTTTATTAGAGCTAGATAGTAAAAAAAGGGGTAGTGTTTTGTCATCACTTCCTCCATATAGCCAAGCTTTTTTTACCTTTCTTCCAAATGAAGAATATAATGAAAGCATGAAAGATTATAAAAAGTACGAAGTAGAAGAGGGTATATTATATGAAAGATAAAACTCTTTGGGATGGCGTACTTGAATACTTAAGAGAGAATAACATTGATATTTCTTTTCATAAGTACTATGAAGCATGGCCTATAATTTCTGGAATAAGGCTTAGCTCATGTACTAAAATTGCATCTTTAAAAGATTTAAATAAAGGCATTCTTTATGTCCTTCCATCTTCCCTTTCGTCAAAATCACTATTAAAAATGGAAGAAAAAAGAATAGTAAATACTTGGAATCAATTCTTTCCTGAGAATAGAATTAATAAGATTGTTGCTGTCAAATACAAACCTTAAATATTACAAGCTATTTTTAAAGCTCCCTCTAGAGCTTTATTGCTACCTATTACAATATTTGCTTCTTTATTCTTTTCTCTTATAAGTGATATTACCTTACTACGAATAATGTCATTTTTTTCAAGGACACTTCCAGAGAGTAGAATTGGATTGTATATAAGGTTTTTATTTTCAATAAAAAGAGAGTTAAGCAAATTAAATAGTTCTCGAGATGTATCATTCATTATGTTATTTGAAAGAAGATCTCCTTTTTTTGCTAAGTTATATACCTCTATTGAAAAAGAAGATAGATACTCTTTTGTTGTATCTTTATTGTTCCATATTTGTATTATATCTGAAATATTTTTTATGTTAAAAAATTCAACTATTTTGTTTGGTAATAAAGATTTAATTTCTCTATTTTCAGTGCTTTTTAAAGCTCTCCTTACTGCCTCGTCTGCAATATACCAAGCAGAGCCTTCGTCTCCCAGTCGCCAGCCAAAACCACCTTTACGAATTGTTGAGCCATCGGCTAGTCTTGCCATGGCTATTGATCCGGTACCACTAATAAGAGCACAACCAGACAATCCATCTATTGCTCCAACAAGAAGTGTTTCAATGTCATTCGTAATATATAGCTTTGTATTCGGATATTTCTTTTTTATCTCTTCTTTAAAGTAAAGAATCTCTTTTTCTCGTCCCAATCCAGCAGAGCCAATACATAGAGAATCTATATTATGTGGATATGATGATATTAAAGATAATATGTTTTCTAATGCCTTTTCTTTTCCTACTGAATATATATTTGTACTGTGGCCAATATTATTAAATATGATTTCATCTTTTTCATTTTTTATAAGTATTCTTGATCCTGTTCCACCGCCATCAATAGCACCATATGTCATTTCAGTTTTTCCAATACCTTTCTTATAGAACCATCATTATCTTCTAGCATTTTTTTTGCAGCAACACTATCTAGTTTTGTTAATTCAATTGTTATTGCAAGTTTCGTATTATTATTACTTTCTTTTAGTAGTTTAATACTTCTATCTTCTGAACAACCAGTTATTTCTCTTATTAGATTTTCTGCTCTTTTAATCAATTTGTTATTTACTGGTTTCATATCTACCATAAGATTGTTATAGACCTTTCCTATACGAATCATTGCAGTTGTCGTAATCATATTTAGTACAAGTTTTTGAGATGTTCCACTCTTTAGCCTTGTTGACCCAGTAATTATTTCTGGACCTACTGGAAGGTAGATTTGATGGTCTCTATCCACTAAATCAAACATAGAAGTTGATGGATTATTACATATAGCGCCAACTTTAGCACCTAAAGAGATGGCATATTTCATAGCACCAATTACATAAGGAGCTCTTCCATTAGCCGAAATTCCTATGAGAACATCATCTTTGCAAAAACTTCTTTTTATTAGTTCTTTTTTTGCTTCTTCTTCATTATCTTCTGCCCATTCAACAGAATGTGTGAGTGCTTTTTCACCTCCTGCAATTATTCCTTGGACCATTTCTTCACTTACACCGAATGTTGGAGGACACTCTGATGCATCTAATACACCAAGTCTTCCACTTGTGCCTGCACCTGCATAAAAAAGCCTACCATTATTTTTAAAAGCATTTACAACATCATCTGTAACAATTGCGATTTCTTTAAGAGCTTTTTCCACTGCAAAAGGAACTTTTTTATCTTCCTCATTCATTATTTTTAATATTTCAATTGTTGATTTTTCATCTATATCTTTTGATAGGGGGTTTCTTTCTTCTGTAATAGTTTTGATGTTTTCCATAGCAAAATTATATTTTTATATCTTTATATTTAACAATTAGAAAATAGATGTTTTTAAAAAAAATTTCAAATTGAATAAATATAAGCATAAAAATTGTTTGCATTATTAAAAGATGAACTTTATTATTTTCTTACAAATAAAAAAGGAAAATTTATTACTTAAGTAGAGTTTATCATAAGGAGGGAATTATGAAAAAAGCTCTGATTATCACACTCGCACTTGTTTTTGCTATTTTTTCTCTTAGTGCTCAAGGCGCACAGAGTACAACAAGTGAGACAACAGGACCTGTAAAATTTACAGCTTATTATTCAGATAATGCAACTCTTCCATTTAAAGAAAGTTGGCTAGCTTTCCAAGAAACACAGAAGAATGCAAATGCAATTGCTACATTTGAACCTATTCCAATTGCTGACTATAGTACAAAGGTTTCTCTTGCTTTAAATACAGGAACAAATGCACCTGATGTTATTCTTTATCAGTCAACAACAGGTGAAAATGCATCTTTAGCTCTTAATGGAGCAATTGTTCCTATCTCTGATTATTCAGAATGGACACCAAATTATAATAAACTTATTGAAAAGTATGGAGTTCAGGATGAATTAGACAAAAAACGTCTTGCTGATGGCAAGTATTACTATCTTCCATCTATTACAGACGTTCCATTCTATGATGGCGGTTTAATTTTAAGACAAGACTATCTAGAAAAGAAAGGCTTTGAAGCTCCTAAGACATTTGATGATTTATATGAAATATTAAAAGCTTATAAGGCTGATTATCCAGAATCATACCCATTAACTATCCTTGCAGGACCAAGAGTTCTCTATAGAATGACAATGCCTTCATTTGGTCTTTCTATTGGAAAGAATGGAGCAGGTGGATCAAAAGTTTTATCTTGGGATTATGAAAAGAAAGAATTCTTCCCAGCAGCTATCTCTGAAGAGATGAAGTCTTACTTCCAATTCTTCTCTAAGCTTTATGCAGAAGGTTTATTAGATCCAGAAATGGCAGACCCAATCGATGGTGGAACATGGTCAAGAAAGATGGCAACAGGTTCTTCTATGGCAACTTGGGCTTACTACGATCAGATTGGTGGTGTAGAAGCAGCTAGTGAAATTGAAGGCTTTAAGCTCCAGATGTATCCAGCTCTTGCAGGTCCAAAGGGTGCACATCATCAGCAGAAGGATAGATTAGGATCTGGAATCATGTTCCCTGCAAAGACAGCTGAAAGAGCAGATTTTGAACAACTTGTTAGAGCAGTTGATGAGATGTTCTTCTCTGAAGAAAATTCTAAGATTTGGTGTATTGGTGTAGAAGGTGTTACATATACAATGAAAGATGGAAAGATTGAGTATTCTGATGAAATTAAGAATGCTAGTGAAGGAATCTATAAGTATATGCAGCTTCAGTATGGTTGTGGTTCAGATGTAACACAGCTTGTATGGATTAACTCACGTGAAATGACAAAGTACGATGAAAACTATGCTAATATTAACAAAGCTGTTGAAGAGATGGGCGATGTAATTCAGTATATACCACCTACACCTAAGTTTGATGATATTACAGCAGAAGAAGCATCAATGCTTGTTACACCATTAGCAGATAAGCTAGAAGTTTGGATGGATGCTTTCCTAACAGGAAGAAAGAGTCTTGATACAGATTGGAATACATACGTAAATGAGATGAAGGCTCTTCAGATTGATAAGCTCTGCCAGCTTTACAATGATAACTTATAATCGCTAGAAGTGATATTTATACGGAAGGGAGCTTATCCCTTCCGTTTTATGGTTTGATATGGGAAAAAACAATACAAAAATAGAAAAGAATCCTTCATTAAAAAGAAAGCATATCCAAAAATATTGGCAGCTTTATGTTTTGATGGTTGTTCCTGTAATTTATTTCATAGTTTTTAAATACGTTCCACTAATTGGTAATGTTTTAGCTTTCCGTCGTTATCGTCCTGGAAAGGGAATTTTTGGTACTGAATGGGTTGGATTAAGATATTTTAAAATGTTTATGAAGGATCCTGCTTTTTGGAATGCATTTAAAAATACAATAGTTCTATCAATTACAAATATTGTAATAACATTTCCACTCCCAATTATATTTGCAATTTTACTTAACGAATTTAAACCCAAAAAAACAAAGAAAGTAGTTCAAACTGTTAGCTATATGCCACGCTTTATATCTACAGTTGTCGTCATAGCAATAATGAGTGAAATACTCTCTCCATCTTCTGGTATTCTCAACAGAATAATAGTTAATTTTGGTGGAAAACCTATCTATTTCATGAATGAACCAAAGTATTTTAGAATGCTTTATGTTTTATCTAATGCTTGGCAGTTTACAGGTTGGACAGCAATTATATATTTAGCTTCTATAACAAGTATTAATGACGATTTATATGAAGCAGCAGAAATAGATGGTGCATCGAAGTTTAAACAGATTTTTTATGTAACTATACCATCTATTCTTCCAACAATTATGGTAATGCTTATTCTTGAAGTTGGAAGATTATTATCATTAGGATTTGAAAAGGTATTATTAATGTATACTCCTACTAATTCAGGCGTGAGTGACATTATAGATACACTTGTATATAGAGTTGGTCTAACAAACCAAAATTATAGCTATGCAACAGCTATCGGATTATTTTCAGGAATCATTGGCTTAATTCTAGTCTCATCTTCAAATGCATTAAGTCGCAGCCTTACTGGAGATGGAATTTATTAGGGATAAGAATAATGGCAAGAGTTAAAGACACCTCGGCAGGAGGAAGAATATTCAATATTATAGTTTGGGTTACGATGATTTTTACTTTATTAATCTGCATCGTTCCTTTTATCTATATGCTAGCTTTATCACTATCTAGTCCAAAAGCAATTATTAATAATAAAGTAGCTTTATGGCCTGTAGGTTTGAATTTTGAAGCATATAAACAAATCTTTAAGTACCCAAATTTCTTTAGAGCATATTTAAATACCTTTATATATACAATTTTTGGTACGTTGATAGCCTTAATAATGACTATATGCTTTGCTTATCCATTATCTAAGTCATATTTGAAAGCTAATGGAATTCTAAGGAAGATGGTGGTTTTCTCTATGTTCTTTGCTGGAGGAATGATTCCTAACTATCTTCTTATATCATCGCTTCATCTTACGGGAACAAGATTTGCTATTCTTATTCCTTTTGCTATCAATCAATTTAACCTAATTATCCTAATGAACTTTTTTAGAGGGTTACCATCAGAAATTGAAGAAGCAGCGCTAATAGATGGAATTGATTATTTTAGAATGCTTCCTCAAATCATTTTGCCACTTTCGACTGCTGCTATAGCAACAATAGGGCTCTATTATGCAGTATTTTTCTGGAATGATTGGTTTAACAGCCTTATCTATCTAAATAGTAAGCAATACCCAGTAATGTTATTCTTAAGAAACATTGTAAATGGAACGATGGTTGTTGGAGATAGTTCATCTGCTTCTACAGATACTGCTTCTCTTTCTATTTCTATTAAGAGTGCCGTTATTATAACAAGCACACTTCCTATTATTATTTTATATCCATTTTTACAAAAGTACTTTGTAAAAGGATTAACTGTTGGATCAGTAAAAGGTTAATAATGTCATATTTTAGAATTGATTATTTTTCATCTGTATTAGATATGGCGACGGATATAATTGTTACTGTTCCTGATAATGTAGATTTAGAAAAAGCACCAATAGTTATGCTTCTTCATGGATTAAGTGATAATGCTTCTGGTTGGACTCGTTATACTAGTTGTGAGCAATATGCTAGGGAATATGGCGTTATTCTTGTCATACCAGAAGTACAGCGTTCTTTTTATATGAATATGGATTATGGGCTTAATTATCTTGATTACATAATAGATGAGCTTCCGTCTTGGATAAATAAGACATTCCGTTTTTCTGGAAAGTGGTATGTAATGGGACTCTCTATGGGTGGTTATGGTGCTATGAAATGTGCACTTTTAAGACCTAATTTCTTCAATGGGTGTGGTGCATTTTCATCTGTTTGCGATATAAAAGAATGGTTTATTGAACACAATACAAAAGAGAGTAAAGCTATAAGGGAAAAAGTAAAGGATGAGGATGATTTGTATTATCTATTTAAAAATGCAAAAAAATGTCCAAAACTTTTCTTTTCATGTGGAACTGAAGATAAGTTATATAGTCAAAACAAGAAACTCGGTAATTATTTAAAGAATTTAGAAATAGAATGCGAACAATATTATGCTATAGGAAATCATTCTTGGCGTTTTTGGAATGATAGTTTACTAAGAGCATTCTCATTTTTCTTTGGAAAATAGATATGGAAAAAAAGTATGCCATTGGCTTAATGAGTGGAACTTCAGCAGATGGAATGGATGCTGCTCTTGTCTCTATTAGTGGATGTTCTATAAATACTGTTGTAGAGCTAGTAGACTTTGTTTCTATCGAGTATAGAGAAGACTTTAGAAATGAACTCTTACGACTTGCTAAAGGAAATGAAGGTGGTTCAAGAGACCTATCTAGAATGAATTTTGCACTAGGAGAGGAGATGAAAAAAGCATGCTCAATTCTTCTAGATAAGAGTGGAATAAATAAAAAAGACATTGCATTTGTTGGTTCTCATGGCCATACGTTCTATCATGAGCCAAATAGCGTTAATTATGTTGGTCATACAGTACGTTCTACTTTTCAGTTGGGTGAGAGTGCTGTTGTCTCATCATATCTTGGATGCCCAGTTGTTTCTGATTTTCGTGTAAGTGATCTTGCTCACGGAGGACAGGGCGCACCACTTGTTCCTTATACTGAATATATTTTATATGGTCATAAAAATGTTAATTATGGATTATTAAATATTGGAGGTATAGCAAATATAACGCTGATAGGAAAAGACTTTGATTTGTCTGATGTTATCGCCTTTGATACTGGGCCAGGAAATATGGTTTTAGATAATCTCGTTTCTCGATTTTCTTCTTTTTCTATGCGTTATGATAAAAATGGAGATTGGGCAAAAAAGGGACGAGTTAATGATAAACTTCTTTCTTTTTTACTAAATGATCCTTATTTAAAAAAAGAGCCTCCAAAAACAACTGGACGTGAATATTATGGAGAAAAATACATTAATAGGCTATTAAAAATGGCTGAAAACATAAGTAAAGAGGATATTCTTAGGACAGTTACTGCCTTGACTGCTGAGTGTGTTAATATTGCTATAAATAGTTTCTTCCCTTTTAAACCTGATAAAATTCTTGTTGGGGGAGGTGGTGCTTCTAATTCTACAATGATGGAAGAGCTAAACAAAAGGACAGGAATACTCTCTGAAAAAAATGAGTTTTCAGATGCAAAAGAAGCGATAGCTTTTGCTATTCTTGCAAACGAAAGGCTTAATAATATTCCTAATAATGCTCCTCGCTCTACAGGTGCTAACGAGCCCGTTGTAATGGGAAAGGTTGTCTTATGATTCTTGCTGTTGATAACTCTAAGCTTCTCTCTTCTTCACTAAAAGGAAAAAGATTAGCTCTTATGGTCTCTTCTGCTTCTCTTAATTCAGAATTAGAAACAACAAGTTCGATAATAAAAAAAAGTTTTGATTTACGTATTCTTCTTGCGCCAGAGCATGGAAAGAGTGGAGCAAAAGCAGCGGGAGAAGAATTTGAAGATGAAATAGACAGAGAAACAGGCCTTAAAGTAATTTCACTCTATGGAAATAATGATGAAAATGTAATTAAAGAGAAATTAGAGAATATCGATGCAATAGTATATGATGTGCAAGATGTTTCAATGAGATGCTATACATATCTCTCTAGTCTATATAATTTAATGCATTTCGCATCAAAGGAAGGAAAAGAGTTAATTGTATTAGATAGACCAAACCCTATAACACGTTCTGTTGAAGGCTTTGTTCTTGATGAAAAATATAAGAGTTTTGTTGGCATTTATCCACTTGCACTTCGCTATGGAATGACAATAGGCGAAACAATAACAATGATAAAAGAAGAGGAAAAGTTAGATGTCTCTCTTACTGTTATTCCTTTATTAAATTACAAAGCAGATCTTTATTTTGATGAATATAGTCCTAATTGGGTTAGCCCATCTCCAGCTCTTTCTTCAATTAATAATGTTGTTTTATATACAGGATTTTGCTTACTTGAAGCGACTAACATATCTGAAGGAAGAGGGACAACTAGTCCGTTTTCCTTTATGGGAGCTCCTTTTATTGACGAATGGAAATTAGCGAGAGAACTTAATAAGCTTTCACTTCCAGGTATTGTTTTTGCACCATATTCATTTATTCCTTCTTTTTCAAAATATAGTGGAGAAGTTTGTTCAGGAGTTGAAGCAATAGTAACAAATAGGAGAGAATTTAATGGAATAAGAAGTGCTCTCTCTTTTCTTTTGACAGTAGATTCTCTTTATGGAGATAAGCTTTCATTTTTACCTCGTCAAGGTGGTTTACCTGGGGCTAAAATGAATACGCTTTTAGGTATAGATTTTAAGTCAATAGAGACAATAAGAGAGATAAAAAAGAATAATTGGGAGATGCTTAAAGAAAGCGAAGAGAAGTTTGCTTTTAGAGCAAAAGAATTTTGGAGGTATTAAGTATGGATTCTTTAGTAAAACTTGGTCAGCGTTTTGTTGTTGGTTTTCCTGGTTTGTTTCCAGATGAGAAGACATTATCTATAATAAAGGAAATGAAAATAGGAAATATCATCCTATTTAAGCGTAATGTAGAGTCAAAAGAACAACTAGAAAAATTAACTGCATTTCTAGATAAATTTATCTATGAAAATACCTCTCTCCATCCTTTTATAATGATAGATCAGGAAGGAGGAATGGTTTCACGTTTATCAAATGATTATGCCATTATTCCAGGAGCTATGGCCCTTGCTAGTAATGACAATACAGATGACATAGAAGAGTGTGGTTATATTACAGCAACAGAACTCCGTAATAGCGGAGTAAACTTTAACATAGCTCCAGTTGTAGATATTAATACTGCAAGAGAAAAATCAATTTTGGGTGTTAGAAGTTATGGTGAAAGTGCAGACGATGTAATAAAGTACTCAACTTCAATGCTTCATGGATTAAAGAGGGGAGGCGTCTTCTCTTGCTGCAAGCACTTTCCTGGACATGGCGATGTAGCTGTGGATTCTCATATTGGACTTCCTGTGTGTTATAAAACTGAAGAAGAGATATTCCAAACGGAGCTCAAGCCATATATAAATGCAATTAAGCTATCATGTCCAGCAATCATGACTACACATATTCTTTTTCCTAAAATAGATCCTTCTAATTATCCAGCAACAATGAGTGAAAAGATTATTAGAGGTATATTAAGAAATAAGCTTAATTTTGATGGACTTGTAGTGACAGATTGCTTGGAAATGGGTGCAATAAAAGACCATTACACAACAGAAGAGGGAGCAAGAAAGGCTCTTTTATCTGGTATTGATATTGCTTGCATATCACACACTATTGAGACAGCAGTTGCTTCAATGAAGAGAGTAATGGAAGATGAGAATTGGCAAGAAAAACAAGATGAATCATTTAATAGAATTAAACGAATAAAGGATGAGTACTTTTCAAAGTTAAATAGTTATACAGATTCAATTGATATAGAGCAAAGTAAGAAAGAAATTAACAGAATTGGTGAAAAAACAATTACTAAATATAGAGTTAAGAGTTCTCTATCATTTGGTCCTGACACAATATTTATAGCTCCTCATCCTTTTGTTGTTACAGCAATAATGAATCCTGAGGATAAAGAGGTTAGTTTTGCTTCTACTATGGCAAAAGCATTTTCTTCTAGTGGATTAGATATCTCTGTTGATCCAGACAAAGAAGAGATAGCAAAAATTGTTGAAGAAGCAAAGAACTATAAAAAGATTGTTATTGGAACGTACAATGCTCTTTCAAAAAGAGGACAGATAGATCTAGTTAAAGAAATTGCAAAGTTAAAAAGAGAACTAACTGTTGTTGCATTACGCAATCCTTATGACTTGGAAGAAGTACCTGAGAGTGCAAACGCAATTGCCATCTATGAATACTCTGTTCAATCAATGGCATGGTTTATTAAGTCTATAAAAGAGAACTTGCCTTCTAGTGCAAGAGTACCTTTTTCTTTGAGGAAATAGTCTATGGATATGCTTGTAAATCTATTAAATTTGCCAAATGTGGCAGAGATTGAAGAGAAACTAAAAGAGGAAAACATTGTTATAAGAAGAGCTATGACTCCAGATATGTATAGAGTATTAGAGTTTATAGAAAAAAACTCAGGTCTCTCAGCTAAAGGCGAGGCTACCGTCTGTTTTTCTCATCAGCCTGTGACACTCTATATAGCAACATATTATGATAAAATCATAGGATATGCTTGCTATGAGGCTACTTTTCGTTCTTTCTTTGGTCCAACTCGTGTTCTTGATGAGTATCAAGGAAAAAAGATTGGAAAGCTATTATTGGTAAAAGCTTTAGAGGGCTTAAGAGATATGGGATATATCTATGCTGCAATAGGTTGTGTGGGTCCTGTAAAGTTCTATAAAAAGTGTGTAGGAGCAATTGAGATTCCAAATAGTACTCCAGGTGGCTATAAGGATTTTTTGGCTCTATGCAAAAAAGATGGCGATAAATAAAACTTTGTTTTCATTTGCACTGTAACTATTTATTGGTTATTGACTACATAGCCATGGATTGATAGAATCTTAAAATTGACGACGAGTGTCGATATATAAAGAAAATTCATCGCTGAGAAGCGTTAAAAAATTGGAGTTAGAGCATGAGCACTAAAGGTATCAGAACTTACCAGCCAAGTAAGACTAAGAGAACAAGAAAGTTTGGATTCCGCGCAAGAATGGCAACAAAAGGTGGCCGCAAAGTATTAGCTAGAAGAAGAGCTAAAGGTAGATACAGCCTCACTGTAAGTGATGAGAAGAAGCCTTTCTAAGATAGAAATTATAAGAAAAAAAGATGATATTGATCGCATTTTTAAGGCAGGAAAAACTTATTCGTGTCTTGGAATGCGATTAATTGGTATAGATAATAGTCTAGGTTTTGATAGAATTATTGTCATTCCTGCAAAGCACTATGGAAGAGCAGTAGACAGGAATCTTTTAAGGCGAAGAGCCAAAGAGATTTTTCGAAATTATCAAAAGAGACATGCTTACCAAGACAAAACAACAGAAATTACTAAGGACTATGTCCTCATTGTATATCCTGGGAAGGTTTCCAGTTTTTCCTTGCTTGAGTCTAACTTTACAGAGTTGTTAGACAGGTTTAACGGGAAATAGTTCCTTTTTTCCTCATCAGCAGAGTTCCTATTCCATCTTTCCAGGCACTGAGAATAGATCCATTTAGGAGAAGAAATGGATAGGAATACTATCATTGCAATTATACTTTGTGTAATTGTCATTACTATTGGTATGACATTTCAACAGAGCCTTATGTCAAACAATCAAGATGTAGTAGATACTACTACGACGGTAGAAACCACCGACGATATTATTTACCTAAATAATCCAGAATCATACGAAGCGCAAGGTAGTGTAACAGATAGCAATAAGTTTACTGTTACTACGCCTTCACTAGCTATAACCTTTGATCCTAAAGGTGGTACTATTGATTCTGTTCATGATGAGAAGAATGATGTCAATCTTGTCATAAAAGAAGAAGATGATGATTCATCATTCATGATGTACTGGGGAGATGATAAGACTTCAGCTATTGACGATTTATTTGCATATTCAATCGAAGAAAAGAGCATAGCTGGCAAGTCAGACAAGATTACTCAGGTTACATTTACTCGTTCTTACAAGGAAACAGCAACAGGAAAGCTATTTACAATTGAAAAGAAATATGCTGTTCCAGAAAATGATGAGTACATGATTCAGCTTGCGGTTTCTATTTATACAGAAGATGGCTCAGTTATACCTGTTTCGCTAAATAATGCGATGTATACATTGTCTGTAGGATCTCAAGTTGGACCTGAGTTTGAATCTCTTAATGGAAATTATGACTACAGAAGAGTCTACTACAAGCTTTCAAATAAGAATAATAGAAAGACTGTTAATTCTGGATCCTTCACATCATATGATGAGATGGATTGGGTAGGTGTTGTTGGTAAGTATTTTGCTTATTTACTTATCCCTGAAACAAAAGGAATTATAAACAAGAGCGAAGCTGTTCAAGAAGCAGGAACAACTATTCCGCAGAAGAATATTATTTACATGACACGTCAGTCTTCTTCTGTTAATAAGACTACAGATGTGTTCTCTTTCTATTGTGGACCACAGCTTTCTTCAACATTAGGTATTTATGATAAAGCTAATAACAATATATTTGGTCTTGAGAATCATAATTTAAAGAAGGCTTTAGATGTATCTTGGTTAAGTTGGCTTGAAAAGATATTGAAATATGCCCTTGAACTCTTCTATTTCTTAATTCCTAACTACGGTGTTGCAATTATTCTTCTTACTATTTTAGTTAAGCTTATTCTTATCCCAATTTCAAAGAAGGGAACAGAATCTACAGCAAAGATGAGTGCATTGCAACCAAAGATGCAAGAGATTCAGGAGAAATATAAGGACGATCCACAAGCACAGAACGCAGCAGTTGCAAAGTTATATAAAGAAGAGGGAATTAATCCAATGGGTTCTTGTATACCAATGCTTATACAGTTCCCAATTTTCATCGGTCTATATGGACTTTTGAATAAAGATTTCTCTCTAAGAGGTGCTATGTTTATTCCTGGTTGGATTCCAGACTTATCTATACCGGAGACAATCTTTACTCTTCCATTTAATCTTCCTCTCTTAGGAGCACAGATACATTTATTACCAATTATTTATACAGTATCTATGATCCTTTCAATGAAGATTACTCAGAGTACTACAAGTTCTTCTTCTGGAAGCAAAGGTATGACATGGTTCATGACATATGGTATGTCAATTATCTTCTTCTTTGTGCTTTACAATGCTCCATCAGGACTACTTGTTTATTGGACAATGTCAAATGCTCTTTCAATTATTCAGCAAGTTATTACCAACAAGAAAAAGGTAGCTGGATATAAAGAGGAAATAGCAGAAAAAGATGCACAAAAAGCACAAAAGAAAGCTGCTAAGAAAAATAAAAGATAATTAAGGGGCAATATAAATGTATAAAGATTTTGAAGGTAGAACTGAAGAAGAAGCAAGAAATAAAGCTATTGAAGAGTTAAACCTAAATGGCGAAGACTTTGATGTAGAGGTTATCGAGACAGTAAAGAAAGGTTTATTTAAAAAGCCTCAATGTAAAATTCGTGTCTATTATGGAGAAGATGATGATAGAGACGAAAGCAAAGAGAATGAAAGAGAAGAGGTGGAAGGAAAGAACCTTGATGCTGAGAATGATACAGAAAGAAAGGTAATAGATTTCGTTAATACTTTAATTGAAAAGATGGGTTATGACGGAAAGGCCTCTATTCAGTATAGGAGAGAGAATAAGGTTGGTATTGATATTGAATCAAACGATTCTTCTTATATCATTGGTAGAAAAGGTAAAAACCTAGATGCTATTCAGTTAATTGTTAATGTATATGCTGGTAATCTTGATCCAGATATTAAGATTGTTATCGATAGTGAAAACTATAGAATGAGACATGAGGAACAGATTATTAGAAATGCATATAAGGTTGCTGAAATTGTAAAGAGAAGTGGCAGAAGCAGACTTCTTGACCCAATGAATCCTTTTGAAAGAAGACTTGTTCATACGGCTTTAAATGATTACGAAGGTGTAGAGACAAAGAGCGAAGGCGAAGGCTTATATAAACAGGTAAG
>JBNMJW010000015.1:0-22486 GCA_050874025.1 Candidatus Ornithospirochaeta sp.
GTCTAGTAGCGTTCATTAAAGACAAGATGAAGGAGTACAAGAGAGTATGAACAAAGCGCTCCAAGTCCTCTTCGATAGAGGTTTTGTAAAAGATTGCACTAATCTTGATGGTCTGAGTGACTTGATGGATAAAGAAAGTGTCTCTTTCTACTGTGGAACAGACCCAACAGGACCATCTCTCCATGTTGGTCATATTGTCCCATTCTTTGCTATGCACCACTTGCAGCAATTTGGCCATAAGCCAGTTGCCTTAGTTGGTGGTGGAACAGGTCTTATTGGAGACCCTTCAGGAAAGACTGAGATGAGAAAGATTCTTCCTGTTGAAGAGATTGAGAAGAATGCAAAGAACATTGCATCTCAACTCGCAAAGGTTGTAGATTTTTCAGAGAATCCTCCTGAGGGTTATGGAAAAGCTGTTATTGCTAACAATGCTGATTGGCTTGTTGATTTAAATTACATCTCATTCCTTAGAGATGTCGGTAAGTACTTTTCAGTTAATAGAATGCTAACTTTTGAAGGCGTAAAGCAACGCCTAGAGAGAGGCTTATCATTTATAGAGTTCAACTACCAGTTATTGCAGTCTTATGACTTTCATAAGCTCAATGAGAAGTATGGCACACGTCTTCAGATTGGTGGTGCTGACCAATGGGGAAACATTGTTGCAGGTATTGATCTTATTCAGAGAATGGGTGGCCCTGAGTGTTTTGGTTTAACATTTAATCTTATCATGCGTGCTGATGGTAAGAAGATGGGTAAGAGTGAGAAGGGCGCAGTATTTTTGGATAAAAATCTCTACTCTCCATATGACTTCTACCAGTATTGGAGAAACGTAAGTGATGCAGACACAATAAAGTTCATGAAGCTTTTCACATTTATGGATCTTGATGAAGTTGCTGAGTATGCAGACGAAAAGAGAAACATTAATGATGCTAAAGCAAAGCTCGCTTATGAAGTAACAAAAATTATTCATGGAGAGGAAAAAGCAGAGAAAGCTAAAGATGCTGCAACTCATCTATTTAGTTCAGCTTCACTTGAAAATAATGATAATCTTCCAACTGTTGAGTTAGAAAAGAGCCTCTTTGATAATGGTATTGGAGTATTGGATCTCTTTACAAAGAGTGGCTTAACACAGTCTAACGGAGACGCAAGACGCCTTGTTACCCAGGGCGGAGCTGAAGTTAATGGTGAAAAGGTTAGTGATATTAAGAAAACATTTAGCTATGACGATAGCAAGAATGGAGTCTTTATCCTCAAAGCTGGAAAGAAGAAGTTTATGAGAGTTCTCATTAAATAGAGACCCATGTATTACATTGAGTGCCTTCTAAAAAAGAGGGCACTTTTATTTTAATGGAATTTGAAAATAATTTAGGTAGCTTTTGTAAATATCTTGTGCTGTTAGAATAGTATCCAAAAGGTATTCATTTATCTTTCCCCATTCATTGATGCCACGATAATAATTGGTTTTATCTTCGTCTGTTATTATGAAGGGAGTAATGTTGTTCCTTAAGCATTCTTTAAACATGATTAGTCTTCCGACTCTGCCGTTGCCATCTTGAAATGGATGGATTCTCTCAAATTCTACATGGAAGTCTATGATATCAAAAAGAGTTATTTTCTTCTTTGAATTGTAAGACAATAAAAGCTCTTTCATCTTATATCCAACATCGCTAGGGAGTGTTGTTTCTCTTCCTCCCACCTCATTTGGATAAGTTTTGTATTCACCAACTTTAAAAGAGTATTTGTATTGGTCTACAGAGCTACTTTTTAAGATTCTATGAATCTCTTTTATCATCGTTTCAGATAGCTTTTTTTCTGCACTATCAATTATGTAATCAATGCACCTAAAGTGATTAACAGTCTCAATTATGTCGTTAACACTGATAGCCTTATTGCCAATTCCTATCGTGTTTGTCTCATAAATATAGCGTGTTTCTTCATGTGTTAGCTTGCTTCCTTCAATATGATTGGAATTGTGTACACAACACAATTAATAGGAGATGAAACCACGATTAAAGGGAGACGTCATCACGATTAAGGGGAGAAGAATTTATCTAAAACAATTAATGAACTATAGGGGCTCAATGAGCCCCCTAATTCGCTAAATTTTTCCAACCATTCTTAGGTCAGGACCTTGAAGGTGTATGTTTTTACAGTGCTCTAATATTCGACCACGAGAAGATTCACCAATACCCGAAACACTGAATACTTTGACCCAATCGCAAGGGTTAATCTGAGTGCAAATTATTAGAGAACACCTCTTCATAAGGCTAATTCTGTCGAATAGTTCTTGCATAAGAAAAGGATCGTTTAAGCTATAATTAAGAAACTCATCAATACACAAAAGATCAAATTTACTATAGTAGGTAAGCCTTGTTTCAAACTTAGTGCTATTGCTCTTTTTAAGATTTTCTAGTTCTCTGTACATGCTAGGGAAATTTACCCATCTTGTCCTTTTATTTTTCTTACAAGCTTCTGTAGTAACAAGCTCCGCTATCCACGTTTTACCAGTACCAGCGCTGCCCCAAAGTACAATGTTTTCCCTCCTATCATTATTCATGAAAGATAAAGATAGAATATCTTTTAAAAGTGTAGGATCTATGTTTCTCTCTGGACTATTATAAAAGTCTCTAATGAATGTCGGCCTAGGAATTCTTGAAAGTCTGAAGCGATTGTCAAAGATTAGAGATTCTCGTTCTTGAGCAATTTTATTTAGTTCATCATTAATAACAGCTATAGGATTAGAATCTTTATCTTTGCTCGTTATCGTAACAGTCAAACCAAGTCTATCAAGTGTACTCAATAGTTCTGTATAATTGCTTGTGCTACTATTCTTCATCTTGATCCTCCTTGTATCGAGTACAATAGAGAGAATTAAGATTAAGTTTTTCTTCTACTGTTGTCTCTCTTGCAGTTATTGCTGAAAGCACTGTAGAGAAGCCTTTTATAGAATGAATTGCATTGTAATAGCACTTTTCAGCTGCATCTTCTACTGCCTTAATATCATTGTTTTTATGAGCTCTAATTAAAATTGCATTCAGAGTTCTAAAGGACTGAACAGGGAAAGCAAAATCTCTAGCTATAGATTGGAAAAGTAATACCATGTTTGGTCCAAACTTATCTGCTTGATTAAGAAAATAATCCAATGAATACTCATTGTTGCTTGAATGACCACTAGGTATATGTTTTTCATTTGTACATCGTTGCCATTTTCTAGTAGCTTTTTTATGTTCTGCAATAAGAACATCCTTACTAGAATATATCTTAATAGTGTTGCTATCATCTCTTACTACAACTTTTTGACCTATGTAGTTAACAGGAACACTATAAAAGGCGTTACAATACTGTAGATGAAAATCTCGTGAGACTGTAGCTTCTTTTTCGATTATTTTATGAAAGGGCTTTTCGGGAAGTGGCTGCAGTCTTTGCTTTTCTTCGTCTAAATAGATGCTAAGGCGACTTCCTTCTTTTTTAGATTGATTAGTTGCATTCTTTTCTTTTACTTTATCAAGTAAGAACCGATTGTATTCGTCTAATGATAGAATAGGCAACTTATCTAGTATTGGCAGAATGGTTTTCTCTACCACCTTAACGTGTGCTTCAACTGAGCCTTTATCTTTTGGTCTTTTTACTCGTGTAGGTTTTGGTAATGTTCCATAGTAATCAAGAAATGACGTGTATTCTGTATTTAGAACTCCTGTCTTCCTATCTACTGCTGTGGCACAATTATCTGGAATAGTTAGTGTTGTAACTCCACCAAAAAACTCAAATGCATGTTTATGCCCTTCAAGGAAAGAATTCATCTTTTCATCTAGAAACCCCTCAGCATAAAAATACCCACTATATGGAAGTGTAATAACTAGAACATGTACTTCTACCCATTCTCCTGTGCTATCATCCATAAAATGACCATAGTCCCCAGTCCAATCAACCTGACATTCCATCCCTGGTTCGTGAATTTGTGTATAGCAAATATCTTGCTTTTGTTTGTATAAACCAAGAAGTTCATTGAACTTTGATGGTTGATAGGCTTTTTTCCCTTGTTCTCTTGCTTTTTGACAATAAGATAACCAAAGCTCACTGTTCATCTTTTTCAGATCTTTTTTGCTTAGTGAATCAAAATCTGGTTGTAAGAAGTCTATGTTAGCATTCCTTGTTTGATTTAGAATCTCTTCTTTTATTTCTTCATTACTGAGTTCTTTAGGAATGGATTCTCCTTCACCCCATTTCTCTTTAATTCGAGTTATTGCCCGATTAATTGTCTCCCACTTGCAATTAAATATTGTTGCAAGATTGTTCTTTGATGTACCTCTTTCATAGAGTAACATCATCTTTCTGTAGTCTATCATTATAGACCTCCTTAAAATAAGATTTCCCTATTTTAAAGGAGGTTATTGGTTTTTATCTTCTTTATATTTTATGCCAGAAATCGCTTCTCCCCTTAATCGTGGTGTCGTTTCCATTTAATCGTGGCTTAGGTCTCGTTTAATCGTGTTGTATACAAATTGTATGTAAGTTCTATCTGAGTTTTATGATAAATGCCTCCTGCATAC
Source organism: Candidatus Ornithospirochaeta sp. (assembly GCA_050874025.1). Taxonomy (GTDB): domain Bacteria; phylum Spirochaetota; class Spirochaetia; order Sphaerochaetales; family Sphaerochaetaceae; genus Ornithospirochaeta. The sequence goes on from JBNMJW010000015.1 coordinate 4,551, forward strand.
TTTTTTCCTTTTTCGTCTTTTAATACTTCTAGAAGGATGCTTGTTCCTCTTCTTGATGGTTTTAAAGCATTTGATGGTATATACCAAGTTTTTCCTTTTAAAAAAGCCTTATCAATACGATTATTTTCACAGTAATTTCTTACACTACGCTCAGAGATGTTCCATTTTTTCGATGCTTCTTTTACCGAGATAAATTCCATTTTATTTTCCTAATTATCGGCAATTAATATGTTGATTATATCTAAAAATATTGCCGATAACTACTGTAAGTTAATTATGCCTCTAAGCTCTTCAAGTGATGAGATTATAATATCTGCATAAGGCTTTAATTCTTTCTTTGAAAAGGTTCCTTCAATTGCGATAGCCTTAACTTTAGCTTTTCTTGCCATTATTAAATCTTCGGGTGTGTCAGAAATAAAGACCATGCTAGATCTAGGATTTTTTAACTCTCTTTCCGCTTCTGAGAATGTTTTTTTGCTTGGCTTTTTAATCTTGCTCTCATCCGTAATTATGTAGCTAAAAAAATCGGAGCCAATATATTCTTCGATTTTTTCAACAGATTCCATTTTATCATTAGAAAAAAGAGCAAGAAGGATTCCTTTACTCTTTAAAAAAGTGAGGGTATCAATTGTGGTTTTCCAATTATAAGAAGAACCGTCGAAGTATTTATAACGGTTCTTTATTTCTAAGAATCCACTCATTGTTTTAAATGGAGGAAGATTATATTTAATTGTGATTTTTATTAGCTTAACGATTGCAATAAGTCTTTTTTTTCTATCAAAGACGAATGATTTTGTGTCGATTGAGCCATCTTCAGAGAAAGAGAGAAGGGCCATAAAAGAGTTAAGGCACTCTTCTTTTCTTCTTTTATTTAGCTTTGATAAAGGGAGATTCTCACATAAAAGTCGATAAATGGGCTCTCTCCATAGGTTATATGGAAATAGCGTGCCATCTTTATCGAATATAAGGGCCTTAATACCTGTCATAAGCTTAAACCATTCTATTCTCGCTTTAAGTATTTTTCTATTCCAAATAACATGAGATGTCCTTCTCTTTTAAGTTTATGTTATCTTTCTTCAATCTTTTTTGTAGAATAAGACTATGGAAGTAACTGTTCGCTCTTATGCAAAGGCAAATGTAGGCTTAAAGATAGAGGGGAGAAGGGAAGATGGATATCATCTCATCTCGTCATATTTTCTTCTTTTGCCTTTCTATGATGAGCTTAAAATCTCTATTGAAGATGGGCCATATTCCGTATCAATAAAAGGAAACGAAAGTTATATAGGAATTAAAGAAGATTTAATGGAGAAGAGTGCACGTCTTTTCTCTCTTAAAACTGGGCTTACATTTTCTCTTAAAATTGAAATCAAAAAGAATATTCCACTGCAAGCGGGACTAGGAGGAGGAAGCAGTGATGCTGCTTCTGTCTTAGTTGCGCTTAATAACTATTTTAAATACTTTTCGAATGAAGAACTGATAAGTTTTTCTCAATTAGTTGGCGCTGATGTCCCATTCTTTACTTCTGGTTATAAATGTGCATACGTAAGTGGAATAGGGGAAAAAGTTGAAGATAGAGAATGGCTCAAAGAGTATAAATATGTTTCACTTTTCAGAGCAAAGGGAAGTGGAGTATCAACAATAGAAGCTTATAGAAAACTAGACGAATGTAATCTTACTACAACACCTTTACCCAGTCTTGTTTATCCTCTTAAGCGTAATTTGTTTCCAAATGATTTCGAACGCATAGAAGGTAAGAGCATATTTGATGAAATAAAGAACACGATAGAAGAAGATGATTATCTTTCGCTTAGTGGTAGCGGTAGCGTTTGGTTTTTACTTTCCAAAGAGCCCTATTGCTCAAAAAGTGAATATTTCTTAAGTTGTAAAAAGATAATGTAGACTGAAATCGATATTTCTGATATCTTTCTTCATTGTTACATAGGGGCGTAGCCCAATGGTTAAGGCAGGAGATTTTGATTCTCCATATTGCGGTTCGACTCCGCACGCCCTTATAAAGCGTCTTGTGGCGTAGAAAAATGGTAATGGGATTTAAAAACCCATGAGAGTTAAGGAGAAAAAAATGGCTAAAGAAAAGACACTTTCAGCTGAATTAAGAACAAGTGATTTTGGTTCTGCAGGATCTAGAAGAGTAGTAAGAAGCGGACGTATTCCAGCAGTTATCTATGGAAAGAAGGGCGTTGCTCCTGTATATGTAACTCTAGATGCTAGAGAATTTAATATGAAGAAGAATACCTTCACTGAAACAACTCTTATTACACTTAAGATTAATGGTGAAGAAGATAAGAATGTATTCGTTAAGGATGTTCAGGAAAACCTCTTAAAGAATTGTATCCAGCACGTTGACCTCTTCGAAGTCACATTTGGTCAGCTTCTCAGAACAAAGGTTTCTGTTGTTCTCGAAGGCTCTCCAATTGGTGTTAAGAATGGTGGTGTACTTGAGCAGGTTACACACGAAATCGAAATCGAGTGTTTCCCACGCAACCTCCCAGAAAAGCTTGTTGCAGATGTTTCTAATCTTGATGTTAATGAGACATTCAGAATCTCAGATCTCGATATTCCGTCAACAATTAAGGTTCTTGAAGATGGCGATGTAACAATTGCTTCTGTTAAGATGGTTAGAGAAGATATCGCTGAGCCAAGCACAGATGAGAATGCTGCTCCAGAAGTTACAACAGGTGCTGCAGCAACTGCTGATGCTGCTACTGCTGATGCTAGTGCAACAAAATAATGACCTTTATACTTGGACTCGGGAATCCAGGTTCTGAGTACAAAGAAACAAGGCATAATGTCGGTTTTATGACCGTAGATAGAATAGCAGCGCTTAAGGGTTTAAAGCTCCGAAAGCGCTGTTTTTATCCATATAAAATTGCCTATTTCTGCGACAAAGAGACTGCCTTGGTAGAACCCTTAACATATATGAATAATTCTGGATTAGCTACCACCTCTCTTTTAAAAGAAGGCGATAGGCTAATTGTTATATGTGACCAGATGGATCTTCCTGTAGGAAAGATTAGGATAAAGAAGAAGGGCGGAAGTGCAGGCCACAATGGCTTGAAATCAATTATAAGTGCATGGGGTGAAGACTTTATCCATGTTTATGTTGGTATTGACCATCCAAAGGAAGGTGAGAGTGTTGCTGACTATGTGCTTTCTTCTTTTTCTGACGAAGAAAAGATAAAGCTTAATGAAGCATTAGACTTTCTAGCTCCAAAGATTCTTGAGATAATAGAAGGAAAAGAGATAGATGAAATTATCAGAGATGTTAATTCGTTTACGCTCTAAGATTCCACAGGAAGGTAAGCTTCTTCTCGCTTTTTCTGGTGGAGAAGATTCTCTTTTTTTAATGTATTTGCTTTCGCTTTACTTTTCTGATAGGGCGGAGGCTTTGTATGTAAACCATAATCTTAGAGGCGAAGAAGAATTAAATAGAGAAATAGAAAGAAATAAATATAATGCCTCTCTCTTAGGCATCCCTCTTGCTATTAAAACGATAGAAAGAGGTGTGATTGAAAGAAGAGCAAAGATTGATAAGTGTGGTATTGAAGCTTCTGCGAGAAAAGAACGATATAATATCCTATATAACTACGCTAGAGAAAACAATTTTAGCTACATTTTGACAGCTCATCATCAGGACGACCAAGCTGAAACTATCTTAATGAGAATGCTTTCTTTTTCTCCTTTTTGGGCATGGGGTGGTATTAGAGAGCGCGACGGTATGCTCGTTCGTCCACTTTTAGATATCAAAAAGGAAGAGATAAAAGAGGCTATAAAAACACTTTCTCTTGAGCCGAGTCTGGACTCAACTAATAGCGATACGCACTATAAAAGGAATTATATAAGATCTTTCATACTTCCTTCTTTATCTGATAGTGAGAAAGATATAATTTCAAAAATTGCAAAGAATGTTTCTGCTCTTAATGACGAAGAAGTTAAGTTTATTACTCTCTCTAGCCTTTATGCTTCCTTCTTGCGTTCAGATTATCTTATTCTTTCTCCTTTACAAAAAGAAGAGACACTTTACTCCATTTTTTCTGCTTTCGGTGAAGAAAACAGGATAAGTAGAGGCCACTTAAAAGAGATAGATGAAGGAATAAAGAATGGTAGAAGTAAATACGAAAGCAAACGATATGTCTTTTATTTTTCAAAAGATAAAATAAAAGCTTATAAAAAGATTGATGATTTTTCATCTCCTTTTTACTTTGCTGATACAGTACTGCCATATTCTTTAAAAATATTTACAAAAGAGAAAAGTTTATTAGATTTAAAAATAGATAGAGCTATATCTGAAAAGAGCATAATCAGAAAAGCAAGAAAAGATGATGTTATTCTCTTAAAAGATGGTGAGAGAAAGATAAGTTCGCTACTCAAAGAGAAAAAACTACCTTATGCTATAGTAATGGAGAAAGAGGGCAAAATCTTAGCTTTCTTTTCTTCTTTTTTAGGTGAAAGAGATAGGCTTAGCTCTTCTTTAATTGGAAAAGATGGAGAGTGCGTCAGAATAGAATTGGGACGGTAAAGACAGAAATGGAAAACGTTAAATTGTTTTTTGAAAACTATGGTCTATTATATACTTCGACCATAATAATAGCTTTCTTAGGTATACTTACTATAAGAAATATTATTCGTATTGTCGAAAAGCTATTAATAGGAAGCACAATTGATGCTTCTCTTATTAACTTTATTTCTACAATAGTAAAAATATTACTATATTTAGCTCTACTTTTTATTTGCCTTGGAAGGTTGAATGTTCCTCTTAATGGTGTTGTTTCTGCTTTAAGTGCAATCACACTTGCAATAGGCCTTGCCGTTCAAGATATTATTGGTGGTGTTGCCAATGGCATAATGATGGTAACAAGCAAGCTCTTCAAAGTTAATGACTATGTAGATATTGGAGACTATTCAGGCTCTGTCAAAGAGATAAAGCTTTTACATACAGTGCTTGTTACACCAGACAATAAAACAATAACAATCCCAAACAAGGTTGTTTTTTCTTCTTCTATCACAAACTATTCTGAATACAAGGTAAGAAGATTAGATACTCTCTTTGGAATCGATTACGACGTAGATGTCGAAAAGGCTAAGAGAGTGTTGCTTGAATTGGCTAGTTCTTCTCCTCTAGTTTTAAAAGACCCAAAGCCAATGATTGTCGTTAAAGAGCTCAAAGATAGTGAGATAGATTTGCTCCTCCGCGTATGGGTAAATTCAAAAGATTATTGGGATTTAACTTGGTTCTTAAATGAAAAAGGACTTGAAGCCTTTGAAAGAGAAGGAATTGAGATGGCTTATCCTCAGATAACACTAAGCTATAGAGAAGGAGCGAAAAAACAATGATTGAATTCTTATCAAGTGATAGCTTTTTAAATTCCTTTTTTTCTGTAGTACTAGCTCTAGTTATTTACATTATAACCTATCTTTTATGTCACTTTTATGGGATAACAAAGGACTCTCTAAATAGAACATTTAAAAGATTTAATGATATTGATAGAAATCTTGCTCTATTTTTGTCTCTTTCAAAGAAGAAGAATTTTAAGAGAGAGAAAGCAAGAAGACTTCTCTTGAAGATAAGGCTAACAATAAAAGACTCATCTTCTTCACTACAAGTTATGCTCTATGAAAGTGAAGATAACCCTGATTTAAGAAGCATCATTAAAAGATTAAATCAGATGCTTCAGTCTTGCGACAATGTAGCCCTTTACTTCAATGAAGGAAAGACCGAGGCGCAGATAAGAGAAATAGAAAAGATGCGTAAAACACTAAAAGATGCTTTAACTATCCTCAAAAAGGTTAAAAACAAGAAAGATGAAGATAAAAAGAAGGTTATCTGATTCCACAGAAAATACATCTATATGTGTTAACTAATTGTCTTTTTTTGGTTAACTTCTCTAAAGGGCTCTTACTTGTGAGAAGTCTCTATAAAAGATATTATATTTTCTTAAGAAAGGAATTTTATGGACAACGAAGATAAAGAGAAAAAGCCAGACGTAGTGCAGGCTGAGCTTTCTGAAAAAGAAAACGAAGGAAAAAAGGAAGATTCTTCTCCAAAAATGGATGAAGAAAAGAAACCAAATTCAGATAAAGAAAAGAAAGAAAATGTATATGATAAATTCCGCTATTGGGGAAGTGAAGATAACTCCAATAAGGGGCCTAAGAATGGAAACTCCAAATCTTCTATTCACAACAGAATAGCGTTAATTGTTCTTATTGTTCTTGCATTATCTTTCTTCTTTGTTTTCTTCCAGGATTCAAAGAGTGCTAAGGCTACAAAAACAACATACAGCGAGTTTATCTCCCTTGTTGAAAGCAAGAAGGTCGTATCTGCAGATATTGTTGGTGGAACAACAATTAATTACTACTCAACTGATGGTTCTTACTACTCTACACGCATACCTTATTCAGATATTACTCTCGTTAATACACTCTTAAACAAAGGTGTTAATGTTTCTGGAAGCGCAGAGACAACCTCATTCTGGCTTGTTCTCTTAGAACTTCTTCCTTGGATTATATTCATTATTCTTATGGTTTCCATGATGCGTTCTACAGGCGCGATGGGTGGCAATAAGATGATGGGCTCCTTTGGCAAATCTCTTGCTAGAGAGTATCAAGCGAAGGACAACAAGACAACATTTAAGGATGTTGCGGGCCAAAAAGAAGCAAAGTACGAGCTTCAGGAAATTGTTGATTTCTTGAAAGATCCTCAAAAGTTTACAAAGATTGGTGCGAAAATCCCTAAGGGATGTTTACTCGTAGGCCCTCCAGGAACAGGTAAGACTCTTCTTGCTCGTGCCGTTGCAGGAGAAGCAGGCGTTTCATTCTTGCATACATCAGGATCAGACTTTGTCGAAATGTTTGTTGGTATGGGAGCAGCAAGAGTAAGAGATCTATTTGAACATGCAAGAAAAAGTGCTCCATGTATTATATTTATTGATGAGCTTGACGCTGTAGGCCGTTCACGTGGTTCTGGTCTTGGTGGTGGCCATGACGAAAGAGAGCAAACATTAAACCAGCTTCTTGTAGAGATGGATGGATTCTCTTCTGAACCAGGGGTTATTGTTCTTGCAGCAACTAACCGTCCTGATGTTCTTGACCCAGCTCTTTTGCGTCCAGGAAGGTTTGACCGTCAGGTTACTGTCGCACTTCCAGATGTTCAAGAAAGATTAGATATTTTACGAATACATACTAAGAAAGTTCAGCTTGCCTCTGATGTTGATTTAGCACGTATTGCTAGAGCAACTCCTGGAACAAGTGGTGCAGATTTGGCTAACCTCGTTAACGAAGCAGCCCTCTTTGCAGCAAGAAACAATCAGACTATTGTTGATATGGATGATTTTGAGTCTGCTAGAGACAAGATTATTCTTGGTGTTGCAAAGAAGAGTGCATTTATGACAGATGATGAAAAGAGAGCGACGGCTTATCATGAGGCAGGACACACTCTACTTCATTACTACCTTAAGCATGTTGACCCATTACATAAGGTTACAATTATTCCTCATGGCCAAGCACTTGGTATTACAATGAGCTTACCTGAAAAGGATCAGTATACAATTCAAAAGAGCTATCTTGTTGATAGAATAAAGATTTGTATGGGTGGCTACGCTGCTGAAAAGATTGTATATGGTGAGACAACAACAGGAACAAGTAACGATATTAAGCAAGCTACAGATCTTGCTCATAGAATGGTTACAGAATGGGGTATGTCTGATCTTGGCTTTATAAATCTTTCAGACGAGGGAGAGCCTCTCTTCCTAGGTCGTGAGATTACACAGCATAAAGACTATTCAGAAGATACGGCAAAGAAAATCGATAGTGAAATGCGTGCAATTCTAGCATCTTGCATGGATGAAACTATGAGCATTCTTACTGAGCATCGTGATCAGCTTGATAAGCTTACAGAGGCTCTTGTTGAGAAAGAAACTCTTGATGATAAGGAAATCAGAGAGATGTTTGGCTTTGCTTCTGTTGAACACATAACTGATTTAAAGTAAGGAATATGGCAGTAGATACTTCACATAAAAGAAACTTTTGTATTATAGCACATATCGATCATGGCAAGAGTACTCTTGCCGATCGTTTTATTGAAAAGGCTAGACTTGTTCAGTCTCGTGGTCCACAACAAAATCAGATTCTCGATAATATGGATATTGAAAGAGAAAGGGGAATCACAATAAAAAGCCAAGCCGTTACTATTCCATACACAGCAAAAGATGGTGAAGAGTACGAACTTAATCTTGTAGATACTCCGGGCCATGTTGACTTTACATATGAAGTATCTAGGGCAATAAGCTCATGTGAAGGAGCTTTGCTTTTAATTGATGCAACTCAAGGCGTTGAAGCTCAAACGCTAGCAAATTTATATCTAGCGATGGAGCATAACCTTGAAATCATTCCTGTCATTAACAAAATTGATTTGGCTTCAGCTGACATTGACTCTTGCTTACATCAAATAGACCACGATTTGGGGCTAGATAGTTCAATGACTGTCAAAGTATCTGCAAAGACAGGCGAAGGCGTAGATAATCTTTATGAAGCCATTGTTAATTACATTCCTGCTCCTAGCGGAAAGACCGAGGACCCTCTAAAGGCCCTTATTTTCGACTCACACTATGACCCATATCGAGGTGTTATTGTTCATGCAAGAATATTTTCTGGAACAATAAAGGTAGGTGACGAGATTCTCTTTATGCATTCAAATGCAACATATAAAGTTGAAGATTTAGGTTTATTTCAGATATCTCTTGTACCAAAAGATAAACTAGAAGCAGGGGATGTTGGCTATTTTATTGCTGGAATTAAGACTATATCTGATATTCGTGTTGGCGATACAGTAACAGCGAAGGCTAATCCTGCTCTTGAACCTCTTTCTGGTTTTAAAGAAGTTAAGCCTGTAGTCTTTTCATCTATCTATCCAGTAGATTCCAATGACTATGAAGAACTGCAAGATGCAATTGAGAGATTAAAGCTTAATGATGCATCTTTAATGTATGAAAAAGACAACTCTGCAGCTCTTGGCTTTGGCTTTAGGTGTGGCTTTTTAGGAATGCTTCATTTAGAGGTAATTCAAGAAAGAATTGAACGTGAATTTGACCTTTCTATTGTATTTACTTCTCCTAGTGTACGCTACACAGTACATATGAAAGATGGAGAGGTTCTCCATATAGATAACCCTCTAGAATATCCTGATCCTATGAGAGTTGATTGGGCTGAAGAACCATATATACAAGCTAATATTATTACGCCTACAGAATATGTTGGTCCAATTATTACGCTATGCTTGGAAAAACGTGGTGTTCAGACTCAGATGAACTATCTTGATACTAAACGTGTTGAACTCATATATGAGATGCCACTCTCTGAAGTACTCTTCGACTTCTATGATAGGTTAAAGAGTATATCTCGTGGCTATGCCTCATTCGACTACAATGTAATAGGCGAGAGAAAGACAGATCTTGTAAGAATGGAAATTCTTGTTAATGGTGAACCTGTAGATGCACTTTCATGTTTAGTCTTTAGAGGAAATGCACAGCTAAGAGGCCGTCAGATAGTTGAACGATTACAAAAAGAGATTCCTCGTCAGCAATTCAAGATAGCTATTCAGGCTGCAATTGGTGGCACAATTATCGCACGTGAAACTGTAAATGCATTTAGAAAAGATGTTACAGCAAAGTGTTATGGTGGTGATATTTCACGTAAGAGGAAACTATTAGAGAAGCAGAAGGAAGGAAAAAAGAGGATGAAGATGGTTGGTAATGTTGAAATACCACAATCTGCTTTCCTTGCTGTTTTAAAAACGGAGGATGAAAAGAAATGATTAGTAAGACGCTTTATGGCCATGTTGGAGATAGCGAAGTTTACACTATCACGGTGACTGTTGGTGAATATAAAGTTAGTGTGATGACACGCGGTGCTACTCTTTTATACTTTGGTACAGATAGCTACAATGCTGTTTTAGCACATAAATCACTAGAAGAGTACGTAAACGGAAAGGGACACATAGGAGAAGTTGTTGGCCCTTATGCTAATAGAGTAAAGAATGCTTCTTTTACACTTGATGGGGTGATATACAACCTCGATAAGAATGATAATGGCGTGAATACTCTTCACTCTGGAAGTGCAAATTACGGCGATAAGATTTGGTCTATTCTTGCTCTTGGTGAAGATTCTGTTACCCTTGGTATTAAAAGAGAAGAAGAGGGAGGATGGCCTGGTGATAAGGAGTGTGAGATAACATATCATCTTTCCTCTGACGGCGTCTTAACTCTTTATTATAAGAGTTTATCTAGTAAAAAATGTCCTGTATGTTTAACTAACCATGCATATTTTGTTGTTGATGATAGAGACTGCAGACATGCTCTTTTAGAAGTTCCTGCTTCTTCATATGTAGATGTAGACCCACTTTTAATTCCTAAAGAAAATAACCCAGTTGCAGTTGAGAATACTCCTTTTGATTTTACTCATCCAACTCTTATCGGTGCAAGAAGAGATGGTAAATATGATAATACTTGGGTGCTTGATGAGGGAGCAGTTATTCACTTAAAAGGAAACAAAGCTGAAATATGGTGTAAAACCACAGAGCCTGGAATACAGATTTATACAGGAGAGTATCTTTCTGATGACTTTAGGCCTTTCCAAGGCGTAGCACTAGAGACTGGGCGATTCCCCAATACTCCTAATAGGCCTGATTTCCCTGGAGTATATACTGATAAAAATACTGTCTATGAATCTGTTACGTCGTATAGATTAAAAATAAAAGAGGCTTAAAAAATGGAAGTAAAGATTATTGGTATTACAGGTGGTTCTGGCTCAGGTAAGAGTACTGTTGTAAAAAGAATCAAAGAGCGCTATCCGAATGCAGTGTTGATAGAGCAAGACAATTACTATAAGTCAGCAACATTTGTTAATAACCATAATATTACTGCTTACAATTTTGACCATCCTGATGCTTTTGATATGGATTTGCTTCTATCTAATTTGAAGGATTTAAAGGATGGAAAGTGCTGTAAAATGCCTCAATATGATTTTGTCCATCATAAGCGAAGAGATGAATATGTTGTTGTAAAGCCTTCATCTATCATAATTATCGATGGCTTAATGGTCTTCTATGATGAGAGAATAAGAGAGATGCTCGATTTAAAGCTCTACGTAGATACTCCACCAGACATACGCTTCATTAGAAGATTAAAGAGGGATGTTAAAGAGAGAGGAAGAACTGTCGAATCTGTTATTGAGCAATATACGAACGTAGTTAGACCTGGTCACTATAATTTTATAGAGCCAAGTAAGGCCTATGCAGATTTGATTATCCCAGAAGGTGGATATAATGATAATGCTATGGAAGTTTTGTTTTCTTTCATAGGTTCCATGATGCTTGAGTAGATAATATGACACTAAATGATTTGAAAGTTGGAGAATCTGCAACGATTCTTTCTGTTGATGCCACAAAAGAACTGCGGCATCACTTTTTAGATATGGGCCTTACTCCAGAGACAACTGTAACTTTAACTAAGGTTGCTCCTATGGGAGATCCCCTTGAGTTAAATGTTAGAGGATATGAGTTAACGCTTCGCTCTGACGATGCGAAAAAAATAGTTGTAGCTAAAACAGAATGTCCAGTTTCTGATGATAAGCCATCACTAGATGAAGTCGACAACGATTCTGACCATCCACATATTGGAGAGAGTGGTATCTATCACGATAAAAGTGAAAAGATTGTTATTCCAGAAGAGAAGAGAGTTGTCTTTGCTCTTGCTGGCAATCAGAATTGTGGAAAAACAACACTTTTTAACCAACTTACAGGATCAAATCAACATGTAGGTAACTTTCCTGGTGTTACTGTTGACAGAAAAGATGGCACAGTTAGAGGCGAGAACGCTACAGTTGTAGATCTTCCTGGAATTTATTCTCTTTCTCCATTTACTAGTGAGGAGATTGTAACAAGAGATTTCCTTCTTAAAGATAAACCAGATGGGATTATTAATATTATTGATGCCACAAATATTGAGAGAAACTTATTTTTGACACTACAGCTTCTTGAATTGAATATCCCACTTGTTATTGCCTTAAACATGATGGATGAAGTTAGAGAGAATGGTGGCACTATAAATGTAAATAAGCTTGAATCAATACTAGGTGTTCCTGTTGTTCCAATTTCTGCTAGCAAAGATGAAGGCGTAGAGGAACTTATTGAGCACGCTATCCATGTTGCACGTTATAAAGAACTTCCCCTTAGACAAGATTTTTGTCAAAAAGATGGCAAGAAGGAAGAAGTTGCTGTTCATAGATGTCTTCATGCCATAATGCATTTAATTGAAGACCATGCAGAACGAGCAGATATTCCTCTGCGCTTTGCTGCAAGTAAACTTATTGAAGAAGATAAGCCTATACTAGATAGCCTTAATCTTGATGAAAACGAAAAAGAAACATTAGACCACATCATCAAACAACTTGAGAGCGAGAGCGGAACAGATAGGGAAGCTGCTCTTGTAGATACTCGATTCTCTTTTATTGAGGGAGTTTGTAAGCTTACAGTTGTAAAGCCACATGTCTCTAAAGCTAGAGAAAGATCAATTAAGGTAGATAAAATATTGACAGGGAAGTATACAGCCATTCCTTCATTTATTCTAATCATGGCTACTATTTTCTACCTGACATTTGGTCCTGTTGGAACTGTACTCTCGAATCTTCTTGATTCTCTAATAGGGCTTTTTACTTCAACTGTAGATAAGCTTCTTTCTCTTTGGGGTGTTAATGAGGTTGTGCATTCTCTCGTTATTGATGGAATATTCGCTGGAGTTGGAAGTGTATTAAGCTTTTTGCCTGTTATTGTTGTCCTCTTCTTCTTTTTATCAATACTTGAAGATACAGGTTACATGGCGCGCGTTAGCTTTGTAATGGATAAAGCTTTAAGAAAGATAGGACTCTCAGGAAGAAGCTTCGTCCCTATGCTAATAGGTTTTGGTTGTTCTGTTCCTGCAATAATGGCAACAAGAACACTCTCTTCTGATAGAGATAGAAAGATGACAATTCTTCTTGTTCCTTTTGCATCTTGCTCAGCTAAGCTTCCAATTTATGCTCTCTTTACAGCAGCTTTCTTTGCCAAGTACAAAGCGCTTGTTATGATTTCGCTATACCTTTTGGGTATTGTTGTTGGAATAATAGCTGCCTTAATAATGAAGAAGTTTGGCTTTAAAGGTAATCCAGTTCCATTTGTTCTCGAACTTCCAAATTATCGTATGCCAACAGCAAAGTCTGTTCTTCAATTAATGTGGGAAAAGACAAAAGACTTTGTGACAAAGGCTTTTACGATTATCTTTATCTCCTCGATTATTATATGGTTCTTAGAGTCATTTGATTGGCGCCTTAATGTTGTAAGCGATGCTTCTAATAGCCTTTTAGCAATAATTGGTTCGTTCCTTTCTCCTATCTTCCGTCCACTAGGATTCTCAGATTGGAGAATATCTACAGCGTTAATTACTGGATTCACAGCTAAGGAAAGCGTTGTTTCAACGCTTGTAATACTCCTTGGAGGCAACACAAATTTATTGCTATCTCTATTTACGCCGTTTACAGCATATGTCTTCTTAGTCTTTACGCTTTTATATACGCCATGTGTTGCTGCAATCGCAACAGTAAAGAGAGAACTTGGAAGATCTTGGGCAATTACCGTTGTGGTATTACAGTGCTTAGTAGCTTATTTAGTTGCTCTTCTTGTTCATTCTATAGGCTTGATTTTTCTATAAGCATTCACTAGGCATAATTATCGGTGTAACTGAAGAAAGCTATGGCAAGTAGCTCTCGGTTTATCGTGAGTCAATGTTGCGTGTTATTTGAAATAAGAAGAAGCCATAGTTTGAGAAAATGAGGGCTCTGTAGTGAATTATAGGAAAATTAATGCTTCCGATGATAAAATAATTGCAGAAATCATCAGAAAGAATTTAGAAAAACATCATCTAGATATACCAGGAACAGTATATTTTGATTCTGAACTTGATCACTTAAGTGTGTTTTATAATAGTAACCCATCTAAGCGTATTTATTTTGTTGCCATTGATGAGAACGAAGAGGTAATAGGTGGCGTAGGCATTGCGGAATTTGAAGGGATTGAAAACTGTGCAGAACTTCAAAAACTTTATTTTCTGATTCTGTAAAAGGAAGGGGATACGGAAAACAATTAATGAAGATAGCCGAAAGCTGGGCAAGGACTGCTGGTTACAAAAAAATTGTACCTTGAAACACATACAAACCTATTTGTGGCAGTGAATCTTTACAAAAAAATGGGCTTTGCACAAATAGAGAAACCGAGAACAACAATGCACAGTACAATGAACTCTTTCTACTTGAAAGAGCTATAACTAAAAAGGAGAACTAACGTTTACAAAAATGAGATTCAAAACTAGCAGAAGAATGTGTCCATGCATTCATCTTGCTTAGCGACTCTTATCTTGAATTTTGTTAGCTAGCTCTTTCTTTAAGCTCTTGTCAAAGCCTTTTGGCTTTCTTCTAACGATATACTGATCTTTTACATAGCGAAAGGAATACTTTTCAGGAATTGGATCATAGCCACCAAAGTAACGATTACGACATCTGAAGATACGGGCCCAGCCTAAAATAGAGCCTTTTATTGGTCCAAATTTTCTTACTGCCAAAACAAAATATGTAGAGCAAGAAGGTGTATATCTACAGACAGCACCACCCTTAAGTGGACTTATGACGTACCTGTAGAAGTGAATAGGAAGTAAAAATAGCTCTCTAATTATCTTCATGAGAGCTATTTTATTGTAAAATAAGAAAGTAGACTAGTCTGACTACTTGAAATAAAAAGCTCAGTAAAGTATAGTCAATCTTGGTTTGTTCCCTTCTCTTGGTTGACTAGGGTCTCTTCTTTTGGTAGACTTACAAACCGTTATATTCAAAAGGATAATAGAGAGGTTTAAAATGGCAACTCCTAAGTATAAAACATCAAAGTCTAGAGCAGCATCAAGAAAGGCTGCAAACATGAAACTTAAGACTCCTAATCTTGTCGAATGCCAGACATGTGGCAACCTTATTCCTTCTCACCGCGTTTGCCCAAAGTGTGGCTATTATGCAGGTAAGAGTGTTGTAGTTAAAGACGAGGAGTAAAATATGACAGAGGCTGAAGTATTTAATAAGGTAAAAAGTCTTGTTGTTGAGAAACTTCGCGTTGATCCAAGCAAAGTAACAATGGAAGCTTCTTTTCGCAAGGATTTAGGTGCAGATAGCCTAGATACTTACGACTTAGTATACGCCCTTCAGGATGAGACAGGTGTTACAATCTCTGATGATGAAGCTAATAGCTTTGAAACAGTTGGAGATGCAGTAAAGTACCTAATGAAGGAACTTAATTAATTTGGCTTATTTCAGTGCTAAGGCTCCCGCTCTTACTAGTGAAAGAGAAAGGGAGCTTGTTTCTTTTCAAAAGGAACATGATTTAAATTTTCATAATATTGAACTCTTAAATTTAGCTTTCACTCACACATCATTTGCTAACGAAATAAAGGGTGGTGTTGATAATAACGAGAGGCTTGAGTTTTTAGGCGATGCTGTTCTTGATTTAGTAACAGCAGAATATCTATTTGAGAATTATTACGGAAAATATCATGAAGGTGAGTTCTCAAAGATAAAAGCTATCGTTGTTAGTGAAGACTCGTTAAGTGAAATTGCTTCAAAGATGGGATTCGAACGTTTTCTTTTGATTGGAAAAGGGGAGAAAAGCCAAGGCGGTGGAACAAAGAAAGCCATTCAAGCAGATAGCATGGAGGCTGTTATTGCTGCCATATATCTTGATAGTGGGCTTGATAAAGCAAGAGAATTCATACTTTCTTTTATTCCATGGCAGATAGAGAATGTTCTTAAGAATAAGGTTTCTTATAAAGACTATAAGACAAAACTCCAAGAGTACTATCAAAAGAGAAAAGGGAAAGTTCCACAGTACAATCTTATCTCTCAATATGGACCTGATCATGACCAAGTTTTTACTGTTACAGTTTCATTAGAGGGAAAGGTCTACGGCCCAGCAAAGGGAAAGAGCAAAAAACACGCAGAGCAAAATGTTGCGCGTGAAGCCTTAATCCATCTTGGCCTTGAACCTAACAATACTGACGACATTAAATTTCGTGACTAAGCCATTCTTTGGCCAAATCTAAGAGGTTCTCTTTGTTGTTTATCTTTGGTTTCTCGATTACGCAATCTAATAAATAATTTAAACAAGCGCCCATTAGTGGGCCTTTTTTTACAAATGGTGCTAGGTCTTCGCCGTTAATAGCTAAATCTGAAATAAGGAGTGGAGGCCTTCTCTTTACTTCATCTAGTATTTTCTTTTCGGCTTCTAAAAGTTCTTTATTATTGCTCTTTAGAATCTTATTTGCTCCAAAGATAGGAGTGAGCAATGTAGGACAAAACTTCTTTATAAACAGTCTAATCTCTTTATCGGTCATATTAGGTGTAATGTCATAAGAGAGAGAAGAATGAATAAGAAGAACTTCTTTTGTCTCTTTGTTTGAGGCTTTAAAAACTTTGAGTATTTTCTTTACTTCGTTATTGTCTAGAGAAGAAAAAAGTAGGCTATAGCGAGCAGAAAGAGGGAGTTTCTCTTGCTCTGCAGTATCTAAGGCCTCATAGATAGAATCTGATAGCATAAGAGAAGGGATAATCTCTTTAATAAGCATTGTCTCTTCTGCATATCTTAGGCCCTTTGATGGATAGGAAGATAGAAGAGTTTTATCTAACTCCTCCTTTACTCTTTCAATAGACACCTTCTTTATATTTTCATGCAAAAGAAGAATCGCTTCTTTTGTTTTATCTTCGATAGTAAAACCAAGCTTAGAAGAGAATCTACATGCTCTAAGCATTCTTAGTGCATCTTCTTTAAAGCGTTCTTTTGCATCTCCTATTGCTCTTATAGTTTTCTTTTCTAAATCAGATAGTCCTGAGTTTTTATCAATTATTTCACCAGTCGATATATCTACGGCAAGAGCATTAATAGTGAAATCTCTTCTTTTTAAGTCTTCATCTAAAGAGCGAATGAACTCAACTTTATCAGGATGACGAGAATCTGAATAATCACTTTCAGTTCTGAATGTAGTTACTTCATAGCTTTCATTTTTGTACAAAATAGTTACAGTACCGTGCTTTATTCCTGTGTCGATAGTATGCCGAAACATCTTTTTTACTTCCTCAGGGAGGGCTGGAGATGTTAAGTCATAATCATGATTCTCTTTTTTTAAGATGTAGTCACGTACAGCTCCACCTACAAGATAGAGCTTAAAGTTATTTTTACTGAATATCGACGCAATCTCTATTAAGTTTTTTGGAGAAGGATAAAGCATGAAAATAATATATCATTAACCTCTCTTTTTTTGTAGGCAGTCTCATTAATCTCTATGCGAGTTCTCGTAAGCTCTTTTAATTGAAGGTGGAAGATTATCTGGAATTAGAGAATGTAATTCCTCTTCATTTCCATCTTCTATTGCCTTTCTGTTACAGAATGCTAAAAATGTTAGAGAGAAAGAGGTTGTTGTACAGACTCAAACAACCTCTAGATATTAATGATTGGTTTTTATCTTAATGAATCATTCCATTTCCGTAATACTTGATGGCGTCATCTAGATCTTTTTCAATATGATATTTTTGATTTTCTTCAGGAAAACGGTTTCTTATAAGGAGCCTCAAACAAGTGAAAAGTTCTTGTGATTTAATTGAGCTTGCTAATTCATTAAACCATTCTGAAATGAATAGAAAATCTTGTGCGCTGCATTCTTCTTTTAAAAAACATATACACGTAAGCTAACGCACCACTGAGAACGAAACTTCACCAAATTTTTAAAATTGCCCTTATACTGGAATTAAGGCAGCGCCAAGGTTGTGCTTTTTTTGGTATTAGAGACCGATTAAAAAACTAACAC
>JBNMJW010000016.1:0-21864 GCA_050874025.1 Candidatus Ornithospirochaeta sp.
GATTTATATATGGTGAGAACCAAGAAATATCATCTTAATATTTTGTAAATTATTGAAAATGATACTTTAAAAAAAAACAGTATAAAACCCGAGTTAAGGGTATGTTATTTTAAAAAAATACAAAAGAAGTACCATTAAAGTCAATTTTATAGTATGTTTTTTTATATGATAAGAAAAGAAGAAGTCTTAGTAAGAGAAAAGTATCTAAAAAAAATAAGACCTTTCTACTCTTCTGATCTAGTGAAAGTAATAACTGGAATAAGAAGATGCGGGAAGTCAACGATTTTAAAAACAATCATAAAAGAACTAAGAGAAGGCGGGGTAAATGAAGAAAAGATAATATACCTTCCACTAGACAATAAAGGTTATAAAAGCATTAAAACGCCAGAAGAGTTAGAGGCAAAAATAGAAGAAAAAATCACAAGTGATGGTTTATACTACATACTTATCGATGAAGTTCAAAATGTAAAAGGATTTGAAAGTGTTGTTCTTTCTTATGTTGAGGAAAAATACTCAGTATTCCTTACTGGCTCTAACTCATATTTATTGAGTGATGAAATATCTACAAAACTAACAGGAAGATATTTGTCATTCGAGATATTTACGCTAGATTTCAAAGAGTATATTGAAATGAAAAAAATTCATTCAATCCATATTAGTCCTGATTTATAGAGGAATTTTCTGAATATCTTCTAAACGGTGGCTTTCCCAAGTCTCTAGAATTTGAAACTAGAGAAACACGAGAGTTTTATACGGCATCAATTATAGAAGAAATATTTAATAAAGATGTAAGGACAAGGAATAAGATAACAAACAAAAATGTCTTTGAGAGAGTACAATCGTATCTAATCAACAATTACTCTTCCCCTTTTTCAATAACGAATCTAGTAGATGAGTTGCAAAAGGAAGGTTTTAAAACAAAACTTAATACAGTTAAAGCCTATATAGAAGATCTAAAAAAGGCAAAAATCGTTTATGAGTGTAATCGCTTTGATTTAAAAAGTAAGAAGTCATTAAAGAGGGAACAAAAATACTACCTTGCGGACTTGGCTATATATTATGCAATGAACACAAACTCATCTTTTTCTTTAGGACCATCACTTGAAAATATTGTTTATACATACTTACGTAGCAATGATTATCTCGTCAGTGTGGGTCGCATAGGCAAATTCGAATGCGACTTTATAATCAGAAACAGAAAGCATGAATTTGCTTATATACAAGTAGCATATACACTACAAGGAGAAAGCAAAGAAGCAACAGAAAGAATAAAAGAAAGGGAATATCGACCATTTAGAAGCATAAAAGATGGATGGCCACGCTACATCATATCGCTAGATAGAATTAGAGATAAGCAAGAAGGTATTTATCATATAAATGTGCTCGACCTTTTCTTGGGAAAAGAAAAGCTAATCATCTAAAAAACGGAAACAACTTATATTAATCGCACATTGTAAAAAAGAAATATGCGTAATATATTTTCGTTTTAACTATGACATATTTCCGTTTATTGATGATATATTTCTTTTTGTAGACTATCCTAATTGGGATGGAGTACAAAAATTAAGTTATGTCAAAGATGGTATCAGTAAAAGAAATAGCAAAAACATGGAGTCTTACAGAGCGTCGTGTTACTGGAACCCGGTGCCATCAAAAAAAACGGAAGTTGGCAAATTCCAGTAGACACAAAGCGTCCTAATGATAAAAGAATAAAAACTGGAAAATATATTATTTCAAGTGAATCACTACTTCTACCCCTTCCTGTTGGGGTTTCTGATTATCGCTTAGTTTCAACAGAATACTACTATGTTGATAAAACATTGATGCTCAAAGATATTATCGATGAAAGAGCAATGGTTACTCTATTTACTCGTCCAAGGCGTTTCGGAAAGACCCTAAATATGGATATGATCCATACTTTTTTTCAAAAAACAGAGGAAGATACGTCAAAATACTTCATTGATAAAAAAATATGGGCACAAGGAAAAAAGTACAGAGAATATCAAGGCAAATACCCAGTAATTTTTATTTCATTGAAGGATGTAAAATGTGACTCTTGGAATGAAACATACACATTAATTTACCGAATAATCCGAGACGAATATGCTAGACACAAAGAACTACTTAATAGCCCTATTCTTGATGCTACTAGCAAAGATTACTTTAATAACATTTTAAATGGAAATGCAGACAAAAGCGATGTTACCCTTTCACTTTTAAAGCTCTCTGAAATGCTAAGCCAGCATTACAAAAATGGTACTGTAATTATCATAGATGAATATGACACAACGATTGAAAGTGGACATACAAAAGGATTTTATGATGAAGTGATATCTTTCATGCGTAACCTCCTCTCAGGATGTTTGAAAGACAACAAAAATCTCGCTTTTGGCTTTCTTACAGGAATTCTTCGCGTTGCAAAGGAAAGCATTTTCAGTGGGCTCAATAATCTATCAATTAACTCTGTTCTAGAAAATAAATATAGCCAGTACTTCGGTTTTACCAAAGATGAAGTAAAGAAGATGACACAATACTATGGTTGTTCTGATAAATTTGGCGAAATTTCAGAATGGTATGACGGATACAATTTTGGAAAGACAGAGATTTTTAATCCTTGGTCTGTTGTAAACTATTTCAATAATAACTTTGAGCCAAGAGCCTTTTGGCTTTCGACAGGAAGTAATGATATTATAGGAGAAATCATTCAAGAAGCAGATGATGAGATATATCAAAAACTCACTTCTCTTGTTAATGGTCAGTCCTTCACAACATACATCGATACGTGCGTAATATACCCTCAAATTAAAAACAATCCGTCTTCAATTTACAGTTTCTTGCTTATGGCGGGATACCTAAAGGCAGTAAAATCATCTATTTCTATCAGCGGAGACTTTATATGTGATGTCGCTATACCCAATAAGGAAATCTCTTTTGTCTATCGAAAAGAGATTCTTCAAAGGTTTAACAAAATGATTTCTTCTAATACAGCAATTAGAGTAGAAGAAGCATTGTTCCAAGGAGACAAAGAAAAGCTCAAAGATATTATTTCTAAGCTTCTTAAAGAATCTGTAAGCTCTTTTGATACAAAAAGTGAAAGCTTTTATCACGGCTTCATGCTTGGCCTTTGTGCCCTTTTAGGTTCTTCATATCTAACATCAAACCGTGAGTCAGGTTTGGGAAGATATGATATTCAACTTGCCCCCAAAAAGGATAATCTACCTGGCATTATTATCGAACTAAAAGCTGAAAAAAACTCTTCAGAAAAAGAATTAAAAACACTTGCTTCAAAGGCATTAGAACAAATAGATGATAAGAAATATGATACAGAAATGAAGGCAAATGGAGTTAAGACTATCTATAAATATGGTGTTGCCTTCAGTGGCAAAAAAGTGGAAGTGGAAGTATGTTAAAACTAAATGCTAACCTTTTTATCGTGTTAGCATTTGTTTTTGTTTCACAATGCATCTTTTTTTGAAGAAAGAAATACCGTAACAGAGTACGTCGTCAAAATCATCTCTCGCATCCCTCTCATATCTTCTTTCATCAATTTGCTTTAACGCTTCATCACACTTTTTTTCTAATGTTGCAAGAGTTTTTGCATATTTTATCTCAAAGAAGGCAACACGAGCATTTATAGTATCATATACAACGATATCGCTGCGACCATCACCATGCTCTCTATTCGACTCCACAGCATACCCTGCGCCAGCAAAGATTCCCGCAAGAAATGCATGGTAAAAATCTTCTTTGTAATCATGATAACTAATTGTTTTCCTCAAAAGCTTATTTATTTCTTCTTCAAGTGCTTTGCCATCTCCGCTCCAAAGAGAAGAAAATAAAAGCCCCCTATTCCACTCTCTCGTGCTATCTGTAAACCACTTAACAATTGTTGACTCAAAAATCTCTCTTATCTCAGCATTTGGAATTATTAAAGCTGTTAACCCACTTTCACTTGGATGATTTAATTCATCTAACTTCTTTTGAGTTAAATAGCCAGTAAGATAGAGTATTGACCAAAAATTACTCTCTGAAGAATGGAGAAAATCATATGTTAGATTTTCGTCTATTCTTTCTAATATATAGCCACCGCTCAATAATGTTTCCAATTTTCTTGTTATGCTTCCACCCAAGTAGTCTATAAATGAACGAATAATCGAGTTGTCACTTGTATTCTTCCAATATGAAAGTGGCTTAGCATCAGGATTATCAATTAAATCAGAAACATAATTCATAACATCCCAAGGGCAATATATATCATATTTGCCAAAGTGATAGCCATCATACCAAGCCTTTATGTTTTTTGAATGTTTTTCTAATCCAGTTTTCAATAAAATCTTATCAACTTCACTTTGAGTAAAACCAAAGTATTCATTTAAAGGTGAAGATGTTATTGTGTCTGAAACAAAGTTGTTTGTTCCTGTAAAAATACTCTCTTTGGCAATTTTCAAACATCCAGTTATAACGGCAAACTTCAGTGCTTCATTATCCTTTAGAGCACTCATAATTCCCTTCATAACCTCTAACATCTCACTGTAATAACCACTATTATTGGCTTTAGCAACAGGCACATCATACTCGTTAATTAACAATATGACAGGTTTTTTATTATAAGTACTCAAAACTCTAGTAAGGAGATTAAGGGAATTCTTCACATCTCCAAGAGATGCTGTTTTTGCAATTAAACTCTCTATAATTTTTTTGTCAGAGTCACTTATTATTTTGCTATTTAACAAATAGCCATGATCTTTAAAAAGCTCAGATATCACAATGGTCAACATGTCATAAGCATTCTGAAAAGTAAGACCATCAATCTCTTTGAAAGAAACAAAAATCGTTGGGTATTTATTCATCCATTTATTGCATAAGTCTTCTTTTTTTGATATCTCCAGTCCAGAAAATATGCTCTTACTATCCTTCCTAATATCGAAGAAATTCTCTAGCATATCCATCATGAGAGTCTTTCCAAAACGGCGTGGACGTGTAATTAAAGTTACTTTGGTACTCTCTTTTTTTAAAACATCAGCAATTAATCCAGTTTTATCTACATAATAAAAATCATTGTCTCGTATCTCCCTAAAGCTTGATATACCAACTGGAACTTTAATGTTTTCTACCACAACAATTTCTCCTACACTCTTATTTTCTTCTCATATTTCCTTTCTAGTCAACATGTTAAAAATACGTATTAAAACGCAGCGATAACTCCACAGCATTAGTTACCAAGAAAACTGACATAAACCAATTTAAAGATTTGATACAAAACCCCAATATACAAATTATCTTTTGATGCTGAATACATCAGCAAACTATACAGTGAAAGAAATAGTACTAAGCTTAAGGCCAACAAAGAGTTGCAAATTAGAATAATTTTTGTTTGCAGTGTTCATATAGTTCCACCTATATTGGTATGCACCACCAAAGGAGAATGATAAGTAATCTCTTAACTGTAATTCAGCTTCAGCTTTGTAGATAAGAGAGTGCTCAACAGTTCCAGTAAGAGCAACTCTATTTACGTCCTCTCTTTTGTCTATTTCGTCAAAAGTATAGTTACTAGCACTCTCTCCTCTACCCTTTGCACCGTGAGCCATATACATAATTGAAGACGAAAGGTTATAAGAATTAGGTCTTCTCATTGTTCCTCCAAGTGACACAACAACACAGTCAGGTCCGTAGATATAGCCTGAATACGCTACATCATCATAACCATTCTCTTCTTCGCGAGAATAACCCAATAGGTAATCTTGAGACCAACACCTCTTATCTGTCTTAAGCTGTGTAACCTCTCCATTAGAATTATAGAACTTGCTATTTAAGTACATGCCAGGCATGTTATAAACAACTTCTCCATAGAGATTAACAATAGTGTCACTACAGAATATATCTGTATAGCTTAAGTTAAATAGGCCACCAAAAGCATTAGGATCAGTGTAGTCTAGGCTATTTATATAGCCATCTGTCTCACCATTAATCTGAAGCTGATCCATAGTTAATTGCAAATATATATTCCACCTAGGTGCAACAGATACAGAATAATCAATAGAGATCATATTATTAGCTTCTAGGCTATGTCCTTCATGGTAGTTATACATATTATGAAGAACCATAAAAGGATTAAGGTACCTGAAGTCAAAAGCAGTATCCGTATCGAGAAGAGTAACAAATGCAAGCGATACTTTATGCTTATCAAATAAGACAATATCGTATCCAGCAGAATGCCTTACATTCTTATAGCCAGAAAACTGAGAAGTTTTCACATCCCATGGAGAGAGATTCTCTACTTCCGGAACATAATATGTTTTTCCATCTTCTGTTTTTTCTACAAGTTTAGTTGATGCGTGGGAAGAATCAAAAGAAGTAAGTGTTACAAAAACAGAAGTATTCTTAGTATAGAAACCAGTCTTCATAAACTCCTGATAGTCATAGTTATCACCAATAGCAGTGTTTCCAGTATAGCCTTCGCCTAGCGATACATGTCCACGCCCTAAGATTAAACTTAAGCCTTTAGTTCCAAGAGAAACACCAGCATCATATGGGAAGTTTTGTGCAATTCTAGTTCCGTAAAAAGATGTATGGAAATTCTTAGTCCAGATGTTCTTATCATTTCCAACCTTCTGTCTATACTCAAAAGCAAAGCGACTATAGAGAGAATCTCTAATGGTATTCTCTAAAGTAAGAACAGCAGCACTCTTTCTCTCTAGGTGATTCTTTATAGCCCACGAACTATCGAGTCCCCACATAGGCGCTTCACTGTTGCCATTAGTTTGGCCATATAATTCAGGGCTAAGAACACCAACTAAGGAAATTGAGCCCAAGCTATCTGAATAGAAAGAGTACTCTTCGTTTAGCTTATTCTTTATATCAAGTAAGATAGGATTATCAGAATCAAGGTATTCTTCAGCTCTCTCTAAGGCAAGAAGGAGCTGAGCTTTAGTAACAGGACCATTGGATGTTGGGCCAGCAACTCCAACATAGTGACATAACTCATTTACACTTCTCCACTCAATGGACGAAACAGGATAATACTTTTGACTGTTGGTAGTAGCAAATAGAGAAACAGAGAACAAAAAAACAAGAGAAACTAAAACTAAAAAGAATTTTTTCAAGACACTTACTCCTTACTTAAAATTGTAGGAATGCTCCCTTTAACTGTAATGCCAAAAACAAGTTGCAGACTATTTTTATTTCTTCCTTTTTCATTAAGGTAATTAAACATATTAGACCAAGCACCGCCTATCGAAAGAGAAACATATTCATTTATGTTTACATTGCTCTCCAATGATAAGAGAAGTGTATGTTCAACTGTGCCATATGGAGCTTTAGAATTAAATGTTGCTTTGCTATTAATTCCTTCAAATGTGTAATTTGAAAGTTTGTTTCCTCTTCCCTTTTCTCCATGAGCCATATAAAGGATAGATGATTTAAGAGAAAAGAGTGTTTTTCTATACTCACCACCAATAGAGAAAACAATACAATCAGGGCCATATTTATATCCAGCATAATGAACATCGTTGCCTTTACCACTTCTCCAATAACCAAGAAGCCAATCTTGAGACCAAGAATATAAACCATTATTCTCAGTTGTAATTGTATTGTTTCCCTCTTTTTCGTAGAACTTAGAATTAAGGTACATTCCTGGGTCATTATAAACAAGCTCAGAGTAGATATTTAATATTCCATCACTTATGTAATCAGAATATGAGACGTTAAATAAATATCCAAAGGCATTAGGGTCTAATACTTCACCATATGCTTCTTGCTCTCCCTTACTCTGTGTCTGGTCCATCGTAAGTTGGAAGTAAATGTTCCATTTTCTTCCTACAGCCCATGATATATCACCTGTAAGCATATTATTGGCTTCAAAAATAGTATGGTCTGTGTAGTTAAACATATTGTGAAGGACAATAAAAGGATTAAGGAATCTAATATCAAAAGAAGAAGTTGTATCAAGAAGATTAAGAAGAGAAAATGTTAATCTGAAATTCTTAAAGAACATCGCTTCAAAGCCAACTTCATGTCGTAGTTGCTTATAGTCAGAAAATCTTGGAGATACTAAAGCATACGGATTATCGTTCATGCTTGATGAATGCGAAGAATCAAACGAAGTAAGACGAAGTGATACAGATAAAAATGGAGAAAAGAGGCTAAATCTAGCAAATTCTTGATAATCGTAGTTATCACCAATTGCAGTATTACCTGTATAACCTTCACCAAGTGATACACTCCCTCTTGCTGCCATAAAATTCAGATAGCTATTACCAAGACTAAGTCCCGCATTATATGGATAACTTTCTGTGTGAACAAGAGAAATATTGCTAGAAAATCTATTTCCCCATATATCGTCAGGCGATATCATATCACGTGAAAAGTTATAGTCAAAAACAGCATATGCGTTATCAAGAAATGTAAAGGAAGCCCCAACATCAAAAAGAGGCTTACGCTCTTTTGCGTTAGCAATAAACCAAGCACTATCGTAATCTAAATAACTACCATCTGTAGCCTTCTCTGGAAGAGATAAATCTCCAAGCTCTAAGTAACCCTCAAGATTAACATCTCCCCTAAGCGTAATAGAACCAACAGAATCTGTAACAGTTGGTTCTTCCTCCTTTAAAAGCTCATATACTGCTAAAAGAAATGGATCATTTTTACCAATTGCATCTTCTACTCTATCGAGCGCAAGCTCAAGCTGCCCTCTTGTAACAGGACCATTAGAGGTTGGCCCAACAACGCCAGCATAGTGGCAGAGAGCGTTAACGCTTCTCCACTCTAATGACGAAACATCATAATAGCTTTGGCTATTAGCAAACAAAGTAATGAGAGAAAATAAGAGTATTGAGCATAGAGATAAGAGCTTTTTCTTCATCACTTATTTAATTCCTGATTAAGCCAATTGCGAAGCGCAACTATACGATTATAGAACGAAAGCTCTAAGTCAACAGAATAGAAGACAAGATTAATCTTAGGAGTTTTATCCTTAACAGAAGCCATGGCATATACATATATGCCCTCTTCTGTTGGGATAATATCTAAGGCCATACTCACTTTACCAGGAGCAACAAGCCCAATTCCCATAAACTTAAGCTCACTGTAGTTAGATATCTCCATGAAGATTTCATCTTCTTCAACTTTGTACTTTAAAAGATAGACATTACCACCAAATGAAGTATCTTTCTGGTAAGCATAATACTCAGCATAGTTAGGAACAACAGTTACAGTTGGATCCTCAATTCTATCTTTTTTATTGGAAGACGAAAGCATAGAGGAGTCTTCAAAGAGAGTCTTCTCTTTGTCTCCTGCTCTATGAGATATGTAAGTTAAATCCTTTTGAGTGGAGATAGAAAGAAGAGTGTTGTAGAGCTTCAATCTTTGCTCTTCTTTGCTCATCTCTTTCCAGCCTTCTGGATACGAAAGAAGAGATGATATAGCAACACCAAAGCCTTTTTTCATGCCTAAAACATAATCTATCTTCTCTTTAACACTAACAGACGGAGGTGCTATATGTGATATATCACCATCTGTTGTGTTTTGTGATAGCAACTCACCACTTAGAAGAACACTATATTCATCACTATTTAGCGTTGTTACTATATCCTTTACCGACTCAAGAGCAAATAAAGAAGATGCGAAGCAAATTAAAACAAGAATAACCAAAACTCTTTTCATCAGTTAATCTCCGTAATAAACCAATCCTTAAGAGAAACAATTCGCTTCATAAAAGCAGAAGGAAGATGAACAGAAACAAAAGGAGTTTCAATTGATGTATCTTCTCTAAATACAGTAGCCAAAGCAAATACAGCCAATCCTTCTTTAGTCATAAGAACATCAACGCACATATTAAGCTCTTTAGCTTCTACTGCTGTATAGAACATAAACTTGAGTTTCTCTTTATTAGTAAAAGAAACAAAGATTTCATCACCATCGATTGTATAGTCGATTATGTATACATTACCTCCAAAGATATTGTCCTTTAAGTATGCCGCAACCTCGTATTCATATTTCTCAGGAGCATACTCAAACTTTACGTCATAGGCTTTCTTCCCTTTCTCTAAAGAGGTAAGCGTATATGAATCAGAGAATAAGACTTTAGGTTTTTCTCCAGCTTGATGAGAAATATATGTAATACCTTTGATAGTAGAAATAGAAAGAAGAGTATTAATAATCTCTAATTTTCTCTCATCATGAGTCATATCCTCCCAATCTTCTGGATATTCAATAAATGAAGAAAGTCCCATGATGAAGCAATCAGGATTATTATTGTCTTCAATGGCTTTTGCTTTTCCTCTCGTCCCATCAAATGCAATAGATGGAACATCTTCTCCATAAGGAGATGCATGCTCTATCGTCTCACCACTAAGCAATGTTTTTAGTAGTTCATCAGAATAAGACGAAGTAACACTATATATACTCTTTTCAGCATTAAGAGAAAAAAGGACAGTTAATAAAACTAAAAGTATCACGCTTATCTTTTTTAACATGCTTTCTCCTTTGGCTCTTTTATAAATGAAGCAAAAAGAGCCATAAAGAATGGATTATACTGTATATGAGTTAAGTGATGTGCTGTTGTGGAGTTAAGAGCAATCACAAAAATCACAACAAGGAAGAATAAATCTTCCCTTCTTTTATAGCAAATAGCAATGTATGTCATAATTAATATAACTATAAAAACAACACCATAGCTTAAAAAAACAATAAATATATGAACTATCTAGAAAAGACAGTCACTCTTACACTCTTTAAATTTACAGAGTTAAAACTAAAAGCGTTAAGCAAAGATAGATATATCCTTCTCTTAACGCTAACACCAATTTACAATCTCAATAATACAAACTAAACCCTATAGATAAGTTGAGCTTACAATTTGTACTCCAATCATTATTCATATGAGTACCATTACCAGGGTTGTATTTATGTCTTCCAATTATATTGCCTTCGCTATCTCTTATATAATCGTCTACAATATCATACTTTGGATAATCTTTTACAATTTCAGGGTCAAGAGTGTATGTACGCTTACTTTCAATTAGGCACTGAAGACCAAATGTAATGTCAATAGGAAGATTATCAAAACTCTTCTTTCCTTTTACTTCTAAGTCAAGAATATTGTTCCAGATATAAGAGAAGAATGCCTTATCTACATACAACTCAGAAACCTTGTAGTTAATGATGTTATTAAGAGTTGTCCCTTTGTCATCCGTTGAATACTGAGCACTTCTCATTTGATCTTTAACAATAAATGTCAAACTTAAATTCCACGGAGTAATTGTAGTAGAAAACTGTGCTAAAAGTTCTACTGAGTCAGGGTACAATGGATAACTCAAGTTATAGCCTTTATTGACATAAGCAGTTCCCATTGGTTTACTTCCCCAAGGATTATCCTCTTTTCGATATGTATAGTGAGAACCGAAGAATGGTGGAATATATGTTGCTTGCAATCCTAGTGTTGAGAAATCTCCATAAGGAATATTTATTGTCATACCACCTTGTAGAGCAATGATGTTTCTTGCGTAACTAATAACCTTGAATTTATTTAGGCTATTAAATTCATCCAAAGCAAGACTCAAATAAACCTTGCCTACTCCCTTAATAGTGTATGTTGCATCAAGCCCCGCAAGCATGTTATCAAAATCGCCAATATAGTTTTGAGCAAACATATATACGCCAAGCGGATTAAGATATGCAAGCTCAAAACGTTTACGCCAGACAACAGATTCAAATATGCTTGCTCTAAAACCTTCAAATGGTTCAACTTCAACTCTTTGAATTGAAAAGTTGTTGTCATAAACGTTTGAATGTAACTCCTTATCTCCTGTCTTTTCTGCTTCGCCATCAAGCGTTAAGTATGATTTTCCTAAAGAGCCAATAGCTGCGGAGAGGCTAAACCAAGATGAAGGTTGGAGCGTAAACTCTACTGCATCAAAGCTTCTAGCAGAGCTAGAGAGCGCTAAGTTATTAATACCAGGACCCCAATCACGAGAAAGAGAAGCAAAACGAATTGTTAAGCTATCATTCCAGAGTGAAGTTGCAAGCTCTGGATACATAACAAAGCCATCGCCAAGAGACTTAAATGGAGAGTTATATAGATCATTAGAGCCAAGAAGCGACATATAGAAGCCATCACACTCATGAGTAAAATCAGTAACAAGGAAAGCTCTATGGTCTATTTTATCTAGCAAAATGCCAAAATCCATATAGAAAGATAAGCTATTAAATAAATCACCCTTAGCATAGAAAGTTAGCTTATTTCTTGAATCAAAAGCTTTATTTAAAGCACCAACAGTTTGCACAGTTTTAATCTTTCCGCCAAAAGCTACCTCTGCATTTTCATTTTCAGAAAGAACAAAATAGCCTTTCTCTAAAAATGACTTTTCTGAAGATACACCATATGTATCATCAAATTGAGAGAAAAGCTTATCTATAGCTTTCCTTTCACTATCTGTTGTTAAACTTGAATTATAGATTACATTAAGCAAGCTTTTTACTCTTGATAGCGAATATGGCTTAACGTCTACTTGGTTTGGTATTATTCCCCTAACCTCTGCTGCATCAATAATTCTATATGCATCAGAATCAAGTGGAACAGAAAGATAACTCTCCCCTGCAAATAGGAGAGAGAGAGAAAAGAACATAACAAAAACAAAAGTTAATAGCTTTTTCATAAATACCTTTTTTAAAAGAAGAAACCTAAACCTATATATATTTCATAGAAGTCTCTTCCACCTTCTTTATTTACAAACTTTATCACTTTTTCTAAATCAAAACCAAGAGATACTCTTACAGGGTAGCTAGGATAACTCTTGAGAATGCCAATTCCTTCTATGCCAAAGCCATAGAAATTCTTTGCATCTCTATCGCTAGGCTTTGCAATGCCATAATCAAAGAAGACATTTGCATACGCATCAGCAAAGCTGAATAAGGAAGGAAGAGGGAACTTCGTCATTAAATTAAGGTTGGCAACAATTCCAACTAAGTTATTGTTGTAGCCATCTGTAGTAACATTTCTAACGCCCCTCAGGTACTCGCCAAATGCCGTTCCAGTGCCACCAGTAATATTTCCTTTATTTGCTATATCATTTGTGTAGTTAACAATAATTCTAAAGGAAGGATTGAACCAAGAACCAAAGAGCTTATGAGCTGTAAGCTCTAAGTGATCATATACTCCAACATCAGGATTAATTTTGCGAGTATTGTACTCTTGCATCCATGATTCATTTACACTAATTGAATAGCTGACACCATCCCTGAAATTACCAATCCAATTAATATAGTTGCCACTGGATGAAGCAGAGAGTACATAATAACGATAGAAGAATAAATCAGAAACGCCCTCTCTCTTCTCTGTTCTCAAGAATTCGCTCAAAGTTGGCCTAATTGAAATATGTGGGCCTATATTAATTTGCTGGCTAAGCCCAATGCCTGAGTCATAGCGACGAAGCGAATTATCTTTCTTTAGCTTTATATTCTCCATTACTAAAATTGTAGAGGATTCCGTTAATACATATTGGAAAGTCGTATTTATATCATAAGCATCATCAACGGTATATTTTAGCGTATTAGAAACAGAGAATGGCGAAAGCGTTCCATCAAAAGAAAGAGATGTTGAGTGACTCATCTCAGATGCTTTCCAATCATACTTTACTCCATCACTACTCTTCTCTACAAACTTAACAGAGTCAGAAAAACTTATTTTAGTTTTATCAATAACAATATTTGAAGTTGAAAGAGATGGTGTAATGTATGATGATACCTTATCATCATGGATTAAAAGAGCAACTGACGGAGTAAGACCGACTTGCCACAAAGAAATGTTATTTAATGAAGAAGAGAAAGAATACTTATTTTTTTCATTTTCACGCTGAACAGAAAAAGCAGTATTAAGACTGTACTTCCAAATAGGAATGCTATTAACAGAGAGGTTATATGTAAACTCTTTAGTGCTAGTGTAGCCTTCAAAACTAGTTGAGAGACTAGCTTTCCCAAGTGTTAAACCTGTTAAATTAAATTTAGCATCAAAGTCAGGAGAACCAAATGACTCAGGAGGGAATATTGCCCTTACAGTTGCAGTAAAATCTGAAAAATTTCCAAGTAGATTAGTATCGAAGACCTTAATGCCAAGTATAGTTCCAATATTTGTATCATACTTAGGGTATGGAATAATTAGGAATGTATGAGCATCATCAATATCAAATGTCACTGTAATGAAGGTATCCTCACCTTCAACTCTTTCAGAAAAAGAATAGGTAACGCTCTTAAATACACGCTTATTATCTAGTACTTGAACCTTATTGTTTAAGGCATTAAACAATTCTTCTTTTGAAGAGAATTCTTCTCGCCAAGATGGAACAACTAAAGATCTAACAACACTTTCTTTAGTCTTTCCTGATATATCAAAAACATAATTCTCAATAACAAAATGCTCAGCAAAAAGAGAAAAAACAGAAACTAATAAAATAAGAATTAAAAAACAAAATCGCTTCATTTACCCTCAAATCCCCACATTTAAAGTAAATGTATCCTTCACATTGCCCCCTCACGTTTAAAGACTGAGACAATAGTACGAAGAATTATTTTTATATCTAAAAGAATAGATGCATGGTCAACATAGTACAATTCTAGCTTGCATCTCTCTGGATACTTAACACAGTTTCTTCCATTGCACGCCCACCAACCTGTTAAGCCTGGAGTAACTGAAAGGAATTTCTCCTTATCCTTTCCATACCACTCTAATTCACTTTCAATAACAGGACGAGGCCCTACAAGACTCATATCACCTTTCAAAATATTAAACATCTGAGGTAGCTCATCTAAGCTAGTTACTCTTAAAAATCTACCAAACTTAGTTACTCTTGGATCATTTTTTAACTTGAAGTTTTCTTTCCACTCCTTCATTTGTTCTGGAGTGAAACTCTTAATCATTTCGTCAGCATTAGGAACCATAGTCCTAAACTTATATAGATAGAAAACCTTTCCACCTCTGCCACATCGTTTATGTAAATAAAACGGAGAGCATTTTAAAGTTATTAAGTTTATACACAGAATTAACAATAAGAGTGGTGAAAAAATCAAAATAAAAAAAAGAGAAAACAATATATCAAATAGTCGTTTTACAAAATGATACACTTCTTCTATCCCCTACGCATCAATGAAAATAAACATAGTATTATAACTACAAAAGGTAAGTAGTTACCATAATTAATTTCAGACATTTTGTCTTTCAAAAGGATATAAATACTCAGCAAGTTCTTTTTCTATATATTCTACTTCGCCTTCTTTATACTTAATTCTTTTCCATGTCTGAGTATTATTTATGGAAATCGCAGGATTAAAATATTTCAATTTGTCCTTATGTAAGCTTTCATCTAAGGTTAACCATGAGTCTATTTCTTTGGTTACTTTATCATAGTTATATACTAAGTCTTCAAATTGAATGAATTTCAATCTTTCATCATCAAAAGACTCCGTCTTTCTATGTGAGCGAGTATATTTATACCATTTACAGAAAAGTTCAACATCACTTGGAATTACACCATCCTTCCACTCGTACTTATCTAACAGAAATATATCTCGAGGATCTCTATCCACAATACAAACTTTAATGTCATTAAAGTATCTTAAATATCTTTTTAAATTTGTCGGAGGAACAATTTGATCAACCATAACAGTATCATAACCACCACTTACTGAGGAAAAGAGATCATCAATATATGTTCTAGTACAATCTAAAAAATATTGTTCTGACGGATGAGAGCAATAAGTTATTTCTTTTTTCATAGTATTAAGACATCTATCTGGCTTATTTCGCCAAATAGTTGTCTTGAGGATTTTATTAAGTATTCTCTTTCTAAAATAGAAAAATTCTCCTCTATCGATTAAATCGTATTGCCACCATCCGTTATATTTAAAATCAGTTAATTTATCAATGTATTCGTAAGAGTATTTTTTCCAATTCCCATGGAAGAATTTCTCATATTTACGTCCAAATATATTTCCACAATTTAGATCAACAAGCCTCTTAAATCTTTTTAATGCATGGCCTGAATTATGACGATTAAAGTTTTCAACTAAGTTGTATTCTAAATCAGAAATGCCATCAGGATCCTGAACGAAACGAAACTCTTCATTTGTAAAAGAATAAATATTAGAGAATTCACTAATATAATCAGTAAATGCGCTAGATCCAGTTCCATAATAAGAAGCACAAGTAAGTATCCTCATTTTAACTCTCCAATGTAATCTTCAAATTGAGCAATAACTGATTGAGGGAAGAAATCTTTAACTCTTTCAGTTCCTTTAAAAACTAACCCAACTCTTAATTCCTTGTCATTGTATACTGCTGCAATAGCCTCAGCTAAATCATTCTCATCTCCAACTCTTGTAATAATCCCATATTCATTTTGCTTCAGTATTTCTCTTACACCTGGAATGCTATCAGTTGAAACTATTGGCAAACCATAAAACATTGCTTCCAATAGAACTGTAGGTAAACCTTCAGCAGGACTTGAATGAACATAAATATATGCACCCTTATAGAAGTTTTGAACGTCATATCGAGAGCCTATAAAAATGACATTATCAACCAAATAAAGATCTCTTGCTAGTTTTTCCAAGTTTTCCCTCTCACTTCCATCTCCAACTAATAGCAGATACTTGTTTAAATTATATTTCTCTTTAAGAACCTTAACAGCTTTGATTAAAGTTGCTTGATCTTTATCTTTAGCAAGCCGTCCCACCATTAATAGATAATCACCATACTTTTTCTTTAGTTCGTCAACGAAATCATTGTTAATTGAACGATGAAAGAAATTGAGAGGATTATAGATTTTCTTTTTATTGATATCGTTTTTTGCATTAAAACTTAAGACTTTATCATCATTATAATCCGATAAGCAAACAAGATTTTTTATTGCCTTATGCAAAGAATAAAAGCCAGGGGAACATTGGTAATATGAATACTGATTCCCATGTAGCCATGCTATTTTTTTTGTTTTCTTTGAATATGATTTCACAACAAACGTTAAATCATTCCAATGCCCAGAAAATGCAATAACAATATCTGTCGACGGAAGATTATGTTTATAAATCAAAGAATAAAAAAAAGTAATAAAGCTAAAAAATAAAAAGAATGGAAAGAAAACCAACTTGCCCCAAAATCCTCTTTTTTTAATCTTGCTATATTTTTGAGGGGTAATCCAACGCGGATAAGAAATATGAATAACAGGGCATGCTTCAGGAATTTCTTTTTCTAGATCTTTAAGACTTGGTACTAAATTTATTACGTTTATAATATATCCTCGCTCAGACAAAAGCTTAATATATTCAACACCAACTCTTTCTATACCTCCAAACTGAAGGCCATCAAAAACAAATGTAATATTTTTCATCGTTCATTTACCTTTTGAACTTTCCTATAAACACGTTGCATAAAACTAAAACCAAAAAAAGAAAGCAACAAGGAAAGACGAACTTTCTTTCTTGTCTTTCTGTTTTTTATTATGCGCCAACGGTACTTTTTTATAAAAAAAATGATAAACTTCCTATCTTCTTTAAATTCATTTTGAATTGGAATCATCAATAGAATAACAATTGAGATATTAACTAGCCTATTTGTTATATCTTCATCATAAGGAGAAGAATGTGTAGAAAGAAAAGAGATAAAACCTTTAACAGAATCTATTTTTGCTTGTGATACTTTTCCACACATAGCTCCATTATCATTAATATAGTAGACATAATCGGTATTAGAAATATAGACAACTTTATCAAGCCTCTCAATTACTTCTACATTAAAGATAAAGTCTTCGCCAATGCTAACATCTTCCCTAAATCGAATACTCACAATAGCTTCTCTAGAATATAGAGTTCCCCAAACTGAAGTAACCTCTATATTTGGATAAGGGTATTTTAAATAACAAATATCGTCTATTGCAGTAGAAGTATTAACTTCTCTAAAAGAAACCGCTTTCTCATAATTTAAACTTAATCCTTCTTCTGTATATATTCTCTCAGCAGAACATTTGATATATGAAGCATTTGTCTGAGACATAGCTTTAATCAAATGTTCCAAATATTGAGGAGAAAGAAAATCATCTCCATCAAGAAATGTAATAAAATCTCCAGAAGACTTATCTAATCCAAAGTTTCGAGCTTTCGATACTCCACCGTTTGGAATATGGTAAACAGAAATACGACTATCATTGGTAGCAATAGAATTACAGAATGAAGCGATTTCAGAACTAGAACCATCATCAATAATTAATAATTCAAAGTCTTTGTAACTTTGGCTTATAACGCTACCTACTGCCCTTTTAATCAAATCTGTGCTTGTATTATATATCGGAGTTATTATGCTTATTTTTTTGCTCATGCTTTCTTTAAATATTCTTTCATTTTAGTTTTTATCTGACTAAAGAATTCTAACAGTAACTTATCCTTCAAAACAATAAGAACAATGAAATACAACAACGCTCCACTAACAATCATGATTAATGTAGAAAGAATACTAGATGGCAAATATTGTTCTTCTAATTTCAAAAGCATGAGCATTAGTAAGCTTGAAATTAAATACTTAGGTATAAAAGACAAAACCTTTCTTAAATTTAATTGTTTTCTAACATAATAAAACTGAACGGCAGTAACAGAAAACTCAGCAATTACGGAAGCAAGCATTGCCCCACTTGAATACCATCTTGGAATTAAAACAAGATTGCATATAAAGTTCACACCTGCACCTATAATAACAGAAATCGTTAGCTTATCTTGTTGCATGGTTGGTACAAGATATTGCATTCCAGTTATGTTGCTTAAACCTATTGCAATAACTAAAAAACTAGAAAGATTTAAAAGCATTGCTACTTTATCATAGCCCGCACCATAAAACCAGGGAACAAGATTGGACGATATGCCAATGAGACCAAAACAAATTGGTAGCCCCAAGAAAAGTGCAAATTGATAGCTCTTAAGCATATATTCTTGGATCTTTTCTTTTTCATCCTTCTGAAAGTAATAACTAATACGAGGCATCATTACGGTAGATAATGTTGTTATTATTGTTAATGCAGTTTTAGATAGTTTTGATGCTTGCTCATAAAAACCATTCTCTATTTTTGTAGTAGTAAAAAGTCCAATCATTGTAACATCAAGAACTGTATATACACTAATGGCTACCGTTGGTACAAATAATCGGAGTATGTTTTTGAAATCCTTGAATGGTTTAATTCTCTTAAAGTTAGGCTTTGATATGTACTTAGGAATAAAAGGAAGTAGAGTTAATGCACTAACAACAGGAGAGAGCGACATTATTAAGGTGTAGATGTAAATATCATCTGGGGATTTTACAAATATAAAGATTGAGGTAATCACAGCAATCTTTACAAACATATTTCTTAATGAAATCTTTCCAAATTCTTCCATTCCTTGGAAGACCCAAACGGTATCTAAAGCAACAGAAATAATGTTCAAAGAAACAATAAGTGACAATAAATAATCATTATTTGTTATAGAAATAAAAACAAAATAGAAAACAATGCATATAAAAGAAGTAATTATTCTAAGCGTGAATAAATCCCAAAAACGATAACTCCTTTTTTCTTTGTCATCTTGGTAACGAGCTATTTCTCTCTCTGCATATGTTGCTGTTCCAAGGATGGCAGCAATCATGAAATAACTTACAAGAGAATATGAATAGCTGTACTCACCTATTCTCTCTGCACCCAAGCATCTTGAAATATATGGCGTTGTAACAAGAGGTGCAGCCATAACAAATACTTGATATATGAGATTATAGATGAAGTTCTTTTTTATACTCTTACGCATTACAATTTCTGTATATTTGATCTAATAATTTAATATATTGATTATACATACAATCCACTGTCAAATGCGCAAGGAAAAACTCTTTATTTTGGGTACACAATGTTTCTCGTTCGCTTAATGACATGTTTTTGATTCTATTAATTAACAACAAGGCCTCATCCTCAGTATCGTATAAAAAAACTCCAGGTACCTTTTCTTTTTCAAAGAATTTATTTCCACCTGTTCTACTAGCAACAACAATTACACCTAGGGATAAAACTTCCAACATTACTAAATCAAAGTAAGTAACTCGGTTAGGTAGAACAAACAAATCTGAAGCGGCAATATAGGAATGAGCATCATTTGTCCAACCTATTTCAATCCAGCGATTATTTTCGGGAGAATTAATCACTCCTGGTCTACCTGCAACAACTACCCAATTTTTTTTATCTTCATTGATGAATCTTAATCCAATTTTCTTAAATGTGTCATATCCTTTTACATAATTATGCCGGCCAACATAAGAAATAATGAAATAAGAAAGAGGAATATTCAATTCTTCTCGTACATCTATTGGGGTTCTTTTGGCATAACAAGGCTTAATCCCTGTTAAAACATATCTAAAAGAGGAAGCCTTTTCTTCTTTTATTCTTTTGTATTCTTCCCAATTATCAATGTACGGCTCTTCTGCTTCAGGACAAGGGAAAACAATATAATTTGCCCTTAAAAAGGCGAACTTATCCACACTAAGCATCTTGTTTTTCAAATCGCAAATAAGAAGACTATATAGTTTAGAATATTCACTACATTTCTCCATTCCAGATGGAAGCGGAGTATGAGATTGAAAGATTATTTGCCCCTTATAATTCTTTAATCGCTCTTTTTCTATAAATAAATCTTTTGCCTCATGAAAGTGAATAATGTTATAATCATTTAAATCAACATCAAGTGCTGGTTTAATTTTCCCTCTAAAGAGTTTTTTTAGAAAAAAAATCTCCCTTAAGTCATGTTGAAGTCTATATAATGATTTTGGTAGTTTTTTTACATATTTCTTTGCAGTATTTCTTGTTTCATTAATTTTTTTTGCAGGAAGAAACTGAATATAAGAGTTATTCTTTTTTTTTATTTCTTCTTTATAATAGAAACCTACACCTAATGGCCCCCCACAAGGAGCAAGTTCATCCTCTCTTAAATATATCAAAACTTTCATAATAACTTCCTTTAGACAACAAAATAAAAAAATACATTAATGAAAATAACCATGCTTATTTCAAAGCCTGCAAGTACACTTCCTTATACTTCTCAGCCATAACCTTCGTATTATATTCATTCAATATATCAGAATAAGCATTTTTAATAATACTAGAGCAATCTGTATTTTGAACGGTTCTAATTGCATTCACATAATCATCTACAGTATTACATAAGAAACCATTCTTATTATTCTGTATTACATCATGATTGCCTTTAACATCACTAACAACACATGGTTTTTCCAAATACATAGACTCTAATAGAGACATCGGAAGAGCTTCACCAAAGCTAGTGAATAAAAAGACATCAGAATTAATAGCATAGTACAAAGCTTTTTCCCTATCTAAAAAGCCAGTGATAGTTATATTGGAGTTTTTTAGTTCGTTTTCTAATTCTCCACCACCAACCCATATGAACTTAATGTCTGGTAATTTACTTGCTATCTCATTAAACATGAATGGATTTTTCTGATAACATACCCTTCCCAATGTATAGACAGTAAATGGATGAGAAGAAACAGTTGCTTTTTCTTTAATCAAATCTAAATCCTCTATATTTATACCATTGTTGATATATAGCGAGTTTTTAGTTAATTTTCTTGTGTCTTCATATTCACCTTTTCCGCAACTGATAGTAGTACACTTTCTTCTAGCGCAAAGCCATTCAATAAAATAATAAACTTTTTTCTTTAAAGGACTACATTCTGCTGCAACAAAGCTATAGCCATGAGGTGTATAAAAAAGAGGAATTTTTCTTCCATTAAAGGCGAAACGCCCTAATGCCCCCGCTTTGCTACTATGAAAATGTATAATATCAGGTCTAACC
>JBNMJW010000017.1:0-21607 GCA_050874025.1 Candidatus Ornithospirochaeta sp.
CGATTCAGCAAGTTCTTTCAAAACACCATTTCCAGTCTCACTGTGTAGCCCCTTACCTGTTATTATAGAGACCTTTCTAAGACCATGAGAAACAGAGTCAAATAAAAAATCCTGAATGAGCGATGTACTTTCAGCTTTATTCTCTCCATGCAAGTCTAAAGTAGACTGAGGATCCATACGCCTTAGGTCATTAATTGAAAAGAATGTCTTCTTCTTTTTGTTATCACCCTTTTCTTGAATTATCTCACTAAAGGTCTTAACAGGTTCTTTTTCTTCGAAGGAAGAGAGAATAGAAGAAAAACTCTTTTGTGCTTTATATTCAGAGTGAGAAGTAGACTCTATCTCTTCTTTTTTTTCTTTTACTATGTCCTCTTTCTTTTCTTCTTTTCTTTCGTAGTTTTTATTCTTTCCACCTAAGATTGACCAAGATACATTATCTGGAACCTTCTCTTCATCATCTTTAATGAAGAAGCGATTTTCTTCTAGAGATTCCTCTTTTTCGTCCGGTATTTGTGTTTCTGTTTCTTTTGCTTTCTCTTTCGCTTTAGCACTATCAAAAGAAGCTAAAATAGAAGCAAAATCCTCTTTAGGCCTGTATTCAGGAGAAACTCTCTTTACAGTTTCTTTTACTTTAGAGATAGGAGCTTCTACCTCTATTTTTTTCTCTTCCTGACGTACATAGTTTTCATTTTTACCACCAAGAATAGACCAAGAGACATTATTGGGAACCTCTTCACCGCACTCTGGTTCTATAAAGAAACTAGGCTCCTTTATTTCTATTTTTTCTCTCTTAACCTCTTCTTTTACTTGTGGCTTTGAGTCCTCTTTTTTCTTCTTCTTTAGACTTTCTTCATACTCACCTAAAATAGAGGAGAAAGACTCTTTAGCTACATACTTTTCACTAACTCTCTTATATGAATTCTTCTTTTCTTCTATACTTGATTTCTCTTCTTCTTTTTTTTCATACTGAGTATTTTTACCACCAATAATAGACCAAACAGCATCTTTACTTGGCTTATCTGAATCATTTTCTTCAATTAAAAAAGGTTGATTACGAAGAATCTCATTAACACTTCTATCTTGAGGTTTCTTTTCTTGTTTCTTACTCTCTTTCTCTCTGAATTGACCTTCATATTGGTTAAGAATAGAAGCAAAAGAGCGTGTTGCTTTATATTCAGATTTGGTTGTGGTAGTAGAGACTTTTTCTTTCTTTTTATTCTTCTTCCCACCATTTTCCCATTCGTCAAGAATGTCACCAAAACTAGATTGAGAAGAAACTTTCTTTTTCGGAAGGCTATATGGGTTACCAGTTTTTTCGTAAGAGTCTAAAATATCGCCAAAAGAGAGAGAAGGAACATAGCCCTTTACTATTTCGTTGGGCTTCTTCTTTTCAAGAACAACGTTCTTTTTTTTCTCCTCTTTCTTCTCTTTTAATACAATAGAGGCAAAAGGATTAACACTTTTGCCTTCTTCTATTAAAACTCTATTTAAGTCTGGCCTTTTTTCTTTTTTTCCCAACTTAGACTTCCCTTATATCTAATTCAGAATCAACTAGAGGCTCAATAGCCTTTCTTAGTTTATTCTTATCTACTCCATTAACTTTCATTATGATAGTTGAGTATCCCTTTTCACTATCTAGGTTTCCTATACTTATAATGTTAGCACCGATAGAGTGTAAAGCTTCAGAAATAGTTGCAATTACACCAGGTTGGTCCTTTATATTAAAAGAAACTCTCACACCATAGTGTCGTGTGCCAAACAACTCTAATAGGAGACGGAACATATCAGAACGAGTAACAATGCCAACAAGCTTTCCGTTATAGTCAATGACTGGAAGTACAGAAAGATCTAAGTCACACATCTTTCTTGCAGCTTGTTCAACTGGGTCATCTATATATACAGTAATAACCTCTTTGCTCATGATATCGCCAACCTTTAAAAGCGATAGCTGATGAGCAAACTCAACCATCGAAAGTCTGCCAGAAGGAGAAGCATTAGTAATATTCTTTTCAGAGACAACGCCAACAAGACTTCCGTTATTATCTAAAACAGGTAGGCGCTGAACACCTTCTCTTTTCATTATCTCTTCAGCCTCAAATACACCCATATCTGGCGTACATGTTACAGGATTAGGTGTCATTCTCTTTTGAACTGTCATTTCTTTCTCCTAGCTTTTATATTATGTCAAAGAGATTATAAATAGGAAGTCTCTATTGCATACAATCAATCAGTTTTCTATAATTTAGCCAATGGCCCCATGGTTTAATGGATAGAACAAATCCCTCCTAAGGATTAGATGGCAGTTCGATTCTGCCTGGGACCATCTTTTTTTATGCCTTCTTTCTCTTTGAATAATTCATCCCTTTTTTCTTTGTTTTTGGCTTCTCTTTATACTCAGTTATAAGCTCTTTGACTCTTTCTTCTGTCAGTGATAGTGGATTCTCTTTATCTTCTGCTTTCAATGCAATATTATCACTACCCCACTTGAGGTAATAGCCATATTTACCATTAACCAAAAAAGCTTTTGTGCCATCAAGACCTGCAAATTCCTTCTCTGCTTCAACACTTTTTTCTTTAGAAGCCACGTATTCTTTAGCAATTTCTTTAATTCTGTCTAGTGTCAAAGATTGAGCATCAGCTTTATCACTCTGCTTAAGAGGGATGTTCTCGTCGCCATACTTTATGTATAAGCCATAGCGACCATTAGTAAGCGCAATAGGTTTACCATCGAGTTCGCCTTTCGTCAGCATATTTAATGATGGAGATATTATATCTTCAAGCTTTACATTCTCAGGGTCTTGAACTTTATAGTTTTTTCCACAGTATGAAGCATAAAAACCAAAGAGACCTACCTTTAAGACAACCTCATTGTTTTGACTATCTACACCAAGAACTTTTGGCAAAGCGAAAAGCAAATCAATAAGACTTTCAGAAGCAGATGATGGATTGCATTTCAAAGCTTTTGGCCATGTAGCTGTTTTATTGTCGCTGATTCTCTCAAAATAATCACCGTATCTACCTTTTTTTAATAGAAACCGATTATATAAGATCTCACCAGTATCTTCTGGAGGAAAAAGAAGAGATGCAGCGTCCTCGTCACTAAATGTTCCCGGAAAATATGTAGGAGGGATAGAGCGCATCACATCCTTACCATTTTCGTCCTTTACTGATGAGTCAATATATGGACCAAATTTACCTATCTTTATCTCATAGGTAACCTTTTCTCCATTGTGAATAAATTCATTTTTTAGACCAGCAAGCTTTAAGCTTTTTGCTTCTCCTGTTTTAATAGATGTGCCTACTGTCTTTAAATCTTCACTTAGCCCCATTACTCTCCCCCTCTTTACCAAACCAGAAATCTCTTAAGTATTCTTCTTTTTCCTCTTCACCACGTGCAATTCTATCGAGTCCTGCCTCCATTTCTTTTGTGAAATCATATGCAATATAGTGAGCAAAGCTCTTCTCCAAAAATGATTCAACAAAGAAACCAGTAAAGGTTGGAACTAAGAAGGAAGATTGTCTAACAACGTAGCCTCTATCAATTAATGTGGAAATTATTGTTGCATAGGTCGATGGTCTACCTATTTCTTCACTCTCCAATTTCTGAACAAGGCTCGCTTCAGTGTAACGCTGAGGAGGTTGTGTTGTATGGTTCTTAGCTTCAAGAGAAATAAGCTTTATCTTGTCACCTTCTTTCAGAGAAGGTAGAGTCTCTTCTTTTTCTTCTTCAGTGTCAGAAGAAACCATATAAATACGCCTAAAACCTTCGTAAAGAATAACCGAACCAGAAGATGAGAAGAGATACTTTCCACTCTTTATTTTAACTGTTGTGATTGCCTTAACAGCATCTTTCATTTGAGATGCAATCGTTCTTTTCCATATTAATGAATAGAGCTTAAGGTCATCACCCTTAAGACCGGTCTCTTCTGGAGTACGGAATCTATCTCCTGCTGGTCTTATAGCTTCGTGAGCCTCTTGGGCTCCTAGTGTCTTTGCTTTATACTGTCTTACTTGTAGCCATGAATCTCCATATGTTTCAGTGATATATGAAGCAGCAGCGTGCATGCATTCATTACTTAGCGTAGGAGAGTCGGTTCTCATGTATGTAATGTAGCCATTTTCGTAGAGCCTTTGAGCTATAGACATAATCTCTTTAGCACTCTTACCTAACTTTCTAGTTGCATCTTGCTGAAGAGTAGAGGTTGTAAAAGGCATACTCGGTTTTTCTATCTTTTTGCTTTCTTTTACTTCACTAATTATACCTTCTTGACCCTCAAGAGACTTAGCTATTGTTTCAGCTTCTTCAAGAGAAAGAACAACAAATCCCTTCTTTACTTCTCCTGTTTCACTATTAAAACTCTTAGATGTTGCAACTGCTTTATCATCTATTGAAGATAGAGAGGATTTAAATTGAGGATTTGTACTAGATAAAGCAGTAACTGATGCATAATCGGAAAGAGCGAAGCGTCTTCTTTGGTTCTCTCTTTCTACTATTAGTTTAAGTGCAGGAGACTGAACGCGCCCCGCAGAATACTTTCCGCCAAGCTTTCTAGAAAGTATTGGTGATATTCCGTATCCCTGAAGACGGTCGACGACACGTCTTGCTTCCTGTGCATAGAC
Source organism: Candidatus Ornithospirochaeta sp. (assembly GCA_050874025.1). Classification (GTDB taxonomy): domain Bacteria; phylum Spirochaetota; class Spirochaetia; order Sphaerochaetales; family Sphaerochaetaceae; genus Ornithospirochaeta. The sequence continues at coordinate 4,621 of JBNMJW010000017.1, forward strand.
AAGATTCATGTCTATATCACGGCAAGAAGAGAAAGCTTCAGTAATAGCTTTCTTTGTTATTTCATGGAAGACCATTCTATAAACAGGAACCTTAGGATTAAGAATTTTATACAAATGCCAAGCAATACTCTCTCCTTCACGGTCCTCATCACTTGCAAGAATGAGCTGTTCTGAGTGAGCAAGTGCATCTTTTAATTCAGAGATTATCTTTGCTTTTCCTTCAACAACTGTATATTCAAGGGCAAATCCATTATCTATGTCTATACCATATAAACCTTTTGCTTTTGGATCAGGATTAGGGCTAAGGTCTACAACATGGCCTTTAGATGCCATAACAGTACAACTCTTAGGTAGATATTTTGCTATAGTTTTAGCCTTTGTTGGAGACTCAACTATAATAAGTGTTTTTTTATTAGGATCTGCAATCAAAGAGCATCCTCCTCTACTAGGCTTAGAGTAAATTTTCCATCACTTCCCTTCTCTGGGTTTTGAAAGAACTTCCCCTTTGCTATATTTTGGTCTGCGTCCATTCCAAACGTTAATTGCTTGTTGCCGCCTTCGTCAAGAGAAAAAAGATATTCTATTTCAATTGTAATTTCCATACCAAAGGCAGAAGCTATTATCGAAGTATTTATTTTGTCACCATCTACTAGAGAATCTTTAATCTTCCACTTGCCTGGCGCAACAACTGTTGTATTCATTCTTTTATTATTGAATCTGAAGGCCTCTCCTTCGCTTGAGTCTTCATTATAATCATGCCACTCTTTGTAGCTAGGAGAAGAAGGGAGGACTAGAGGAAATATTCTGTGTTCAGATCCATCTGCCCCTATTAAATATAATTCATATAAATAGTCTTCATTGACACTTTCTACTCTAATTGTTATCTCTTTTATCTTTCCCCAATTGGACTTATTTGTATTATTATCCCATCTATATAAGCCATCCCATGAAGCAAATATAGGGGCGAAAATAAGACTAAGAATTATAAAAGTAAATAATTTTTTCTTCATAATACTCTCCAATAAAGCCTGAAACTTTCTAACATCATTTTCCTTTAATGTCTACTCTTAGTTAATCTTTACCTTCACTTTATTTGCTCTCTAGATTAGACTGTTTCTATGAAAAAAAGAATTCCTCTAACACTTTTACTAATAACATTGCTTACCTCTTGTGTTGTCAACGAAAGCTTAAATTGTACAACAGGCTACTCTGGTAGTAGCAAAACAAATATTACTGTAGATGAATTCTTTCTCTCTGTCTTAGAAGATTTCTCATCATTCAATAGTGGTAGTGGCTACTCTATAATGGATGATGCTATGGTAGGCTTCTCTAATAAAGTAAATAGCTCCTCTAGTAGTAACAATGTAAGCCTTCTCTCTGATGGTAAAGGAGAAAAGTATGTGCTCTCTTTTGATTATTCATCACTCTCATCTCTACTAAAAGATTTAAATGAAGGTGAGAGCAACACCCTTCTTTCTCTTACTTCATCATCTATTTCATTCAATTTAAGTATGGATAACTACAGTGAGCTAAAAAGCGTCATACCTTTCTTATCTGACAAAAACTTTGAAGTATATGGACCAGAGTATTCTAACGGCATGAGCAAAGATGAATATATGGATATGATATCTTTCCTTCTTGGGCCAGATAGCCCTGAAGCCTTAAGCGATAGCCTTGTCACAATTGAAATAACAACGCCTGGCACAATAACAGAGATAAAAGGTGCCATGAAGAGTGGACCAAAGAAAGCTGTCTACTCATTCCCTATTATCGATTTCCTTCTATTAAACGAACCTCTTTCATTCTCAATAAAATGGAAATAGAAAAGTCCCACCAGCGTGGGACTCTTCTTTCGACGATATTTCACAGGGCAAGTTTTGAGGGTAGCCGCCTTTCCCTGCGAAAGAAAGAGGCATAATTGGAATGTGGCCTTATTCTTTCTTTCTTCATCTAGAATGTGGCTAGATGCGAAATAATTGTCTATCAGACTTAGGCTTACTTTGAGTAGAACTCGACAACAAGCTGGTCGTTTACTTCGATTGGGATTTCCTTTCTCTCTGGAAGACGAGATAGTGTACCACTCCATGCTTCTTCATCAATTGTGAAGTATGGGAGGTTGAAAGATCTGTGTCCCTTGAAGTTAGCTTCAAACTGAACATTCTTTCTGCTCTTTTCCTTGAGTGTAATTACATCACCACTCTGAAGTGAATAAGAAGGAATATCAACCTTCTTGCCATTAACGAGAATGTGGCCGTGTGAAACGAGCTGGCGAGCAAGTCTGATTGAGTTTGCAAAACCAATTCTGTATACAGCATTATCTAGTCTTCTCTCGAGAGAGATGACAAGAGCATCACCTGTCATTAATGTAGACTTAAGAGCCTTTTCATAATAACGATGGAGCTGCTTCTCCATAATGCCATAATAAGCCTTGAGCTTCTGCTTCTCAGTAAGCTGCTTACCATAATCAGTAGGCTTTTTTCTCTTTGCGAAAGCTGGGCTTCCAGCTCTCTTCATTGCCTTAGGGTGTCCACAAACATTAACCCCAAGTCTTCTGCACTGCTTAAATCTAGGAGTAAAATTTCTTCCCATGATTTATACCCTCCAGTTAGAATTTTCTTTTTTTCGTCAAAACTTGACCTATATAATTTACTCCAATAAAAATAACATTGTCAATTTAACTCATAGCTCTAAAGTATTTAAATCTAATTATTCCTCATAAAATGAATAATGCTACAAAAAAATTCAATGTACTTTGAGACATTTCTATTAATTAAAATAGTATGGATTAGACCACATAGAAGAAAAAGCATATTTAACGCAATAATTTATCCTGCCACTTTATATAAAACTAACTTCTGCTCGTATTCATCATTTATACTGACATTTCTAACTTTTATACTGCCAAGCCATTTCTTCAGTTACTATTTTGCATAACATATATTTTCACTACTTAGAAAACAAGAAATGCTCTTTTGTTTTGTATTTGTTTTGCTATACTTATTTTTATGAATAAAAAGACTTGGTTTTTAATTGTACTTGTAGGACTCTCTGGCCAAATTGCTTGGACGATAGAGAACATGTATTTTAATGTTTTCTTATATAACACAATATCTACAGATCCATCATATATAGCAACAATGGTTGCTTCATCTGCTGTTGTAGCTACCCTTACAACGATAATAATGGGAGCTTTTTCAGATAAGATAGGAAAAAGAAAACCTTTTATAGCTATTGGCTATATTATTTGGGCTCTAACTGTACTGCTTTTTGCATTTGTTTCACCTCAAAACTTCCACTCAGTCAAGAAAGCAGCAATCGCTGTAATAGTGCTAGATTGTGTTATGACATTCTTTGGTTCAACAGCAAATGATGCTGTCTTTAATGCATATATAACAGAAAGTGTTGATAATAAAAATAGAACAAAAGTCGAATCTGTTGTTCAAATTCTACCTATGGCATCAATGCTATTGGTCTTTGGACTAATGGATGGTCTTACCCAAAAAGGAAACTGGCCTCTATTCTTTACAATTACAGCAATAATAATGGCAATTGCAGGACTTTTATCATTCATCCTTATCGATGATAAAAAAAGAGAAAAAGAGGAAAAAGAAAAGAAAGGCTTTATCTATCTTTTGAACTATGGCTTTAGAAAAGAAACAATTAAGAACAATAAGGAGCTATATATCTCGCTCATTGCCTTTGCTTTTACTTCATTTGCCATGCAAATATTCTTCCCATACCTAATTATCTACATTCAAAACTTCTTAGGTTTTTCTCAATACGTTGTCTTACTCGCTATCGTTCTTATTGTGGCATCCTCAATATGTGTTTTAGGTGGGAAGATTATTGATAAGAAAGGAGAAGTTAGCTCTTCATTTATTTGCGTGGCAATCATGGCAATTGGACTTATGATGATGTCATATGCACGCTCTTTTATGTTTACTACTATAGCGGGAATAGTAATGATGAGTGGATATTTGCTCTCCACATCTGTTCTTTCAGCTCTAATTAGAGGATACACACCAAAGGGTAATGAGGGAGGAATTCAAGGAGTAAGAATGGTATGCCAAGTAATGCTTCCAATGGTTATTGGACCATTTGTTGGCTCCATTGCAATTAAAGGCTCTAACCTTACATATGAAGAACTTGGAGTAATAAAAACCGTTCCTACCCCATTAATCTTCACAATCTCGTCTGTTGTTGCACTCTTAAGTATTATACCACTTGTGCATCTAAAGAAATTGGAGAGTAAAAATGCAAGAATTAGATAACTATCCTCGACCACAATTAAGAAGAGAAAACAAATGGTATAACCTTAATGGTATTTGGCAAGCTGAAGTCTTTGATAGCTCAAACAATTTAATCAAAAAAGGCGATATTCTTGTTCCCTATTCTCCTGAAGCTAACTTGAGTGGTTTTAATCATATTTTAAAGCCAGATGAAACTCTTATATATACTAAAAATGTTGATTTCCCTCTTCCTTTTGATAGTGAAAAGGAGAAGCTGTTTCTTCATTTTGGGGCAATAGATTATGAGGCAGAAATACTTATTGATGGCAAGAAAGAACTAAGCCATAGAGGTGGTTACCTTCCTTTCTCTCTTGAAGTAAAAAAGAAAAGCTTTCTTCTTACTGCAATAGTCAAGGATCCAACAGACACAAAAGAGCAAGCGAGAGGAAAGCAAAAGCTTAAGCGTGGGGGCATTTGGTATACTCCATCTTCTGGCATATGGCAAACAGTTTGGATGGAAAAAGTTGATAATGCCTATATTGAATCTCTAAAGATTATTCCAACACTAAAAGGATTCTTTCTTACGGTATTTACATCCATAAGTGGAGAAGGAAGCGTTGTTTTAGATGGTAAAACATACACTTTTGTAAGTGAAAAAGAAATCTTTATAGAAATAGAAAATCCTGAGCTTTGGTCTCCAGAGAACCCATATTTATACTTTTTCGATATCTTCTTTGGCCAAGACAAGGTCTCTTCTTATACAGGGCTTAGAACATTTTCAGTAGAAGAAGATGAGAGAGGAACAAAAAGACTCTTTTTAAATGGCAAGAGCTACTTCCATCATGGAGTATTAGACCAAGGCTATTATAAAGATGGACTATATACTCCACCAAACGAGAAACAAGTTATAAATGACCTACTTCTTTTAAAAGCAATGGGCTTTAATACTGTACGAAAACATATAAAAATAGAGAGTCTTAGATGGTACTATTTATGTGATAAATTAGGCCTTCTTGTTTGGCAAGATATGCCTAATGGTGGAGGAAAGTACTCTCCGTTTATCATTTCTCTCCCTCTTGTTTTTGGCTCTCACTTAAAAGATAACCACTACTCTCTTCTAAAGCGCAAAGATAAAGAAATGCGTGAAGAGTTTGTTTCACACACAATTGAAACTATTAACCTTCTAAGAAATGTCACATCTATTGCTATGTGGGTTCCATTTAATGAGGCATGGGGACAGTTTGATAGTGTTAAAATTGGCTCAATGATTGAACAAATGGATAATACTCGTACTGTTGATTATGCATCGGGATGGCTTGATCAAAAGAAGGGAAACTTCAAGAGCCTACATGTTTATTTCAGGCCATATCGTTTTAAAAAGGATAAGATGAACAGAGCCGTTATACTCACTGAATTTGGAGGTTATGGCTTAGCACTAGATGACCATAGATTCTCCTCAGATAAGTTTGAATACAAAGGCTATAAAACAAAAGAAGAACTTACAGATGCTGTTATAGCAATGTATGAACGAGACATTATTCCAGCAAAAGAAAAAGGCCTTGCTGCATCAATTTATACACAATTAAGTGACGTTGAAGACGAGCTCAATGGCCTTATTACCTACGATAGAGAGGTTATTAAAATGGATGTAAAGAAGATGAAAGAAATGGGGGATAGATTAACTACCCCCTCTCTCTAGACATTAAACTTGAAGAATACGATATCACCATCCTGGACTACGTAATCTTTACCTTCAAGTCTCATCTTTCCATTTTCTCTGACTTTAGCTTCACTACCATACTTTACAAGGTCGTCGTAATTATATACCTCGGCCTTAATAAAGCCTTTTTCGAAATCTGTGTGAATAATACCTGCACACTGAGGAGCCTTGCTTCCCTCTTTGAATGTCCATGCTCTGTCTTCATCTTTACCAGCGGTAAAGAATGTTCTGAGTCCTAACGCATGGTAAGCAGCCCTAACAAGAGGATTCAATCCAGACTCCTCTAAGCCTACAGCTTCTAAGAATTCCTTCTTTTCCTCTTCTGTATCGAGACTAGCTATTTCAGATTCAATCTTTCCACAAATAACAACAACAGGAGCATCGTTATCATTTTTGGCGATTTCTCTTACAGTCTTTACATAGTCATTATCTTCGCTAATTCCATCTTCGTCGACGTTACAAACGTAAATAACTGGCTTAAGCGTAATGAGATGCAAATCGTATAGTAGAGCCTTTTCATCGTCATCAAAACCAAGGCGACGAGCTGGGATACCTTCAGAAAGTGCCTTTAAAAGCTTCTCATATAAAGGTAGTACTTTCTCATTTTCTTTGGCTTGCTCTTTACTTATTCTGCTAAGCTTACTTTGTTTCTGATAGCGCTTATCTACAGTATCATAATCGGCAAGTGCCAACTCTATATCGATTGTTTCAATATCACTCTGTGGGTCTATTTTGTTATTTACATGAATAATGTCTCCGTTATCAAAACATCTGACAACATGAGCAATTACGCCAACTTCTTTAATAGCACCTAAGAATCTATTACCTAACCCTTCGCCCTGGCTAGCTCCTTTAACTAGCCCCGCTATATCGACAAACTCGACAGTTGCAGGAACAACACGCTCTGGTGGAATGAGAGAGACTATCTTATCTAACCTCTTATCTGGGACATTTACCATTCCAACATTTGGGTCAATAGTACAGAAAGGATAATTTGCTGCTTCAGCAGGAGCTGCAGTTACTGCAGAAAAAATAGTAGATTTACCTACATTAGGTAATCCAACAATACCACAATTAAGACTCATTTTTTTCCTCAAGTGCATTATGCACTAAAAATCATAATTCTACTACACATTAGTTTCAGCAAAAATGATAGAATCAAAGAATGAGTGAAGAGCAAATACTTTTAGTCAGTACACGAGAAGTGGGCGAAGATGAAAGAAGAGCCTACCTTAAAGAAGTTGAGATGCGTAGCCTTTTGGAAACTCTTGGCTTAAAGGTTGTTTATCATATCTCATTCACAGTCAAAGAAGTTAACAAAACATCTTTCTTTGGAAAGGGGCAAATTGAAGAGATAACAAATCTCGCAAAGGCTACTGATGCAACAGAAGTTGTTATCGATAGCTTCCTTTCCCCTAAACAAGAGATGAAAATTGAAGAAGCTTTATCTCTACCTGTTTCAGATAGAGAAGCTGTGATTCTCGCAATCTTCCTTCTAAATGCTCATTCTAAAGAAGCAAAGTTGCAAATAAAAAGAGCCGAAGCTATATATCAAAAGCCACGTCTTATTTTCAGAGAGGCAAACTATTCCCAACAACGCGGTGGTGTAAGGGGCGCTAAGGGAGAAGGTGAAAAACAAATTGAACTTGAACGCAGAACAATTGAAAAAGATATACAAAAGCTTGAAAAAGAAATCGAAGGAATCAAAAAGAACAGATTAACTCAACATAAGAAAAGAGAGAGAAATAAACTCTACTCTTTTGCACTTACAGGATACACCAACGCAGGAAAAACAACAATTTTAAATACCCTTGCACCAAGTGCTCCAAAGCCAGAAGACAAGCTTTTTGCAACTCTCGACACCACAACTAGACTAGTCACTCTTCCATCTGGCAAAGAGATTACTCTTTCAGATACCGTTGGCTTTATCAGAGATCTTCCTCCCCTTTTGATTGAAGCTTTTTCTTCGACAATTGAAGAAGCCCTCTCTGCAGATGGCATTATAATAGTAGCTGATGCATCACATCCAGACTCGATTGAATGCTTTAAATCTACAATAGATACTCTTACTCGTTTGAATGCATTAGACAGAATTAAACTAGTTGTAATTAATAAGATCGATTCTTTCTATGACGATATATCTCTTTCATTTCTTCGTTCATCTGGTTACAAAACAATAGAAACTAACATGAAAGATAAAGAAAAAGCCAAAGAAACAATCTTAAATGCACTAGAAGAAATTGTTAGTGAAAACTACACAGAGCTTACGCTTACACTTCCCTATTCTTCTCCTCTTTTCTCTCAGTTAAGCCAAGAAAAAAGGATAAAAAGCGTCGAATACAAAGATGATTGTATTTTAGTTATTGCAGAAGTTCCAAAGAATGAAGAGAGACGCTATCTAAAATAAAAGGGCCACTCAAAGTGACCCTCAAATGACTTCATTACAGTGATTAGAATGTATAAAGTGCACCAAGTACGCCATAGAAGCTCATGCCACTGTTTGCAGACTCACTAATTGCAAAGCCATAACCTAGACCAAGCTTTAAGAATACTGTTACAGGAACCTTATTAAATGTATATTCACCACCAACAGTCCAATTAGCGTCGATAGCAACTAGTCCATCCTGTACGTTAAGAGCAACAACTGGACCTGTTGTTAAACTGATTGTCTGTGTCTTTGTGAGAGCACCTGTGTTGAAGTTGATGTTATAAAAATTGTAGAAAGCACCAACATCACCAGCGAAAGCAATCTTACTATTTTTGATAGCAATACCAACATTACCCTGAACATCGAAATTACCCATACCATACTTTAGGGCAACACCAGAGTTAGTTCCGAGTCCAACACCAACAGAAAAAGCATTCTTTCTTGATGTTCCTGTGCTAGATGCAGCAGATAAAGAACAAAGAGCGAGTGCAACGACAAGAATTAAAGCAACAATCTTCTTATTCATTTCGATTCTCCATTTAAAAGTTTTTGGTTATTCACCGCAGAGAAGTCTATCAAAAAAGAATATTTAATACTAGTAAATTTTTAATTTTCTTAATAACTTCTTTAACTATAAAAAATTAATTAATTTTATGTTGTTTTTACAACATAATGTCTAATAATTGGTTTTTTCCTTATTTATTTAGTTTTTATGAGATAAAAAATCCAATATGTGCTACAATCCTCTAGCTCTAGGAGAAAAAAAATGCCACAGTTGTACTGTCTAGAAACAGAAGAATTATTTGACCTATTAAAACTCTCTAAGCCATATCATGCTAAGATTGTAAAGAGTTATCTTGATAAAGGTGTTACAGACTTTTCTTTAATGACATCTCTACCTAAAGAGGATAGAGAAAGACTAAAGAAAATCTATCCATCAGCCCTTTCCTCTTCTGTTATTGAAAGAGTAGATGCTCCTAGTGCAACAAAGCTCGCAATAAAACTTGAAGATGGCTTTGTAATTGAATGTGTCAGGCTCTCAGACGGTAAGGGACGATTTACTGCGTGTCTATCATCTCAAGTTGGTTGTGCTATGGGATGTAAATTCTGCGCAACAGGCAAAATGGGATTCAGTCGCAACTTAAAAGAAGGAGAAATTGTTGAAGAGTTTATACACCTAACAAAGCTTGGAGAACATATTAGCCATATAGTTTTTATGGGTATGGGGGAACCATTAGCAAACTTCAAAGAAGTAATGGGGGCTATTAGTGAGCTACATAGAGAAGATGGCCTAAATATTTCATATAGAAAAATCACCATATCAACATGTGGCTTAGTTCCAGGAATAAAAAGACTAACAGAATTAAACTTACCAATAAAACTTGCTGTATCTCTAGTATCAGCTTCGAATGATATCAGAAGCGAGATAATGAAGGTAAACAGGAACTATCCCCTCTCTGAATTAAAAAAAGCTCTTGTTGCGTTCCAACATAAAAATGATAAGAGAATAACACTTGAGTATTGCTTACTTAGTGGTGTTAACACAAATAAAGAAAGCGCCGATGCTCTTCGTCTTTTTACACGTGGATTGGATGTTCTTGTAAATCTAATTTCATGGAATGAAGTAGATGATTTACCTTTTAAAACTCCTAGCGAAAAAGAGATTAGAGATTTCACTTCATACTTAAGAAAAAATGGCATCTCTTTCACTATCAGAAAGAGCAAAGGACAGGAAGAAAAAGCAGCTTGTGGACAACTTGCTACTGAGTATAAAAATTAACCTTATATGTTACATTTTAATTTTTTTTCTTTTTAAAAGTTAACAGACATCGGACGCATGGTTGCTTATAATTTAGACATGCCTGTACAGGAATTACTATCTAACAATATATTATTAATTCGTAAGGAAAAGAAACTTACTCAAACAGAACTTGCCGAAAAGGCAAAGATAACAAGAAAACATCTTTGTGCAATTGAAAAAGGAAGAGTTTTTCCTTCTGCAGCCATAATAGATAGTATTGCATCTGCGTTAGATGTTCCTGTTTCTTCCCTATTTGAAGATAGAACAAGAGTTATACAAAAAGATTCTCTCTACTCTATTTCAGAGAAAGCTCTAGAAAACATACTTAGTGCTATTCCACATTTATTTCGCGAAGAATTAGAAAGAGAAGCTAGAAAATGTAAAGGGCCCACAGCTTAAGCTCAGGCCCTTCATATTTTATTTTTCGAGAATAGCTTTTATTCTTCTTACTCCAGCAGATGAAGATTGCTCTTTAACAATCTTAAAGTGACCAAGCTGACCAGTATGTTCAACATGTGGTCCTCCACAGACTTCAATTGAGAAATCTCCAATAGAGTAAACTTTTACCTTTTCGCCATATTTAGCATCAAACTGAGCAGCTGCCCCCTTTGCTCTTGCTTCATCTAGTGTCATAGTTTCACAAACAACAGGAAGGTCTTTCTTAATCTGTTCATTAACAAGATCTTCAACAGCCTTTAATTCCTCTTTTGTCAAAGCTTGAGGATGGTTAAAGTCGAATCTTAATCTTTCAGCAGTAATGTTAGAACCAAGTTGCTTAACATATCCACCTAAAACAACAGAAAGGGCCTTATGTAAAAGATGTGTTGCAGTATGAAGTGCTGTTGTAGCTTCACTATGGTCTGCTAGTCCTCCCTTAAACTGCTGTTCAGCTCCAGCACGGCTAATAGCCTGATGCTTCTCAAATGCTTCTTCAAAGCCTTTCTTGTCTACAGTAAAGCCATGCTCTTTTGCTAATTCCTCTGTCAATTCGATTGGGAAGCCATAGGTATCATAAAGCTTAAATGCAATACGACCACCAATAACACGGCTATTACCTTTCATTAAGTTTGGAAGAATTTTCTCAAATTCCTTTTCACCATTAGTTAGTGTCTTAGAGAACTTCTCTTCTTCCTTAGTTAACTCATCAAAGATAAAGTCCTTATGTTCAATGAGTTCAGGATATGGTTCTCCATAAAGATCAAGTACAACTTTAGCAAGTTCAGATAGGAATGGATGATCAATACCAAGCTTCTTTCCATGTCGAACAGCTCTTCTGATGAGACGGCGAAGAATGTAACCTTGACCAACATTACCTGGTGCCATACCCTTTTGGTCGCCAAGAATAAATACACTTGTTCTAACGTGGTCCGAGATAATACGGATAGAAACATCATCATCTTCGTTATCACCATACTTCTTTCCACAAAGGCCTTCTATAGCCCTAATAATAGGCTGGAATACCTCTGTTTCATATACACTCTTCTTTCCTTGGAGAATAGCAATTGTTCTCTCAATACCCATACCTGTATCGATACACTTTCTCTCCATCTCGTGATATGTGCCATCTTTCTCTTTTCTGTATTGCATGAATACATCATTCCAGATTTCGAAATACTTTCCACAATGACAGCCAGGCTTACAATCCGGAGAGCACTTTTCCCTTCCTGTGTCGATAAACATTTCGCTGTCTGGTCCACAAGGTCCTGTTTCACCTGCAGGTCCCCACCAGTTATCTTCGCGTGGCATGAAATAGATTCTTTCCTTTGGAATGCCTAAAGACTCCCACTTAGATGCAGCTTCGGTATCTCTAGGAACACTTTCATCTCCAGCAAAAACTGTAACAGAAAGCTTATCAACTGGAATTCCAAGAACCTTTGTCATAAATTCAAAGGAATAACCAATCATATCGGTCTTAGAATATGCTCCAAGAGACCAGTTTCCAAGCATTTCAAAGAATGTTAGATGGTTAGGATCTCCTACACTATCAATATCTCCAGTACGAATACACTTCTGATAATCACAAAGCTTGTCTCCTGCTGGATGTTTTTCTCCTAATAGATATGGTACGAGTGGATGCATACCGGCTGTTGTAAAAAGAACAGTTGGGTCATTTTCCGGGATCAAAGATGCGCCAGAAATCTGCTTATGTCCCTTAGAGACAAAGAACTCGATATACTTTTTTCTTAGCTCATTAGCTGTAATAGGTTTCATTATTTTTTCCTTTTATAAATTATTGAGATGTTATTACCGAGACTACATTTAGGTCAATAGATTACCTTTCCTAGCATTAGTTCTCTCCAAAAAAGGAGAACAAATCTGGTTCATTTTTTTCGCTTCTTTCCTTCTTATTTGTTTTAGAAGGGAAAAGCTTTTTTATTTCACTAGGTTTTTTTATAGAAAAAGCACCTTTATCTAGTCTATCTCTACACCAAGTATAATTAGGATTTGAAATAGCAGAAGATGCTATTGCTACCCTTTTTCCACTCTTTAAAGCTCCATCTATTATTGACCAAGATGGGCCTCCATCCTTTTCTTCTGCAATGTAGAAACCATCAGAGAAAGAAGAAATAAATCTATTTCGTAGTACTACATGCCATTTTTCTCTTTTTACTGATGGAGCAAATTGTGTCAAAAGCATCCCTTTATCATATATCTTCTCCATTAATGGCAATAGAGCTTCGTTGGGACATTTAGATAATTCAGAAGAGAGCACAGCAACAACATTCCCACCCATTTTTATAGCAACAGAGAGAGCGTATGGCCCAAGTCCTGATTCAAATGGTGCCATTATTGTATAACCATTCTTTACCGCTTCAATTACAGCCAAAGCTGTATCCTGACGAGCCTGAAGAGATGGCATAACTGAACCAAGAAACGTAAGCTTTGGATTTATGAGTATATCTTTATTTCCTGTATAATAAAGAAAATGAACATCACCAGGATTACTAAGCACAGAAAACTCAATCTTTGAGAAGAGAAATGAAGATCGAATATTACGCCAAATAGAATTAAAACGAGATTCTTCTTCCATTGATGATGTGAATTCTCTTGTATACGATGCAAAAGATGAAGAATAATCTATGTTAAGGCTTTCAAGTATACTCCACGCTTTTTTCTCATCAGAAAAGAAAGCTAGTAGCGCTTCGTATGCAATAGCTTTCTCTTTAATCTGACTCTCGTTCATTAATTTTCGCCTCTAGTAGAATATACAACAAATCAGAATAAGGGGTCTTAATCGAATGCTTTTTTGCTAGTGCCGAAAGAGAACCACAGAACCACCTATTCTCTGTTCTTCTTCCGTTTATTACGTCATCAAGCATACTGCTTCTCCCTTTAGGTGGAAGAGAAAGCGTACTTTTTATCATTTTTTCAACATCATCTTGCGTTATTACAATGTTCTCCTTTAACGCAACTGTTTGCACCTCTCTAGCAACAAGCCTTAACGCTCTTATTACATCCTGGCTATTAGCTATTTCGCCATAATTAAAACCAAGAAGAGCACTTAAAGTGTTGAATGATGTGTTAGTCATGAATTTTACCCATTGGTCATGATGAATAGAAGGAGAAACAAAGAATGGCTGATTAGTACTCGAAAAATACTCTCTAAGTTTCTCTACTCTTTCTTTTTGATCTTCTGTATCTAAACCAAAGGTAATTAAGCCTGGAGTGAATGAAGTAATAGAAGAACCTTCACGAGAGGAAGAAAGACCAGAGATAAAACTATAAATTACCTTATCTTTACCGAAAGCTGATGATAGTACTGTCTCACTCTCTATGCCATTTTGAAGTGGCATAATAGTTGTGTTAGGACCCACAAAGGGCCTCATGAGATCTATTGTGCTATCTAAATCATAGTTTTTTACAGTGTTTATTATTAAATCAGAAACAAAGCTATCTTTCTCTGTTATTGTCTTACAAGATAATGGTTCTCCATTAAATATAAGTGGAGAAGTTGTCCTATACGCCCGAGTTTTATCAACAAGAAAGAATGCCTCATCATTTTTATATATATTGTGCATTACCGTTGCACCGACACAGCCACGACCAATAATAACAGTTTTCATTGTTAAAGTTTACAACAAATAGTCGCAAAGCTTCTACCTTATAATTGATAGATGATACTATCCTGTTTTCGTTTCTAATACATAAATATAGTCCGATTGGTATCTCCCTATTCAGTAGAGTTTTTTCTATAAATTAACTTTAAAGAGAAGAAGCTTTCTTTTATCATCATATACGGAGTAAGAAAATGAACTTAACAACATATTATGCGCCAACAAGAATTACCTTTGGTCAAAATGCTGAAGATAAGGTTGGAGAAGAAATAAAAAAAGAAGGAAAAAAGAGAGTTTTAATCCACTATGGTTCTAATAGAATCGAAAAAAATGGCTTATTAGACAAGGTAACAAAAAATTTAGACGAGAATAACATTTCATATGTTCTTCTACCTGGAGTTGTTCCTAATCCAAGACTTTCTCTTGTCAGAAAAGGCATTGAACTAGGTAAGAAAGAGAACATTGACTTCATTCTTGCGATTGGAGGAGGTTCTGTAATTGACTCTTCAAAAGCTATAGGTTATGGCCTTAAGTATGATGGAGATGTATGGGATTTCTATTCAAAGAAAGCTGTTCCAAAGGAGAGTGTTGGAGTTGGAGCCATTTTAACAATGGCTGCGGCAGGCTCTGAGATGAGTGATAGCTCTGTAATTACAAATGATGATGGTGCTCTAAAACGTGGTTGTAATAGTGATGTATGTAGACTAAAGTTTGCACTTTTAAATCCAGAATTAACATATACACTTCCGCCTTATGAAACATCATGCGCTATTGTAGATATTCAAATGCACACAATGGAAAGATATTTCGTAAAGAATTACTCTCTTCCTCTCACAGAAGATATATCTCTTGAGTTAATCAAGAATATAAAAGAACAAGGCATTGAAGCATTAAATAACCCAACATCATATAGTGCAAGAGCATCTCTTATGTGGGGTTCTTCTATATCACATAACGGCTTAATGGCTCTAGGAAATAGTGCTCGTGGAGATTGGGCAACACATCAAATTGAACACGAGCTATCTGGTAAATATGATATTGCTCATGGTGCAGGGCTCGCTATAGTTTGGCCAGCTTGGGCAAAATATACACTTTCTTCTAAACCTGAAAAGTTTGCACGTTTAGGCTATAGGGTCTTTAATTTAGAGAAAACTAACGATAGTCTTAAAGATGGAAAAAGAACGATAGAAGCGTTTATCTCTTTCTACAAAAGCATAAATATGCCAACACATCTATGTGATTTAAATATCTATCCTACAGAGGATGATATAGAAGAGTTAGCATCAAAAGCATCATTCTTCTCGACAAGAACCCTTGGAGATATTCGTGTTCTCGAAAAAGATGATATCAAAGAAATCTATAGGCTCATGAGGTAAATCATGATAACAAACGAGAAACTATTCGAAGTTGCTGTTAAATACTACGAAAAGGGAAAAACTAAAAGTGAGATAGCAAAGACTTTAGGCGTTTCCCATGTTCAAATTGGAAAATACCTTAACTTGGCCAAAGAAAGGGGCCTTGTTGAAATTGTATTAAACCCTCCTTCTGTTCAACCAGAAGAGCAAGAAAAGCTAAGTAAGCTTTTTTACTCATTGTATGGACTTGAAGAACTAATTTTAGTTCCTGGTGCAACAAACGAGCAAACATCACATGACTTTATTGCTGATTCGCTCGTTAGATATCTTCTTGAAACATTTCCAAACAATAATCTCCGCTATGCGATAGGAATGGGACGTTTTGTAATGGAAGTAGGAAAGACAAAACTAAAGGTTGTAGAAAAGAGGACAAAGTGGAAAATTGTCCCTGCACTTAACTATGATATACAAGAAGCTAACTCAACCTACTATAATTCCCAAGAAATATGTGAAAACTATTCTCATAATTGGGGTGTCTCTCTTGATAAGCATTACAAAGAATTGGTTGCATGCTATCAAAATAATAAAGATATATCTGAACTTAGAGCCTCCTATTATAAAGATATAGATTTCATAATAGGAGGTGTCGGTGTAACATTTCCTAGAAACCCCAAGCTAAAGAGTACTTTTTTTAAAAGTGAAGATTTAGATAGGCTTAAAGAAGAAATATCTGGAGACTATTTAAACTATTACTTCGATGAATCGGGAACGATAATAAAACCAATAACACTTGGACCATGTTCCATGACTTTAGATGAAATAAAAAATGTAAAGAAAAGAATAGCAATTGCAAGTGGATATTCTAAAATTGGTAGTATCTCATCGCTATTGAAAACAGGACTAATCAATGTCCTTGCAACAGATCTTCCAACTGCACGATATATCCTCTCTCTGTGAACTAGCTTAATCGCTAATTAATAAATCCACCATAAATAGAGCTAGCACTAGCTTTATTTGGTGGATTTTCTTTATCTAAAAAAGTATATGAAGTTTAAGTTAGCTTTCTTTTAGTCTTTTTTTAAATTCTTCTTCACTTAATCCAGACTCTTTAATAGCAACATCTATAGAAAGATAATTCTTTTTAACAAGATCAATAAGACTATCTAGTCTTCCCTCTTCGAGTCCTTCCTTTTTGCCTTCCTCTCGGCCTTTCTTTTCGCCTTCTTCGAGTCCTTCCTTTTTACCTTCTATGAGTCCCTTTTCTAAGCTTTTTGCTTCAAGCCTTTCCATCAGTATTCTCTCTAATGCACCTTCATGTTTAGCAAAATATTTATCTGCCTCATCATCAAACCATTCTTGTGCTTTATCGTAATACATCTCTCCACTTCCTTTATAATAC
>JBNMJW010000018.1:0-19928 GCA_050874025.1 Candidatus Ornithospirochaeta sp.
ACTAAAAAGAATTATTTCACATAGAACTTTCCAAAAAGTACTCACAGAAAGTATTATCTTCCTGTTCTTGAATATATTTGTATATGTTATGCATAAAAGATTACCTAATTAGTTAATCTCTGACTTTTGCAAAAACCTCTATCCAATAATCTTTTCTATTTTCTCGTATTCATTAAGTATTACAGAAAGTTTTTCTATTAATTGAGACTTATCTGAATTAGCCTTATCAAAGAACGAGTCCGCTTCATCTACCGGACGAAGAATCTTCTTAACCAATCTTTGACTTTGAATATCAAGAGCAACTTCAAGTTGCAACACTTTCTTAGATAATAGATCTTGTTCACTTGTAATAAACTGGGTCCAGAGCTGGTCTTCCATCTCTCTATCAAATGGAGCCAGGTAAAGTTTGGTATATGGATGAATATTGAACTTCTTACCAAACTGCTTAACAACATCATAAGGGACCATCTTTCTGACACACTTAATTGTTCTGAAGCTCCTGATATTCATATCAATATCAGAGAAATCGAGATTCTTACCTTCAATTTTTAAGAGTCTTTCAATGAATTCCAGGTTGTTCCAAAAGTTATCTCCAAATGTAACGACATTAGGCTGTTCATTTACAAACTCAGGCAGCTCAACACCATCAGGATGAGAAAATCCAGCTAATAGCCAAAGATCCTTCCATTCAAGGAGATTAGTCTTCAATACTTCAAATCTTTTATCCTTTGAATCCAATTCAAAGGCTTCAATGGCTGAACGATAAACAGCATCGGATGGCATATTCTCAGAGTTGCTCCTAGAATGATAGAGAAACTTTGCGGAGTTAAATTTAGGATTCTTGAACCCATGCTTTACCATGTTTACATTGATTTCCTGGCATAGATCATCGATTGTTTTGACATACAACAAACGTAAGTTTAAAAGATTCTCAAAAAATATCATTTATAGCCCCTGGATTTATGATAATGCAAGTATAATAGGTAAGACTTTTTTATTCAAATATATAAATCAATATTCATAATGAAATTAATTGTCAAAATTAGTTCTTATTCATAGCATTACCTCTTTATTTCAAATGTTTAATTATTAATTTTTTAATGATTTTTGATTTTTAATATTGACTACTAAAATCTCGTATAATATCTTTTAGACAAAAGAAACACAAAAGAGTCAATTAAGGCTAAATAAGGAAATTACAACAAGGAGGACCAATGGAAAATAACATTGTAAGTCTTGATGGGAATCAGTACATCACAAGAAGAGAAGCATCAGAACTGTTCCGTGTTACAACTCCAACAATCGACAAGATGATCAAGGAAGGTCATTTCCAAGCCATTAATGTAGGCAGAAGAAAGCTTATCACAGTTGAATCCATTATCAAGTTTCAGAATGAGTGTACACATCTAGGAAACGTGCAGCATGCTTAATGAGTGCGACATCGTCAGTGTCAGATTATTCAGAGCAGATAAAAAGCCAGGTCGTCTTGTCAGAAGTACCTGCAGATCCCGTGTCAGAAAAAGTGATGGAAAAATCATTTCTGAGGCAGAGGTCTTCAGCAATGAAATGCCAATCAAGGCAATCATTACATTTGTCGGCAAAGATGATAAATATGAAGAAGCTGTGCTTTCATCTTTTATCTATGGAAAGCTCAATCCCCTATTAAAGAGAGAAGGAGAATCCATAGAGGTTGATATCCTTACACTCAAAGATGTCGTTGAAGATTTCTATTCACTTGATGGGGAATATGTAAAACGTCTGTTATTAAAGGAGAGAAAAGTAGACGAGAAGGAATTACAAGCAAAGAGAAATGTTATTTCTCGCATAGTCGAGCAATATGGCAACATCCCGATTGAAACGTTTTACTCACAAGAGTTTCAGATAAAGTTTCTTGAAGACTTAAGGAAAAATGGCAGAGTCGGCAAGAGAAAGGAGTTCTCCCAGTATAAAGAGAAGGAATTATCGAACAAAACGGTTAGGAATATCTTAACAATTCTTGCAACCCCCTTCACCTTTGCAATTGAAAGAGGCGCAATTGATAGGAATCCTTTCAAAGAGATGTCTACCCTACTTCCTGATAATACCGGAGAAAATACCTATGCTTCTTTCACTACAGATATCGTAAAGAAGATGTTTCTTTCCATCGATGTCTGGATTGATCCGATTAACTATGCAATGTTAGTCTTCCTTGCCTTTTCAGGACTAAGAATCGATGAAGCAATTGCTTTGAGAAGAGAAGATATAGATCTAGAGAAAAGAATCATATATGTAAAGACTTCATATAAAGGTGGAGAGCATACAGAAACAAAAACTTATTCAGAAAGGTGGGTCCCTCTTCCAGATATCTTGGTTTTCATCCTAACACCGTTAATGGAAAAGCCTGGATACATATTCTCTGCATCGGGAAGGAAACCTTACACACGAATAAAGTATTCAAGAGCACTAACTGATGCTTTGATATACATAGGAATATCTAAAAAAGAGCAACAAACTGTTGGGTATGTTCTTCACTCATTCAGGCACTGGTATGTATCAAGCTGTGCATCCAAGGGGATTTCAGATATCAATATTTCCCTTATTACAGGACATGACACAAAGAAAGTATCGACCATGAATAAGCGATATACAACACAGCTTATCGAAGCATTTCCAGGACTTGTAAGAAGAGTGGATTCTTTCTTGCCTCCAGAAACTATTTCTGCAATGAAGATTATCTACAACAATCTTTGGTCCTGCACCTCACTCAGAGAACTAATAAGCTTCGAGAGAAATGGGAAGAAAAAGTAATATCTTTCTCATTCATTATGTGACACATAACACATAGCACATAACGAATGACACATAACAAATGATATCTGCTAACTGATTCAGGAGGGGTTTATGAATTTAGGTAAACGCAGAAAAAGGTTAATGACCATATGGACAATAATTATTGTAGCTCTAGCTATCTATTTTGCAATTGATGCTTTCTTCTTTCAAAGGGAAAGCAAGGTCTTCAAGGAAATAGGCATCAATATCAGAGACTATTACATAATGGACTTTACCTTTGAGAAACTAATCTATTTGATTGCTGAGATTTTCATTGTATCCATCATGATTTTTTCATTCTTCAAAAGTGGAGCCTACAGAGGAATCATAAGAGTGAGGGCTCTTATTGCACTACTCTTCGGGACCATCTTTGTCCAGACTTATCTTGGAATATTTGGCTTATACAGATCAGAGCTGATGGCAAAGCTTTATCTATGTGGAGGAAAGCTATTCAAGCTCACCGATATATTGTTTCATGGCGGAGGAACGCAGACAGCAGTGAGAATTCTATATTTAGCGATATACTTTTTTGCTTTTCTGATTATTACATCCATTGGAAATAAGGATTTCAAGAAAACAGAAGAAAGCAGAGAGCTTACAGAACAGGAATGCAATACAAGTGGATTATCTTCAATATTGGCAAATGCATCAAAGCATGGGATTGATACATCCTGTATGGCAATAAGAATTTTATCTTCCGATTCTGGATATGGAGCCTATACTTACAACTCCAGAAGCATAACTTTGGATCCATCTACACTGAAGCTTGATAAAGAGCAACTGGGATACATAGTTTCTCATGAACTTGGCCACATTTCCAATGGGGACCATATATCTGAAGGTATAGTCTACACTACTCTTACTCTGTTTCTGCTTCCATTCATTATCCTATCATGGATTTTATCAGCAATAGGAAGAATCAATGGAGTATTTGCAATCTTTTCATGGATCAATATGGCCTTATACAAAATAGCAAGTTTGGTTGTGGCCATCATACATAAGGTTGAATATGTATTGGGTGGAAGGTTTGATGAAATCAATGCAGACAGATTTGCCATCAATATTGGATATGCAAAAGGAGCATTAATCAACCTTAGAAATGAATTGGATGTTGACCTTCCATGGTACAAAAAGATCTTTGATCCACATCCAGGGAGCAAGACTAGATACAGAAAAGCTCTGCAACATGTCAGGGACAACAACTATATATCAGAAGAGATCCTTAAACAAAGTGGTTTTATGGATGCTGATGCAAGGAGATAAGATGGCTATCAAGGAATACTTGTTCCCAATAAGAATGGATGAAAAGGATTATTCTAAGCTGATGACTAAAACAGCATCGCTAGGAATAACGGAAGGTAAGCTTCTCTCCTCATTCATTGGAGATTTTACTGATGGAATATATTCAAACGGAAGTGATGAGAGGAATTTGGTTGATAGTTGGATTGAGAGAAGATTTTTTCCTTTCCAAAGAAAAGATTCTTTTCTCAAGTTCCTGTCACAAAACCAATACCATATCGAGTTCATAACAAAATCCTTCGATTCGAGAGAAGAATGTTCTGAAGATGAATATCCACTCAGTGAGTTTATTGAGGCATTTGGCTGTTATCAGCTTTCAATTGGCAAAACTCTAAATAAAGATGAAGTCGAAAAGGAAATATCAAAGTGCCGTAGTTGGCTAAGCAGGTACAAAACAACAGAGAATACAGGGAGAATTATCAAGGATGAAGACTATTGTAATTTGTAATCAGAAAGGAGGAGTCGGCAAGACTACCACTACTTCAGCACTGGGAGCTTACCTTGTAAATAAAGGTTATAGAGTTCTCACCATCGATTCAGATCCACAAGGAAACCTTTCCTCTTCCATAGGAATCAATCCAGATGAAGTATCTACTCTTGATGACTTGATGACAGGGAAAAATACAATACAGCAAGTAATCATCAAAACTGAAATTGGAGATCTTGTTCCTTGTTCTCTATCTCTATCTGATGCAGACAGAAGGTTCACTCAATTTAAAGCCTTTGAGATTCTGAAGAACATCTTAAGTGAGGTTAATGACTCTTATGACTTCACCATAATTGATGCTCCACCATCTTTAGGAATTATCTCTCTGAATGATTTGATAGCTTCTGACTATGTAGTTGTTCCTGTTAATGCAGCTGCTTTCAGCATACAGGGAATTAAAGCTCTCGTATCGATTATCAAAGAAGTCAAAAGCGATAACAAAGACCTTAAGATTGCAGGAATACTAGTCACCAGATATAACAGCAGGACGACTCTTGGAAAGGATGTAATTGAAGTTCTGAAGGATATTGCTGAAAAGATTGATACTAAAGTCTTTGATTCAAAGATAAGACAAGGTGTTGCTATTGAAGCTGCCCAGGCTGATCAGATTGATATCTTTACTGCAGCTCCTAAAAGCGGAGTTGCTTCAGACTATGAATCATTTTGCTGTGAGCTGATGAATGACATATTGAAGGAGAATCAATAATGGCTAGAAAAGATAATCTTCTCTCTTCTTTCGGTATATCTAATGAAGAAAACAAGCCTCAAGAAACATCTTTCCAATCAGAAGAAAAGAAAGCCACAAAGAAAGAAAACAACAGTAGGCAAACTACTATCATGTTTTATGGTGAAAGCCACTTATATGCTAAATTGAGGGCCAAGGAGCTTAAAAGAAAGGGAATAGGCAATGGAAACATATCGGACTTCATTGAGTGGCTGATCTGCAAGGATAAAGCAGAAAATAAGGAGACATATCTGCTTTCAGAAAAATACTACCTCATGGAAAAGGAGCTTAACCAAAGCTCAAATAATATAACATAGTTCATTGATTACTGATGTGGTATAATCAGAAGGTAATGAACGATGTCTCCGGTATAGTTGTCCCCCCATTGAGGTTCCAAACTCCAACTATACTGGAGGCTTTTTAGTAATAGGAGATAACATGAAGAACAAACTGACAAAAGCTGAATTAATCAAAAACATCAATGACAGCACAGGAATTGATGCAGTTTCAATCGGCATTGTAATCAACCAGATGTTTGAAGAACTTAAAGAAGCTCTGATTGACGATAGAACAATTGAGCTTAGAGGTTTTGGTACTTTTGAGCCAAAGATTCGTAAAGCTAAAGTGAAAGCACATAACCCAAAGACAGGAGAACCTTGTTCTGTAGAAGCACATAGAGTAGCGACATTCAAGCAGGGACAAGAACTAAAGAAAGCTCTTTGGTCCATGAGGGATTCCCCTTCTTTGCAGGGCTCCAATAGATAGCTAATGAAATTGATTCAATAGCTAAATATGTAAGTTTTGACCACTTGGGCAAGATAAAAAGGAGCAGTGGTAATTTCGAGGAGTATCAATCACTATCTTGTTTTCATGCAACAAGATAGCTAGTGGTCAACAATTATTGATATTTTTCAGTGTTCGACCACACTGTTATTAAGGGTGGAAAGGATTATTTAAAACATGAAATGCAATGAATCCATCCATATTAGGATTCCTGAAAATGTAAGGGAAGAGTTAAAAAAGCAAGCTCAAACAAGTGGAGTTTCCTTTAACAAGTACGTATCTGATTTACTTGAAAAATCAATAACTGAAGGTGGCTCTGTTGAATCAAGACTCGATAAGCTAGAGTTGAAACTCTATGAGCTTCAATATGTAAACGAGCTCCAGTCATCTTTCATGCAGGAGTCTACAAGAGTAATGCTTTCAAGAACCAGCATCATAATCGACATGCTGAAAGCTTCAGGAATAGAGCAACCAAACAGCATGGAAAAACTTCAAACAGCTATTAAGGATCTTGATAAGCTCATCAACAAAACCAAAGCTGCAATTACATCATCAAGCGATCTCTGGAAATTAGATAGCGACCAAGAGCATTAGTTTGCTTCAAAACGCGATTCATTCTTGTTTAATGTAAACATAAGTCTGAATTACATAATGCTTCTAAATATCACAATTATAGTATTTTACAATTGAAAATTTCCTGTTCAAGAAATAAACTATTTTTATGTTGTCTATAGATGATTATTCAACCGCCAGGGAAATGGCTGAACGATGGGGAGTTACCATAAGAATGGTTGTCCATTATTGCGATAAAGGTCTAATACCAGGAGCTGTCAAGAAAGGTACATTATGGCTCATTCCTACGATGGCTGAAAAACCAGAAGACAGAAGAAAGAAGGAAAACAGAAATACAGGAAACAAAGAATAATGATAGAGAAAATTAGCTTGCCGACTATCTCTGGACTGATGCTTCCACAGTCTATAAAGATTGTACGGCTGTTTGTTGAATGCAATAATTGGGCCGAAGTAAAAGCTAAGGCTGTAGAAACGAATGTGATGCAGATTGACAAGCTTGCATCTTCATCCCGATATATCAGTTACATAATCAAAAATTTGAAAAACCTGACACTCGAAGAAATCCAGTTTTTCGATGGAGCCGGAATCGAGGATCAGAGAACTCTTTTGTGGATTGCATTCTGCAGGACTTTTCCAATAGTTGGCTTATTTGCTTCAGAAGTAGTGCATCAGAAGTTCCTTTCATATGAGAAAACTCTTTCTTTCAGTGACTGGAATGAATTTCTCTCCAGAAAAGCAAATGAGAATGACAGCATAGACAATATAGGAAAAGAAACAAGAAAAAAAGCAAGATCTGTAATCTTTACAAACCTACACCAAGCAGGTTTCCTTTCATCTTCAAATGAACTTAAAGCAGCAGATATATCTGAAGATGCAAAGAAACTAATCGGCAAGGATATTGTTTTTCTTCCTATTCTATCTATAGGAGGGGCTAAATGAAAAAGAAGGACATGGATTATAACGAAGTTCTGGACTACCTTGAAAAAACACTTCTTGATGAGAAGCTCCTCTCAAGAAGATATGCAGGAGCTGAAATCCCCAACTATATCTGTTCCTATCATCCGGAGGAAAACGAGTCATACAACAAGATGGCAAAGACATTGGTCAAGAGACTGGAGAAAAACAACAAGCACGTACTTCTGATCAACGTATATGATGTAATGCTCTCCATGCTTGAAAAGTCAGGGGATCTTGAAGACTATCTATCTGAACCAAGTCTGACTCACAAAGAAATCATGGAAGATTTCAAAGGCATCCTTGATAACGACACTGAGTTTACGCCTGAAGTTGCAAGGATCATCAACGATGAGTCTCCCGAACTGGTATTGATCAATGGCGTTGGAGAAGCCTGGCCTTTTATCAGGATTCATGGACTACTTGAGATTCTGCCAAACTTTCTAAAACGGATTGTACCAATAGTAATCTTCTATCCTGGAAAGTATGACAGGGAAACGGGCAGTTCCGCTCTTCAGCTTTTTGAAAGACTACCACATATGAACTACTACAGGGCTTTCAACATATTCACGGAGGTAAGACAATAATGAGCGTTAAATTCGATAGCATCTTTACCAATCAGATAGAGAAGGACATAAATGGTGTCATCAATGCCGATGCAAAAAATGAGCTTGCGGAAGAGTTCAAGGAATATGTTGTCACCAATGAGGTTTCAAATTGTTTGGACGGTTTCTTTGAAAAGTATAATGAGCAAAGGCCTGTCTACAATGGTGTTTGGATTTCAGGTTTCTTTGGATGTGGTAAGTCTCACCTTTTAAAGATACTTTCTTACCTCATTTCAAACACAGAGATTGAAGAAGAAAAAAGAGCCGTATCCTATTTTGATGGAAAGCTCAATGATAACCCAATGCTATTTGCTCAGATGAAGAAAGCAACTTCTATCCCTTCCGAGAGCATCCTATTCAACATTGTCCAGTATAACCAGAACAATCAGAACGAACCTATCCTCCATATCTTTCAGAGAAAGTTCTATGAACACTGTGGTTATTATGGAATAAATCCAAAGATTGCTGCCTTTGAAATGGAACTGGATAAAGAAGGCCTCTTGGATAAATTCAAGGAAACTCTGTTTCAAAACTCTGGCAAAGTATGGGAGGATGCAAGAAAGAAGCCAAACATCAACAACAGGCATATTGTCAAAGCATTTGCTGAAATAACAGGCAATACAGAGGATCCAGATTTATTGGATAGTTATGAAGCTGAAATAAGCATTCATGACTTTGCAACACAAGTCAAAGAGTACATAGATAGCAAAGGAAGTAATTTCCGCCTAAATTTCTTTGTTGATGAAGTGGGACAGTTTGTTGCCCATTCAAGCCGTTTGATGGTCGATATACAGGAAATAGCTTCATCCTTGAGTTCTGTGACTGGAAACAGATCCTGGGTACTTGTAACAAGCCAGGACGAACTTGAGAAGTTTGTAAAAAATCTCGACAAGCAGGACAAGACAGATATAAGCAAGATTCAGGGTAGATTCTACGTCAAGATGCCTCTTTCCAATGCCAACGTAAACGAAGTTATCCAGAAAAGGCTTCTTGAGAAGAATGAAGAAGGCAAAAACATTGTTGGATCAACATATGAAATCCAGAAGGAGAACTTCAACACACTGTTCCAGTTTGTCAACGGACCGAAGAAGTACAGAGTATACAGAGACAAAGACGAGTTTGTAACGACCTACCCTTTTGTCACTTATCAATTTGACATGTTCAAGTCAACACTGGAGACTCTCTCCCTTCATAATGCATTTCCTGGAGAATATACATCTACAGGAGCACGTTCCATGCTCGATGTATTCCACAATGTACTAAGGGATTTTACAAGAGAAGATGGTGCAGAAGTCGGATCTTCTCTTATCCCTTATGATGCAATGTATGATGGACTCAAGGATTATCTGAAGGAGAACTTCAAGAGATCTGTCGATATGGCAGAGAACAATATCATAGATAATCCATTCGCAATCAGGGTTCTGAAAGCCTTGCTTCTCGTCAAATATCTTCAAAAGGAATTCAAGCCAACAGCGCATAATCTGAGCGTACTTCTTCTTACACGTTTTGATACAAACCCTGCAGAGCTTGTAGAAAAAACTGAAGAAGCTCTTAATAGGCTTACAAACGAAACTTACATCCAGCGCAACGGAGACACCTATGACTTCCTAACAAATGAAGAGAAGGATGTTGAAGAAGAAATCAAACAGACCTTTGTTCCACCAAAGGATCTTACCGATGAAATCAACAACATAATATATGGCAACATTCTTACAGGTGTATCAAAAGCCAGTGACGGAAGAAAGATTGCAAACTATCAGTTTACAAAAAAGATAGATAATGAGACCGTTACATTCAGGAACTCCGAAATCAGTGTGAACATCCTCACTCCATTCCAAAGCGGAGAAGGACATCCAAACTATTCCGATACAATCTCTTGCCCAGACACAGAGCTTGTCGTACTCCTTCGTCCTGACAAACATATAGCAGATGACCTTCTTCTATATCTCAAGACAAACCAGTATGTGAAGAACCATACAGGAGAGCAGTTATCCGAAGACAGAAGCAAGGTTATTGAAGCCAAAGCGGACAAGAACAAGGATAGAAAGAAAGAGATTGAATCCGAACTGAAAGATATGCTTTCAAATGCTGATTTCTATATTGCGGGAACAAATATCGGTGTAGTTCCATCAACAAAAATTGATACCCGTTTTGAAAGAGGTTTTGAGATTCTAATCGAAAAGGTATACCCAAACCTAAGAATGGTTGATAAGAATACTGCATCTGAAGTCAATGCCAAGGCTCTAATAGATAAAAACAACGCTGATGAGCTTATAAAAGACATTTCATCAGAGGCTGAGATTCAGATTATCAACTTACTGAGACAGAACAAAGATAAGCTTACCACGACCATTGCAAATTTGATGGAAACGTTTAGGAAGAAACCATATGGATGGCCGGAGAGTGCCCTTATCTTTAATCTGATTCTTCTGATGAAGAAGAGCCAGATTAACATCAAGATAAATGGCTCCGTCACAGATAATCCGCAAACGCTCAAAAACAGTCTCTTCTCAATATCGCAGTACGGATATATCGTCATTGAGCTTTGTAAGGATATTGATCCTAAGAAGATAAAAGCTGTCAAGGAGTTTATCTATGATTTTTCTGGGCACAAGTGTACATATGATGATGCAAAGAGTGTCTCGAAAATGGCATTGGAAGAAATTGATAACCTTCTTTCAGAGCTCAAAGACAAGGCCTATAGTGTGAACTATCCGTTTGTTGAAGACATAAAGAACAAGATGAAAGTTCTTATCGATATCAAAGGCAAGGACTATCTATGGTACTTCTCTGATGAATTCACTGATGATGTAGCTGAAACCATCCTTGATGATGCTGAGGATCACTATACGCCTTTCCTTAAGTTTATGAATAAAAGTGATGCCCTGTCTAAGTATGAAGAAGCATCAAATCTGATAAGAAAGAATGAAGATATTTCAGATCAGTTGGATAAAGAAACTTGGCAATCTATCGAGAACATTCTAAATGACAAGAATGTCTACAGAAAGTCTACAGTTTCACAGCTTCCTTCTTTGATGGATAAACTGAAGATACAAATTTCTTCTATGGTCACAGAAGCAAGGAATAATACACTTGAATCATACGAAGAATATATCAAAGCCGTGCAGAGGAAGTCTTCATACAAACTGCTCACAATTGATCAGAGGGAGCTACTTAATACTTCTGCCGTTGCATTGAAGAATAAAATCATTTCAATCTCTTCATTGGATGGAATAAAAAATATAGTCACCTTTGATATACCTTATTCAAAGAAAACTATTGAAGCAATACTTGAAGCAGGAGAAGCAAAGGCAAAGGAGAAGAAGATCATTAAGCTTAATTCCCTGTCTTCAGCAAGAATATATAACCCAATCAATACAGTAGAAGGCGTAAAGGAATATATCAGAAAGCTTGAAGATGAAATGACAAGGAAAATAAACGAAGGATATACGGTGGAGTAATATG
The DNA here is from genome assembly GCA_050874025.1 of Candidatus Ornithospirochaeta sp. Classification (GTDB taxonomy): domain Bacteria; phylum Spirochaetota; class Spirochaetia; order Sphaerochaetales; family Sphaerochaetaceae; genus Ornithospirochaeta. The sequence continues at coordinate 11,699 of JBNMJW010000018.1, forward strand.
AAAGGAAGAGCATTGGAAAGATTTGCCAAGGAAGCAAGAATTCAGCTAAAAGATCAGGTAAAGGCAAGACTCAATCTTATTATAAACGGTGATGAGTCAGTTGACCTAATCGAAAACAGAAATGCGATTGTTGAACTGAAAAAAGCACTTAAAAAGAAAGGTGAAGACTCCATTGTTGAAGAGGTTGCATATACCTGGTTCAACAGATTCACAGCACTCCGTTATATGGATGCAAGAAGCTTCAATTCCACAATGATTGTCTCCCCTACTGAGGGTAAGCTCCTTCCTGAAATACTTTCCGATGCCCTTGCTGGTGTATATGATGATGACCTTTCAAACAAGCAAAAGGACAAAATCCAAGGCTTGGTTGATGGTTCCATAACATCGAAAAACCCTCAAGCAGATATTTATCGTATTCTACTCGTAGCTTCCTGCAATGCACTTAACAATAGCCTCCCAATGCTCTTTGAAGAGATTAACGACTATACAGACCTACTGCTTCCTGATGATTTATTATCTGCTGAATCTATCATAACTAAAACAGTAAAAGCTCTCTCAAACGAAGACTGTGAAAACAGTGTAGAAATCATTGGTTGGTTATATCAGTATTACATCTCCGAAAAGAAGGATGAGGTCTTTGCCTCATTCAAGAAAGGAAAGAAGGCTGGAAAGGACGAGATACCTGCAGCCACCCAGCTCTTCACACCAGAGTGGATTGTAAGATACCTTGTCGAGAACTCCCTCGGCAGGCTCTGGATGCTTAACCATCCAGATTCAAAGCTAAAAGATAAGATGGAATACTATATTGTACCAACCAACGCAGAAAAAGATTTCATCAAGCTCTCCAGTCCGGAGGAGATAAAGATTCTTGATCCATGCTGTGGATCAGGGCACATGCTTACTTATGCTTTTGATCTTCTTTTCGAAATCTACAATGAGTGCGGATATACAGACAATGATGCAACAGAGAGCATAATCAGGAACAATCTCTTTGGAATCGAAATCGATAAGAGAGCTGGACAACTTGCTTACTTTGCTCTGATGATGAAGGCGAGAGAAAAAAGCAAAAGATTCTTCAGGAAACATACAAATCCCAATATCTGCATCCTTGAAAATGTATCATTCGATCAAGATGAACTTGCAAAGGTTTATAATCTCTTCGATAAACCTACCCTAAATCTCATGGACTTGATGAATCAGTTTGAACATGCTGACATTCTTGGATCTCTCATTACCCCTACAGTACCAGACATCAAAGCACTAAAGGATACCCTAAAAGTAAAATCAAGCGATGATATCTTTGCAGAAACAAATACTCTCACAGAAAGAACCAAGAAGGTACTTGAAATGGCTGAGTATCTAAGTCAAAGATACAGTATCGTCATTACAAATCCACCATATCTATCACCATCATCTTCTGATCCGATTCTTCAAAACTTTGCAAAAAGTCAGTATCCAAACAGCAAAACAGATACTGGAACTATGTTCATTGAGCGTAATTTTAAGTTCATTCCTGCTAATGGCTATGTATCAATGATTACACTTCAAAGTTGGATGTTCCTCTCTAGTTACGAGAAGCTAAGAGCAGAGATAGTTAAAAACAGAGCAATTCTCTCTATGATTCATATAGGAGCTAGAGGATTTGATGCAATTGGTGGTGAAGTAGTATCTACCACTGCATATGTTTTATTAGGATGCAAAAATAATTCTAAGGGACAATATTTACGCCTCATAAATGGACAGTCTGAAGAAGAAAAGTCAAATGCTCTCAAAGAAGCAATCTCTAATCATGATTGTGGATATTACTATGAAATATCAGCAGAACAGTTTGAAAAGATACCTGGAAATTCCATTGCTTATTGGGCAACAGAGGCTATATTTCGAGGGTTTAAGGAAACGGGCGTTCTCGCCCGTATCCAGACCCTTCAGGGGCTTGCAACGGGCGAGAACGCCCGTTTCCTTAGGCTTTGGTACGAAATATCACATTGCAACTCTTGTTTTACAGCCACATCTGCAACAGATGCAATTAATAGCAAATGTAAATGGTTCCCATGTACAAAGGGAGGTTCTTATCGAAAGTGGTACGGAAATAATGAATATGTTGTTAACTGGGAAAATAATGGTACTGAGCTCAAATCACATCCAAGCTCTGTTATTAGAAATGAACGTTTTTATTTTTCTTCTGGATTAACTTGGTCAACTATATCTAATGCTCTTTCAATGAGAATCCTTCCTCAAGGTTTTTTGTTTGAATCAAAGGGTGCAAAAATACATTTTTCGGATACAAAGTATTATTTATATATACTTGCTAGTTTAAATTCTTGTGTCACAGCAGAATTCTTAAAAATCCTTTCTCCTACTTTGGATTTTCATGAGGGACCAATGGGACGAGTTCCTTTAAAAATATCTGATGAATCAAAAGGCTTTGTAGATATGTTATGTACAAGCAATATAAAGATTTCTAAAAATGACTGGGATTCTTTCGAAACCTCTTGGGACTTTGGACGCCATCCATTGCTCTATGTGCCTCGTTCAGATAGCATGTCTGATGGAACGGTTGAAGACCTGATTCAAGATACAAAAGTAGCCATGCAGAATGGCTTTTCCATAAAGCTTGCTGATATGTATGATGATTATAAAGACAATGTAAATTTGTCTTTTGATATTTTGAAACATAATGAAGAAGAACTCAACCGCATCTTCATCGATATCTATGGCCTTCAGGATGAGCTGACACCAGAAGAAGATGATTCAATGGTTTCTGTCCACAGGATATTTGATTCAAAATCTGAAATCCCTGAGTCAATGAAGAAAGGTCAATATGCCCTTACAAAAGAGGATGTAATCAAGGGTCTTGTCTCATATGCTGTTGGATGCATGTTTGGTCGATATAATCCATTTAAGAATGGCCTTGCATATGCAGGTGGAGAATGGAATGAATCAGTCTTTGACAAATCATTCATGCCTGATGATGACAATGTAATTCCAATGATGGATGATTCCTGGTTTGAAAACGATGCAGAAAGATACTTCATCAAATTCCTTGAAGTAATGTATGGAAAGGAAACTCTCAATGAGAACCTAAAGTTTGTTGAAAACGCTCTTGGAATGTCTGTCAGAAAGTACCTGGCCAAGTATTTCTACACAGATCATCTCAAGACTTACCAAAAGAGACCGATATATTGGATGTTCTCATCTCCGAAAGGAAATTTCCAGGTACTGGTATATATGCACCGTTACAATGAGAACACGGCGAATGTTGTGCTAAAATATCTAAGGGAGTTCAGAGCAAAGATCCAGTCTCAGATTAAGATGGCTGAAGAAGCCGGAGAAACCAAGAAAGCTCTTGATTTCCAGAATATAGACAAAGATCTCAATGATTATGAGATGAATGTTCTATATCCCCTTGCTGTACAACATGTCACATTCGACTTGGATGATGGGGTAAAGGTAAATTATCAGAAGCTGGGCAAAGCTTTAAAAACAATTAAATGAGGACGCTGATGGAAGGATTCGAATTGCAGAACATTGAATACAAGGTCATATGGAAAAAGGAATACCTCAAAGAAATCTGTGGTATGGCCAATGCCGATGGAGGAAAGATCTTTATCGGTAAAGACGATGATGGAAATACTGTTGACCTTGGAGTAAAAGAAACAAAGAATCTTCTTGAATCGATTCCAAACAGCATTGTCCAGACTATGAACTACTACAATGTTTCCGTTGATGGAAGAAATGACGGTGTTGGATATTTTATCGAAATCAATGTCCATAAATCAGAAACCCCAGTCTTCTATCTAGGAAACATGTATAAGAGAATTGGCACTTCAAACTTCTGCCTGGATGGTAGGAATCAACAGAATGCTATAATCGAAGTAAGAAACAAGACATGGGACTCTACTCTTGTTGAGGAAGTATCCATAAAGGACCTTGATGAAGAAAGCTTCCAGATATTCAGAGATGAAGCAATAAAATCTGGACGTCTCAGTGGAAAAGCATTGGAAAGCAGAGAGAAGATACTTGAAGAACTTGAACTTGTAAAAAATGGCAAACTGACAATAGCTGCAGTTCTTCTGTTTCACAGAAACCCATCAAAAGTTATACCTGGTGCGTCTGTAATGATTGGAAAAATGAGATCAGATGCAGATATTGTCAGCAGAGATGATATAAAAGGTTCCTTAATGATGCTTTGCAGAGATGTCATCGATATTATTTGGGTTAAATATCTTTCTGCACTCATCTCATATGATATGAATACAAGGATTGAAACATATCCTTATCCACATGATGCCATGAGAGAGGCGATCTTCAATGCTTTGATGCACAATGATTGGTCTTCAGGACAATCAATCATGATTAAAGTATATGACAACAAGATATATATCCAAAACAGAGCGATACTTGCTGAAAACTGGACAGTGGAACATCATAAATCCAGACATATCAATCCACTCATATCAAATGCATTCAACAAAGCAGGATTTGTTGAAAAGTTTGGAACTGGCATACCAAAGATACTAGGGTCCTGCGAAGAGAAAGGTAATCCAGCACCTATTTTTGAAATTGCTTCGGATGGCATGGATTTTTCAGTTACATTCAGGCCATCAAAACTCTACTGTGCACTCGATTCATACAGGAGAGAACATGATGAAGCAGTCATCGATTATAAAAAAGTTCTATCATATATGGATAATATGCCATACCCAGACAATGGCAGTTTAAATAATGGATTTGGCAGTTTAAAGGACAATTTTGGCAGTTTAAACGATGAAATCAACAAAGAAAGTGGCAGTTTAAAGGACAGTCTTAGCAGTTTAAAGAGTGAAAAAAGCACAGATAATGGCAGTTTAAATTCAAATGAGACAGCTCAAACAGGTATCGAAGATTTAGTAGACACCAGGAAAAAGAAAATCATAGATGCTATCAAGGATAATCCAGAAACCACCATTGAAGCATTGAGTTCTTCCCTTTCAATTCCTGAAAGAACAATCTACAGAGAAATAGAATGGCTGAAAGAAAACGGTTGTCTTGAACGTATTGGATCCAAAAAAAATGGCCACTGGAATGTAATAAAGGAGCTGAAATGAATAATACTCTTTTAAAGAATCTTATAAAGCAATTTGAGTCACATAGGGTTGTATTCTGGTATGACGCATCATCAGAGTTCGGCACTGATCTCGATGATATGCCTGAAGGAGTTACTCTTCTGAGGGCTTCTGAATACAACGATTTTGCATTGAAATATGAAATACTAAAGAAAAGGCCTGACAATCAGCTACTCGTTTATTTTGAAAAGGATGAACCGCAATACGAAGACAATTGGCTTTTGGATGTTCAGATAGAAAATACTGTTTTCAGAACTGATGCAGATTCCATAATGCTTGCAGATCTTAATCTTCCACATTCATTTATTGATATCATCAGGAATCATTCTTCCTTCTTTAAGGATTCAAAAAACAGAAAAAAACTGGATGGAAAGATATCTCAAGGCATTTCTAGAGTTGCTTTCGAAGAACTTCTAATTGCAATTACTCTTGGAGAAGATTCTTTTAATATCCAGAACATAGTTGATGCACTTGTTCTTGATGAAGAAGTAGGAAAAGCAAAAAAATATGAGCTTCTAAAGAAATATAATCTCACTGATACCCTTTGGAAGAAAATCGCCACTGTATACGGATACAACACGAAAGAGCCTTCTGTAAAGGATTTCTGCCTTTCTGTATTTGAGTCCTCCCTGAAAAGATTCCTAAATACGGATTCCTCCTTATCTTCTGATGCTATAGCACTGTTAAAGCATTGGAAAGACTCTTTTTCCTTCAAGTCAAATGGCGTGTTCAAAAATCTTTCAGAGTATGCCTCTGAGCAGCTATCTGCCCAAAAGAATCTCTCAAGTTTAGATCTCTCATATCTTTTGGATTTTGACGACTACCGTTTCATAGAAGAAGAAATCATTACACGCCTTATTGAAGCAGTAAAACATCAGACAATGACTGCAGAAGCTATAAGACAAATTTTAGAAAGAAGAAGGAGCTCTTATTGGTTTGATGAATATGAGGATATCTATCAGGCTATCGTCATCGGAAAAACACTCCTGGATGAAATCAAACTTTTATCATTGAACGCAAGTTCAGCAGAAGAGTATGTCTCAAGATACTATAGGGATTGGTATAAAATCGATAACCATTATCGCAAATACATGTACTATGTGATGGAAAAAAGCCCTGTCGCAAACAATCTTCTTTCTTCCATCACTCTTGATATCGAATCAAGATATATAAATGGTTATTTAATTCCGCTTAATGAGAAATGGACTCCATATGCATCTGAAATGCTGAAATCCAACTGGAGATGCAAGGACTCTTTTATCCTTAGTCAAGGACTATTCTATGGCTATAATCTTCAGAGCATCGAGCAGAAAGGCAACAAGGTCATAGTAGTCATCTCCGATGCCTTAAGATATGAAATAGGAGACGAGCTTGTAAGTGAAATCAACAGTCAGCAGAGATACACTGCTTCCATTAAGCCGATGCTCTCTTCTGTTCCATCCTACACCCAACTTGGAATGGCAGCCCTCCTTCCTCATAAAGAACTTGAGATGGGAGCTGATGCCGCAGTGTACATTGAAAACCACACGAGTACCAATGGCTTATTAAATAGGGATAAAATTCTCAAGAATGCCATTGGAGAAAAGGCTATAGCCCTTGATGCAACAGATGTACTCAAAACCACAGCAATAAACCTTAGAGATATTATAGCTGCAAACAATGTCATATATATCTATCACGATATGATAGATAAAAATGGTGAAGACAATCTCTTAAAGGCAGCAAATGATGCCGTAGAGGAACTTAAGAAGCTTATCAGGCTCTTGGGCTCTGCAAACGCGAACAACATATGGCTTACGGCAGATCATGGATTTATATATCAGGTATCGGATCTTGAAACACATCAGTACCTTGCCGAAGGTTCCGTCAAGGGCAAGAGTGTCAAACATGGAAGAAGATTTTCCATAGGATATGACCTTGAGGATAACCCAGCTTTGATGATAACAAAGCTTTCTGATATAGGTCTCTCTAACACAGATGGTCTTGAAGTAGCCTTCCCTTCTTCCATCCTTCGTATGAGATTACAGGGAGCAAACACCAACTTTGTCCACGGAGGACTTGCTCTTCAAGAAGTAATAATTCCACTCATCAAGATTGAAAAAGCTAGAAAGGATGATGTAACAGACGTTGGCATTCGTCTATTAACAAATCTAAAGACCATTACGACAGGAAGTGTTGTATTGACCTTCTATCAGGAAGATTATGTCAGCGATAAGGTTCATGGCTTTGATGCAACGTTCGGCATCTACTCTTCTGATGGCAAGTCTCTTTCCGATATAGAAAAGCGTTCAATCACAAGTGAGTCTTTTGATTCCAAGGCAAGAGAATTCCAGATTACTCTTCACCTAAACAAAGAGTCGGAGAATTACAATAGAAAAGAAGTATATGTAAAGATACATAAGATTCTCTCATCGGGAAGACTTGAAGAGAAGATTTCAAAACCTGTCATGCTCTCAAGATCAATTGCAAGTGACTTCGATTTCTAAGAGGAGGGAAAATGAAAGAGTTTGATCAGAAAATACATGATGCTTTTACTGGTCTAGTAGTAAGGAAAGACCTTGTAAAAGAAGTCAAAGGAAACGCTATTGTTCCCTCTTATGTACTTGAGTATCTCCTCGGCCAGTATTGTGCAACCGATGATGAAGAGACTGTAAAGGCAGGAATTGAAAACGTAAAGGCAATTCTTGCTGAACACTATGTTCATAGAAATGAAGCAAACAAGATAAGGGCACAGATCAGTGAACGGGGGCAGAAGAAGGTCATCGATACAATCTCTGTCACCTTCAATGAGAAAAAAGATACTTATGAGGCAACCTTTGCTAACCTTGGAATATCCAAGGTCCTTGTTGATTCAGATACGGTCAAAAGAAATGAAAAGCTCCTTGTTAACGGAGTGTGGTGCATTGCAACAGTCAGCTATATGCTGGATGAAGAGAACAGAGATTCTTCTCCCTGGCATATTGAGAATCTGAAGCCTATTCAGCTCTCATCTTTCGATTTTGATCTCTTTAAGGAAGGTCGCAAGAAATTCTCAAAAGAAGAATGGATTAATGTCTTGATGCAGTCGATAGGTTTTGAGCCAGAGATGTTCTCAAAACGCCTTAAACTTATGCACCTTTTGCGTC
>JBNMJW010000019.1:0-19824 GCA_050874025.1 Candidatus Ornithospirochaeta sp.
ATCTGATGGTGCAAAGCCTCCTTATGTTGTAACAGCTTCATTTCAAAGTGGGGGACGAGGACGACTTGGTCGTAAATTTGAATCTCCCCGTGGTGGAGTCTATTTTTCTCTTGTTTTGGATGGAACAAAAATAAAGAATCCTGATTTAATAACGATATTCTCTGCGACGGCAATTAGTGAGGTTTTAGAAAAGCTTACAGGTATAGAGACCTCTATTAAGTGGGTTAATGATATCTACATAAGAGGCAAAAAAGCTGTTGGAATATTAACTGAAGGTATTTTTAACATGGAGCAAAAAACTCTCGATAAAGTAGTTATTGGTTGCGGTATAAATCTAAAAACAAAGAGAGAAGAGTTTAGCCCAGACTTGTTAGACATTGCTACTTCTTTTTACCCTGATGGAAATTGTCCAATTAAAAGGGCAGATGTTATTGCTCAATGCTGCAAAAGGATTGTTGAGATACAAGATGAAGATTTTCTCAGCGAGTATAAGAAAAAATGTTTTGTATTAAATAAAAGAGTTAAAGTAATAAAGATGGGAGAGACAAAAGAAGCTTATGCTTATGATTTAGACTCTTCTGGACATCTTATGGTACGTTATGATAATGGAGAGGAAGAAAGTCTTTCTTCTGGTGAGATAAGTATTAGATTATAAATTTGATACTTCACTATGAGAGTTTGACTTGGTATTATCAAAGAGTTGAGGTTTAAATGCTTACAAAACTTAAAGAAGATTGGAAAAATAGAATTGAGAGTGAATTAAAACTTTATTTGAATAAAGAAGATATTCCTGCACTAACAATGGGTGTTCCTCCTAAAAAGGAGATGGGCGATATAGCTTTCCCTATGTTCCCTTATGCAAAAGATGCACATAAAAGCCCTGCTGCTATTGTTTTAGATATTGCATCACGAATAGAGAAAGACCATCCAGAGGGAGAGATTATCATAGCTGGTCCATATTTAAATGTACGCTTAGATGTACCTTCTCTTGCTTCAACTATATTGAAAACTGTTAGAGAGGATGGTGATAAATATGGAGAGGGTAAGAGCCTAGAGCATAAGAGAATGATGGTTGAGTTCTCTTGTCCAAATACAAATAAGCCACTCCACCTTGGCCATATGAGAAATGATAGCTTAGGTCAGTCTGTATCTGAACTTTTAAAGAGTCAGGGCGCAGAAGTAAAGAAGGTAAACTTAATCAATAACAGGGGTGTTCATATCTGTAAGAGTATGCTTGCCTACCTTACTTTTGGTAATGGAGAGACTCCTCAGTCTACAGGTGAAAAGGGCGACCATTTCGTTGGACGATACTATGTAAGATTTGCCCAGTGGGAAAAAGAAGTAGAAGAGAAGAAGAAAGATAATCCAGATATCGTCAACTCTCCAAACTTTATTGACCCAACTGTAGAAGCTCAGAAGATGCTTAAAAAGTGGGAAGAGGGGGACAGTGACGTAAGAAAGCTTTGGGCTAAGATGAATGAGTGGACTCTTTCTGGCCTAGAAGAAAGCTACAAGAATATGGGAATCTCCTTCGATAAATACTACTATGAATCTGAAACATACAAATATGGAAAAGATGAGGTTTTAAAGGGCGTAGAAAAGGGTGTCTTTACAAAGGAAGAAGATGGAAGTGTCCAAGTTGATTTAGCGCCAATTGGATTAGATAAAAAGGTTCTTCTTCGTAAAGATGGAACAACGCTATATATGACGCAAGATATCGGCACAGCAATTGAGCGTCACAAAGATTGGCCTTTCGATTCCTTAACATATGTTGTTGCTTCAGAGCAACAGTATCACTTCAAGGTTCTCTTCTATTGCCTATCTCTTCTTGGTTATGAGTGGGCTAAAGAGCTTCATCATCTTTCCTATGGTATGGTTAACCTTCCTGATGGAAAAATGAAGAGTAGAGAAGGAACAGTAGTCGATGCTGATGATTTACTAGCAGAATTAACTCAGTTAGCAAAGAATGAGATTATTTCTAAAGATCGTAGCGATAAAGTTGATGATATAGATTCAACTAGTCGCAAGATTGCTCTTGGTGCACTTAATTACTACTTGTTGCAAGTTTCCCCAACAAAAGATATGGTCTTTAATCCTAAAGAATCTATCTCTTTTAATGGCAATACTGGACCATACTTGCAATATACAGGTGCTCGTCTTTCTTCTATTCTCCGTAAATACAAGGAAGAGGGAAAGACTGAAACAGAATTCAAGGGAGAGCTATTGACTAACGAAGATGAGAAGACACTTCTTGCTTTAGTTGCTTCTTTCCCACAATATGTAAAGAAAGCAGCAGATGGCTTTGATCCTTCTGTCATTGCTACTTATTTATATGAAGTTGCAAAGACATTTAGTCACTACTATCACGACAATAGAATTCTTAACGCAGAGACCGATGAACTTATACAGGCTAGAGTTTCTCTTTGTGAGATGATTCTCCAAGTCTTAAAGAATGGTTTTAAGTTAATAGGCGTTCCTTTCTTGGATGTGATGTAATTTTTATCTTTATTAAGAAGAAGCGACTTGTTTTTCAATAGGTCGCTTTTATTTTTCATCCAAATTATAAATCAACTCTTGTTAATGCCACAAAATATGGTATATAAATTTTTGTACGTGTGGTAACACCACGAGAAACTGCTACTCAATTATTTTGTCAAAAGGGATGTAACAGATGATGAAAAAAGAAAAGCCTTCAGCAAAGAAAAGTTTACCTTTTATCTTACTTGTTTTAGTTTTTTTTGTGGCATCTACCATGCGTGGGCCAATGGGATGTATAGGTCCACTTATGAATCAAATAAGGCCAGATAGATCTTTAAATGGCACAACAGCTGGGCTGTTAACGACACTTCCTTTACTGCTTTTTGCTCTTTCAGCTCCTCTTTCTGTCCTTGTTTCAAAGAAAATAGGGAACATAAAGTTAATTGCAATTAGCTTAGCTACTATTACTACGGGAATCCTTGTTAGATCACTTCCTTCTACTTTTTTCCTTTTTGCTGGTACAGTTTTAATTGGCATTGGCACAGGCTTTTTAAATGTCATTGTTCCTGCTTTCTTTAAAGAGAGTTACACAAAAGAGAGTGGAAAGCTTATGGGTATTTACTCCTCGTCGCTAACATTTACATCTGCGCTTACTGCTGCGATAGTTGAGCCATTGACCTCGATTTGTTCATCATGGGAAATTGCCTTTGCACTCTTTTCTTTGCCATCCATTATTGCCTTATTATTGGCAATGTCTTTTGTAAAAAAAGTTAATACTGAAACAGTGAATAATGAGGCAGTAAATGGAGAGTATAAAGTCTTTACAAAGCGTAACTTTCTTATCGCAATATATATGGGATTCCAGTCTTTAATCTTTTTCACTCTTCTTACTTGGTTTCCAACTATTGCCTCTTCTTCTTTTTCTCTTCCTTTTAATAAAGGACTTTTGATTACAATAATGCAACTAGCATCAATTGTGCCTGCCTACTTTGTTCCTGTCGTTTGCAAAGAAACCAATGTAAGGAAATTAACAACACTTCTTGCACTTTTATTCATACCTGGAATGCTATTTTGTATATTAGGTAAAACAATAGTGAGTCTGATTGTTGGTGCAATTATTATGGGATTCTCACTTGGTTCAACTTTCAGTGGAGCAATAACGCTTTGTGCTATCTATGGCAAAGATGGACACGATACAGCTTGCATAATCTCCTTCGGTCAATGCATTGGTTATATCCTCGCATCTCTTGGCCCAACGGGTTTTGGCCTACTTAACGACATTTCATCTTCATGGCTTCCTGTAATGATAGCGTTATGTCTTATTGCCTCTGTTATGGGAATTGTAGCAACGAGGATAAAAAGATAATTCTCTCTTTTCCTCTCTATACTTTTCATTTATCATAGACTTTCGACTCAGCTTATTGGGAGCAAGTGTATAATGAAGGTATTGATTACATCGGATTGGAATATAGATGCAATAAATGGGGTAGTAACCTCCATTATCAACTTAAAAGATGAGTTAGAAAAGCTTGGCCATGAAGTTAGGATACTTACGCTTTCTCCTTCTTTTGAAAATGGGAAGAAAGGTGATGTATATACAATAGGAAGCATAAGTGCAGAGCGAATTTATCATAAGGCTAGGCTTAGAATAAGAAGAGGACGTAAGATAATAGATGAAATCTGCCTATGGAAGCCAGATGTAATTCATTCTCAGTGTGAGTTTTCTTCTTTTTTCTTAGCTAAAGAAATAAGTAAGAGACTCTCCATTCCTCTTGTTCATACGTGTCATACTGTATATGAAGATTACGTTGGTTATGTCCTCCCTCACTTAAAAGCATTAGGAATAAGAGGCGTTAGAGAAATCTTCAGGTATTGCTCAAAGTATTGTGACTTATTCATCGCTCCAACAGAAAAAGTTAAAAGAATACTTCTTTCTTACCCTGTTATGTGCCCTGTTGAGGTTGTGCCTACAGGAATAAAGATAAAGAGCTATGACAAAGACTGTGATAGAGAGAAAGTAGAAGAGATAAAAAGAGAGTACAACATAGAAGGGAAAAAGATTCTCTTATATTTAGGACGATTAGCTAAAGAGAAGAACATTTCTGAACTACTCAATTTTATCTCTGAGTTAAAAAGAGATGATATTTCATTTTTAATAGTTGGCGATGGCCCATATAGATGTGAATTAGAAAAAGAAGCTAATGAACTAGGGCTAGTAAGACCTAAGGTTATATTTACTGGAATGGTAAAACCTGAAGATGTTCACTTCTATTATGAGAGTGCAGATTTATTTATTAATGCATCTCAAAGTGAAACTCAAGGTTTAACATATATAGAAGCTCTCTCTTCATCTCTTCCTCTCTTAGTAAGAAAAGATGAATGCTTAGAAGGCGTAGTTGAAGATGGTGTAAATGGTTGGGAATATAATAATAAAGAGGAGTTTTTCTCTTATCTTGACCGATATTTTTCTCTTTCTGATAGAGTAGCCCTGAGAGAGAATGCGAAGAAAAAGGCTATGAGCTTTTCTTCTTCAAACTTTGCTTCCCACATAGAAGACATCTATAATAGTTTAATAGAGGTGAAGAATGAACAATAAAAAGAAAAAGACAGTAGTTCTACTTGCAACAGGCGGAACAATTGCTGGCACAGGAAAGCCAGGTAGTCAAACTGATTATGTTCCAGGTACTCTTTCTATAGAAAAGATAGCCTCTACAATTCAAGGTTTAGATAAGCTTGCATCTTTAAAAGAGATACAGATTACAAATGTTAATTCTGACGATATAACGACACATAATTGGATAGAGCTTGCACGCCAAATTAATACTCTTTCAAAAGATCCTAATATTGATGGTTTTGTCATCACCCATGGAACAGATACGATGGAAGAGACAGCATATTTTTTGCATCTAACGGCCCATACAGATAAACCTATTGTTGTAACAGGAGCGATGAGGCCAAGTACTGCAACAAGTGCAGATGGCCCGATGAATTTGTATCAAGCAGTAGCTGTGGCATCATCTGATGCAGCAAAGGGAAAAGGTGTTATCTGTGTCTTTTCTGATAGTATTTATGGCGCAAGAGACTTCCAGAAGCTATCAACAACATCTGTGACAGCCTTTGGAGGAAGAGATTTTGGCATGATGGGATACATTATCGACAATGAGATAATCTTCTATAACGAGTCTACTCGTCGCCATACTCTTTCTTCTCCATTTTTTGTCGATAATCTCACATCTCTTCCAAAAATTGAGATTGTCTTATTCTATGTTGATGCTGATCCTGTAATTATAGAGGATGCAGCAAAGAGAGCAGACGGTTTGATTATCGTTGGTGCAGGCAATGGCAATTATTCAAATAGCTTTAATAGGATGATTGGCAAATTAGATATTCCTGTTGTGCGAACAAGCAGAATTGGTAATGGCCTTATTGTTCCTGACAGTAAATTTGATATCTACCCAAATATTATTCTTGCAGATAATCTTTCACCAACAAAAGCAAGAATCTTATTACAGCTAGCACTTACAATCACAAAAGATAGAGATAAGATTCAGGAGTTTTTCTCTATTTTCTAGGCTTATCGACAATAGTTGTAAGGGCAAATTTAGAACTCTTAAGTAGGCTTGAAAGTGCACTTGATACTGCTTTTTTTGTCTCACTATCAAGATTTATGGTTGCTTTTATGATGCCCTTACTGCTTTTAAGCCAGTTCTCTTTTAGCTCTTTAAGTGTTTTAGCATTACTTTCAACCATCACTGAATAAATGCCATCAATGAGCTTTTCTCTCTCATCTTCATCCATGCTTTTTAACCATGTTTTTAATGTGTAGTCGATAAAGCGAGAGCTGTTGTCGACAGTATCGAGATGGATAAAATGGTTAGCTAGAAGAGACCAAGAGTAAATATCATGTTGCATTATGCTGATATTTTCGCTATGCACAACCGTATACTTTTCTTCATGCTCAAGAAGCATTCCAACAACAGAAGATTGAGGAACGAATGTCTTTATTTTTGAGCATATAGCTTCATAACCCTTTTCTTTGATAGTTTTTTCGTCAAAACCAGGACCATCAAAATTGAAGACTACTTCTATTTTGTCTTGAACTTTTTTGTCAACAAAAGATGAAGCAAATACAGCAAGGTTGCCACCTTTTGAGTGGCCAGAGACAATGATGCTATTGTTTTCTATAGTGCTACTCATCTTTGTAAGGTAGTCCACTGCCTTAATCTGGCCGATAAGTGGAGTAGAGAAGGCCATATTAAAATCTTCTTTCCAACCAACAAGCGTATTGTCAGTTCCCCTAAAGAGAACAAAAAGAGTTTTGCTCTCCTTTTCTAATAGAGTTACAGCTGAAAACTGCGTTTGAGTTTTTTCGTCTATCTCATTTGTATAATCAATTATCACAAATGAAGAAAAACGCTTTGTCTCAATAATTGTCTTCATTAATGAGGAGTCACCTTCTATTAGCTGGATGTTCTCTATGTTTGGAAGTGAAAGAATAGTCTTCAAAGCAGAATAGAGCGACTCATTTTTCTTTATATTGATCTTTTCGTATCTCATATATGCTAGACGTGCGAGAATTGCACCATCAACTTCATTTATAGGATCATTTGATAGAGATAAGTCCCCACGCCAAGATAGATAATCAATAATATTTGCCATGGCGATATTGTCTTATTCTTATTCTTTTTTAGCAAGCATAGTTTTTTTAGTTTTGTTCTTGCCATTTCTGGTGGTAAAATTAAGCGTATTAGAAAAAGGGAGGACTAGATGGCAAATATTGTAATTAAAAATATCTATTGTCTTATGACAGATCCAGATAAGCCTAGCTTAAGTGGAGTAGATTTAAAAATAGAAGGAAATCTAGTAAAAGAAATTGGAAACAATTTGGAGACCAATGGCTTTGAGACTGTTGATGGCTCTAAGCTTGTTGTTGTTCCAGGTTTTGTTAATACACATCATCATTTCTATCAAACTTTGACTAGAAACATTCCACAGGTTCAAAATGCAAAGCTCTTTGATTGGCTTGTTTTCTTATATGAAAAGTGGAAAAACTTAGATGCTGAAAGTGTTTATATTTCTTCGTCTCTTGCTATCGGTGAACTTTTAAAAACAGGATGTACTTGTTCAACTGATCATCACTATGTTTATCCAAAAGGTTTCGAAGGCGATGCTATGGCACTTCAGTTTGAAGCTGCAGATAGACTAAAAATGCGTTTTAGTCCTACACGTGGCTCTATGAGCTTGTCTCGTAAAGATGGAGGTCTTCCTCCAGATAGCGTTGTCCAAACAGAAGAAGAAATTCTCTTAGATAGTGAGCGATGTATAAAGACTTTCCATGATCCATTACCATTAGCAATGCATAAGATAGTGCTTGCTCCGTGTTCTCCTTTCTCTGTAACTAAACGCTGTATGCTTCTTTCATCTCGTTTGGCTAGAAAGTACAATGTTGGATTACATACTCATTTATGTGAGACAATTGATGAAGAAGATACATGCAAAAGAATGTATGGAGTACGTCCATTAGAGTTAATGGAAGAGTGCGAACTAATTGGAAAGGGCGTCTTCTACGCACATGGTATTCACTTTAACGACAAGGAACTTGATTTACTTGCTTCAACTAATACCTCTATAGCGCATTGTCCATCTTCGAATATGAGGCTTGGCAGTGGAATTTGTCGAGTAAGAGATATGCTAGATAGAGGCATTAATGTTGGTATTGGTGTTGATGGCTCAGCTAGTAATGATAGCTCTGATATGCTTGGCGAGATGAGACAGGCTCTTTTACTTCAGAGAGTAAAGTACGGCTCAACAAGTTTAAGTGCGAGAGATGTCTTTAAGATGGCAAGCGAAAACGGTGCTAAAATGCTAAACTTTGGCAATCTCGGTAAGTTAGAAGTCGGTTGGGGAGCAGATTTAGCGCTATTTGATGTATCAACATTAGAATATGCTGGAAGCCAAACTGACCCAGTTGCTTCTCTTCTTTTCTGTGGAACTAAACATGAGACCAAATACACAATCGTTAATGGCGAGTTTGCTGTTTATGATGGAAAGCTAGTTGGTTGGGATGAGGAAGAGCTTGCATATAAAGGACGAGAAGCTAGCCGAAAGCTTCTCTCAAAGTAGAGTAAGAGTTGAGCCCTTTCGTGAGGGCTCAATTTAATGCTTCTTTAATTTTATCTATTACTAGCAAATCGGCAGGTAACCAATCTACAGACATTAGAGACTCTTTATCTAGCCACTTGGCATTCTCATGTTCTAGAAGAGTAAGTTTTCCTTCTAGTACTGAACACCAATAACACTCCATAGATAAATGAAATGTAGGGTAGTCATATTCAATTGTGTCTATGTATTTCCCAACTTCAATTGTAGTGTCGAGTTCTTCTTTTATCTCTCTCTTTAAAGCATCTTCGCTTTTTTCTCCCACTTCAATCTTTCCGCCAGGAAACTCCCACATATCTTTAAATTCGCCATACCCACGTTGTGTTGCGAATATCTTGTTATCTTTTTTTATTACTGCTGCAACGACTTTTATACTTTTCATAACTTTATTATGGCGAGAAGAAATACATTTTGGAAGAGTAGACTTAAGCTTTGCTCTGGATCTAGAGGATCTCATGTGCTAAGCTGCCTTTATGGACAATTCTTTCAAGGGACGTTTATTAGAGAGCCTAAAGACATCTTTTATTTCGAATTCAACTAATAGTGATAGCTCTTTGATGCCTACCTTGTTGGTAAATGACTATAAAAGAGAAAA
Organism: Candidatus Ornithospirochaeta sp.; assembly: GCA_050874025.1. Lineage (GTDB taxonomy): Bacteria > Spirochaetota > Spirochaetia > Sphaerochaetales > Sphaerochaetaceae > Ornithospirochaeta. Next base: position 9,233 of record JBNMJW010000019.1, read on the forward strand.
GAAGATACTATCTTCTCTCACAGAAGAACTATCTTCATGTACGTCATTCGACTTTTCTGTTGCTTTCATTAATAATGAAGGCCTTGCTTCTATAAAAGAACTTCTTTCTGAATTAGAACATAAGAAAATAAAGGGAAGAATTCTAACTACAAACTATTTAAATTTCACAGAACCCTCAGCTTTAGAAGATTTGCTATCTTTTAAAAACATTGAAATAAGAGCCTATACTAAAGGAGGTTTCCATCCTAAAGGCTATATATTCAATAAAGGAAGCTACTATTCAATTATAATCGGTTCTGCTAATCTCACTGCCTCTGCTTTGAGCCTTAATCAAGAGTGGAGTATAAAGCTTATCTCTACTGTTGATGGCTTGATTGTCGATAACATCAGAGATGAGTTTTCTAGAATATGGGAAGAAGGCGATAGAGTAGATTCTCTTTGGCTAGAAAACTATAAAAAAGAATATGAGAAGAATAAATTTAGGCTTACTTCTTCAGTTGATGAAGTCTTTTTTGATAGCGAAGAAGAATACGTAGTAGAGAAAAAAGATTATGATGTTGTTCCCAATAGAATGCAAAAAGAGGCTATTACAGAGCTTAATAATTTAAGACTAAAAGGAGAGAATAAAGCCCTAATTATAGCTGCAACAGGTACTGGAAAAACTTACTTATCTATATTTGATTGTAAGGAACTTAACCCTAAAAGAGTTTTGTATGTTGCTCATCGTGACATGATTTTGCAAAAAGCCAAGTTAAGCTATGAGCGCTTACTTAATACAACAGAAACTGGGCTTCTAAATGGAAATAATAGAGATGTAAGTGCAAAATACCTATTTGCTTCTATCTATACGCTTTCAAAGGATGAAGTCTTATCATCATTTAAAAAGGATGCTTTTGATTACATTATTATCGATGAAGTACATCATGCTGGAGCTAAGAGCTATAAAAAGGTTATAGATTACTTTACTCCCTCTTTCCTCTTGGGCCTTACTGCTACGCCAGAAAGAACAGATGGTACAGATATCTTCTCTCTTTTTGATAACAACATTGCATATGAAATAAGACTTAAAAAGGCAATGGAAGAGGACTTGTTGTGTCCATTCCATTACTACGGAGTTGCAGATTTAACTGTCGATGGAATAACAATTGATGATAAATCTGATTTTGCTCTTCTAACAAATGAAGAAAGAGTAAAGCATATAAAGAATGCGATGCTTCGCTATCGTAACTTCGCTTATCCTGTTAAAGGACTCATTTTCTGCTCTAGAGTAGATGAGGCTAAAGAGCTCTCCAAAAAGTTAAATAATGCAGGTTTTGCCACAAAGTATCTTACTGGAGAGAATAGCGACAAGGAAAGAGAAGCGGTAATAGATGAACTTGAGAGTGATTCTAATCCTCTAGAATATATAATCAGTGTAGATATCTTCAACGAAGGCGTAGATATTCCATCTGTTAACCAAGTTGTAATGCTTAGACCTACAGAGTCTGCAATTATCTTTACCCAACAACTTGGAAGAGGATTAAGGAAGAGTGAAGGAAAGAGCTATTTAGCCGTAATAGATTTCATAGGAAACTACGAGAATAACTTCTTTATTCCAATTGCTCTCTATGGTGATAATTCTTATAACAAGGATAATATCAGAAAGGCAATAAATAGTGGTTCTTCGATTCTTCCTGGTGCTTCAACTATACAAATAAATGAGATAGCTAAAGAAAAGATATTCTCTTCTTTAAGTAACACTAGCTTCAAGCAATTAAAGCTATTAAAGGGTGAATATGAGAAGCTAAAGATGAGGCTAGGACGAATTCCAACCATGATGGATTTTGTCTATAACGAAGCAATAGATCCTCTCATATTTATCGACTATGCAGGAAGCTATTATGAGTTTCTTTATAAAGTAGAAAAGAATTATGTAAAGCTCAAAAAAGAAGAGATATTATCACTTCAGTTTATTTCATTTGAGTTTGCTCATGGTCTTAGAGCCCATGAGATATTGCTTTTAAAAGAATTAATGAATAATAACGAAGTGACAATTGCTTCCTTTAAAGAAAAGTTAGCTAGAATTGGAGTTCAGTTTTCTGAAGAAGATATTGTTGGTATGTGTAATACCCTTAGTCCCGATTTCTATACAAAACCAGATTTAGATAAATATGGTAAAATTGAGTATGTAGAGTTCCTAAAAGACAGAATAAAGCGAAAAGATTATTTTTCGAATCTCTTGAAAAATGATGACTATAAAAGTTTCCTTTTAGATACTCTTAATTACGCAATCGAGCGAGCAAAGATAAAAAATGACGAGCGCTATACTGATCACAATCTCGTTCTCTATCGTAAGTATTCAAGAAAAGATGTATGCAAGCTACTCAATTGGAAGAAGAATGAACCAGGCACAACGATTGGTGGCTATTTAGTTAAAAAGTACAACAATGAGATTACATGTCCTGTCTTTGTTACTTATAAAAAGGCTGATGAAATAGCAAAGTCTATAAAGTATGAAGATTATTTTATAAATGCTAAAGAACTTAATTGGATGAGTAAAAATAAAAGAACAAGCTCTTCTCCTGATGTAAGTGTAATAATCAACCAAAGGACTAATGGAGTAAAGATTCCTCTCTTTGTAAAGAAAGATGATAAAGAAGGAACTGACTTTTATTACCTTGGTAATATGATAGAAAAGAAGTTTGAAGATACAAAAATGGAAAGTAGCGATGGTCCTGTTAACGTTGTTAATGTTGTCTTTGATCTTGAAACACCGGTTCAAGAAGGACTATATAAATACATCTGTTCTTAATTTTTTTATTTGTTTTTCCTTACTATAAGATAAATTATTCGAATTAACTGAAACTTAACAGCACTTTGCCTTGATTTTAACAGTAATAGAATATCTTATGGCCATGGAGAAAAAAATAATGAAAAAGTTAATCAGTTTATTTTTAGTTATTAGCTTAGTCCTTTTCTCTCTATGTGCTAATGGTACAAAAGAGACGTCAAATAATGAAATAACAGTTATCTCTCGTGAGGATGGTTCTGGAACAAGAGGTGCATTCATCGAGCTTGTTGGCGTAGAACAGAAGATTGATGGTGTAAAGACAGACCTTACAACAGAAAATGCAGAGATAGCAAATTCCACATCTGTAGTAATCACAACAGTCGAAGGTAATAAGAATGCAATTGGATATATTTCTCTTGGTTCTTTATCAGATAAAGTAAAAGCATTAAAGATTGATGGTGTACTTCCATCTGTCGAGACAGTAAAGAGTGGCGAATATAAAATTGCGAGACCATTTAATATCGCATACATGAGCCTCGATGATATCTCTTCTGATTTCATCTCATTCGTTATGAGCAAAGAAGGACAGAGCATTGTTGAAAAGAAGGGCTACATAAAGATTAGCGATACTGAGGACAGCTATAAGAGCAGTTCAAAAGAGGGTACTCTAACAATTTCAGGTTCATCTTCTGTCTACCCAGTAATGGAGGTGCTAGTTGAAAAGTATAGCTCTCTAAATCCAAATGTGAAGGTTACTCTATTACAGTCAGATTCTACAACAGGATTAAATGATGCCATTAACGGTAACTCTAATATCGGCATGGCCAGCAGAGACCTCAAGGAATCTGAGTTAGGGAAGGGATTAACAGGTCTTTCTATTGCATTAGACGGTATTGCAATAATCGTAAATAATGCTAATAGCCTCGATGGTCTCACAACCGAACAAGTTAGAGATATATATCTTGGAAAGTTAACATCTTGGGATAATCTCTAATGAAGAAAGAAAAGACAGCAGAGTATCTTTTCAAAGCTGCAGCACTGTTTTCAGTTGTTGCAGTTTTGCTAATTTGTATATTCCTCTTTGCATCAGCTATTCCTACGATAGCTAAGATTGGGCCATTAAAGTTTTTGCTTGGTACAAAATGGAAGCCAAGCAATAACATTTATGGCATTTTGCCAATGATTCTAGCAAGTATCTACGTCACAGGCCTCTCCATCCTTTTTGGCGTGCCACTTGGAATTTTAATGGCAGTATATATGGCCTTTTTCTGTCCGAAAAAGCTTTACAAATTCCTAAAGCCATGCGTTGAGCTTCTTTCCGGAATTCCTTCCATTGTTTATGGTTTCTTTGGCTTGATGGTGATAGTTCCATTTATGCAAAGAATTGTAGGTGGAAGTGGAAAGAGTCTTCTTACAGCATCTATCCTTCTAGCTTTGATGATTCTCCCTACAATTATAACTGTCTCTGAAACATCACTAAGAAGCGTCGATAAATCATTACTAGATGGAGCGTTGTCTCTAGGCGATACAAAGGAATGTGCAATATTTAAAGTAATCATTCCTGCCGCATCATCTGGTATTTTATCCTCTGTAATTCTTGGAATTGGAAGAAGTATTGGAGAGACGATGGCTGTTATTATGATAGCAGGAAACCAAGCAGTTATGCCTTCGTCTATCTATAAAGGTGTCAGAACAATGACAGCAAATATCGTCTTAGAGATGGGTTATGCAACAGACTTACATCGAGATGCATTAATTGCAACAGGTGCAGTTCTCTTTGTTTTCATTTTGATAATTAATTTGTCATTTTCAATACTTAAGAGGGGAAAGAAAAATTGAAACATCCACTTTCTTCAATAATATCTATAGTTCTAAAAGCTTCAGCTGTAATAGTTGCTTCCTTTGTTATTCTTATTATTGGTTATGTATTAATACTAGGTGTTCCTGAGCTTAAACCTAGTTTATTTTCACTGAAGTATACATCTGAAAATGTCTCAATGCTTCCTTCAATTATCAACACAATTTCGATAATGGTAGTGACTCTGATTATTGCTCTCCCGATATCAATCTTCTCTGCAATATATCTGACAGAATACGCTAAAGAAGGAAGAATTGTCAGGATAATTAGAATGACAGCTGAGACTCTTTCTGGAATCCCTAGTATCGTATATGGCTTATTTGGATACATCTTTTTCTCAACATTTATGCATTTGGGTTATTCAATTCTTTCTGGTTCCTTGACCTTAGCTATTATGATTCTTCCTATCGTAATGAGAACAACAGAAGAGGCAATATTATCAGTTCCGAATGGACTTAGAGAAGGTTCTTATGCTTTAGGCGCAGGAAAGATCAGAACAATATTTAAAGTTGTCCTTCCAAGTGCGGGGCGCGGAATAATAGCTGGTGTCATTCTTGCCATAGGAAGAATCGTTGGAGAAACGGCAGCGTTGATATATACAGCAGGAAGTGCAACTGTTATTGCTTCATCACTTCTTGATAGTGGTAGAACGTTGTCGCTGCATATGTATGCATTAATGAGCGAAGGCTTACATATGGAAGAAGCAAGAGCAACTAGTGCTGTATTAATAATCCTCGTATTGATTATTAATTCAATATCTAAATTAGTACTAAAAAAATCTGGAGATAGTAATGAATAATATATTTAAAGTAAATGATTTACATCTATATTACTCAGAAACAGAGGCTCTTAAGGGTATAAATATGGAAATACCAGAGTATTCAATTGTTTCTTTAATTGGACCATCTGGTTGTGGAAAGAGTACATTCCTTAGGTGTCTTAACAGAATGAATGATTTAATTCCATCATGTCATATTACAGGTGAAATTTTATTCCGTAATAAGAATATATATGATAAAGATGTTGATGTACCTTTTCTTAGAAAAGAGGTAGGGATGGTCTTTCAAAAACCTAACCCATTTCCTTTTTCCATCTACGATAACATTGCTTATGGTCCAAGAACTCATGGAATAAAAAACAAAGTTAAGCTTGATGAGATTGTAGAAAGCTCTTTGACTGCTGCTGGATTATTTGACGAAGTAAAAGATAGATTAAACAAATCAGCTTTTGGCCTTAGTGGTGGTCAGCAACAACGTCTTTGTATAGCTCGGGCTATTGCTGTTAATCCATCTGTACTTTTGATGGATGAGCCAACAAGCGCACTAGATCCTATCTCAACTCAAAGAATAGAAGATTTAGCATTAGAGCTTAAGAAAAAATACACTATTGTTATTGTTACGCACAATATGCAGCAAGCACTACGTATATCTGACAAGACAGCATTTTTCTTACTTGGAAACTTAATAGAGTATTCAGATACGACAGAGCTTTTCTCTGTACCTAAGAATAAAAAAACAGAAGATTATATTACAGGAAGGTTTGGTTGATGAAAAACAGGTTTGATGATGAGTTAAATGAATTATATTTGAGCATTATAAGTATGGCTTCCCTTGCAGAGAATGCTGTCAATCTTCTCTCCTTAGAGATGTCGGGTGAAAAGAAAGGTGTAAAGAGCTTAGTTGAAGAATATACAAGGGAAATTGAAAGGAAAAACCATGATTTGGAGAATTACTGTGTAAATCTTCTGCTTAGGTATCATCCGGTAGCAAAAGATTTAAGAAGGATTTCTTCTGCAACTAAGATTGTTGCTGACTTAGAGCGTATTGGAGACAATGCCTTAGATGTTGCTGAAGTTATGGAATATTGTACTGATCAAAGCTTATATTCAAAGATATTTCTTGATAAGATGTGTTTGAGTGTAAAAAAGATGGTAGAGAAGGCTGTGCAATCTTATGTTTCAAACGATGCAACTAAAGCACTTGAAGTTGAAAAGAGTGATGACATAGTTGATGGCTACTTTCTTAAAGCAAAGGAAAGTTTGATTAAGCTTATTAGACAGAATAGTAATTCGTCTGATGAAGCCCCAGACTTAATGATGATAGCAAAGTATTTGGAAAGAATGGGAGACCATGCTGCATCTATTTCTCGATGGGTTATTTATGAGAATAACTACAATTAAAAAAGGGAATTGTAAATGATAGTATTAGTTGAGGATGATTTATCTATTCAAAAATTAGTTAGCTATGCTTTGGAAATGAATGGCTTTTCAGTTTCTTGTTTTTCATCGGGAGAAGAGGCCCTCAAGTGTGACAAGGATGATATTCAACTCTACATTTTAGATATAATGCTACCTGGTTTGTCTGGACTTGAAATACTTTCTCATATTCGTGGAGATAAACGTACAAAGGATATTCCTGTAATACTCCTTACAGCAAAGAGTACTGAGTTAGACAAAGTCACAGGATTGGATAGTGGTGCCGATGATTATATAACTAAGCCATTTGGAGTTTTGGAGCTCATAAGCAGAGTAAAGGCACTTTTAAGGCGAACGACTCCACCTAGTGAAGTAAAAGCTGAAACTATTAAAGATGGAGAGCTTGTTATTAACTTAAAAGAGCATCGAGTCTATCTATCTGGCAAAGTTATTGATTTAACCCTTAAAGAGTTCGAACTCTTAGAGTATTTATTGCGAAATAAGGGTAGGGCAATAGATCGCGATTTACTTCTTAAAGATGTCTGGGGCTATAACTATTGTGGTGAATCAAGAACTATAGATGTTCATGTAAGACACTTAAGAGAAAAACTCGGTGATTTTGGTAACAAAATTGAAACTGTAAAGGGTATTGGATATAGGTATTCAGACGAGGATGAAAAATGAGAAGAAGGATACTTTGGTCATTGCTTTTTGTATCTGTTTTTACACTTCTTATTTTTGCTCCTACATCACTTCTTCTTTATCATAATTCATACGAAGAAAGAATAATTGAAGATTTGGAGAATGAACTAGACTACTGCGTACAGTTATATGAGCAAGGCGATGATATTTCAAAAATAGTAAATGGTAATAGGCGTCTTACATTGATATCTCAAAAAGGGGATGTCCTTTACGATAGCATTGTAGATTCTGCTACTATGGAGAATCACCTTAATAGAGAAGAAATAAAAGAGGCACAGAGCAAAGGGTATGGTTTTAGTGAAAGAAAGAGTGATACTCTCTCTGTTAAATACATCTACGCTGCTACAGCTCTTGAAAATGGAAATTATCTTCGCATTTCTACAGAAGCAAAGACAGCCGTTGCCTTTATATCATTAATCTTTGTACCAACAATTATCATCTTAATTTTTGTATTCATAATTGTATCTTTCTTGTCGTTATATATTTCAAAGATCTTAGTTAGTCCTATTAACAATATAAATTTGGATGCTCCTGAAGAAAATGACACTTATGATGAACTAGCACCTCTTTTAAGCAGAATTGCTAAGGACAAGAAAAAAGTAGAAGAGCAAATAAAAGGTGCAGAAGAGAAGAGAAAAGAGTTTGAAATAATAAGTTCTGGTTTGGATGAAGGCTTAGCTATTGTTAACAAAGAGGGTATAATTCTTTCATATAACAAAAGCTTTCTTTCTCTTTTGTCTTTATCAGCGTTGGAGTCAACATCTATATTCTCTTGTTTTGAGGATGGAGATGCAAAAAATGCCCTAATCAATGCTTTAAACGGCAAAAAAGAAGAACTTACATTTCCTTCAGGCTCTCGAATAATTGAGGAAGTAACATATCCTGCTGTCAACAAGGGGATAATTATTCTTTTGAGAGATGTAACTGAAAGGACAGAAAGAGAGAATATGAGAAAGGAGTTTACTGCAAATGTTTCACATGAGCTAAAGACCCCTTTAACAACAATATCTGGATTTGCTGAGCTTTTGATGAGTGGCGACATTCCTCGTGAAAAAGTTATTGATTTTTCAGGTGAAATATATAAAGAAGCAAAGCGTCTTATTAACCTTGTTGAAGATATTTTAAATCTCTCTGCTCTTGATGAGGGAGAAGAGAGAAAGGAAAAACAAGAAGAAGTTAATCTAAAAAAAATTGCTATAGATGTAATTGAAGAATTAACTTTCAAAGCTAATAAAGAGGGTGTTGAAATAATTGCAGAACTAGACGATGTCTCTGTTAGTGGAAGAGTTAAACTTATGCATGAAATAATCTTTAATCTTCTCGACAACAGCATTCGTTATAGCAAAAAAGAAGGTGCTTGGGCAAAAATTACCACAAGAGAAGAAAACTCAACTGTTTATCTTACCGTAGAAGACAATGGTATTGGTATTGAAAAAGATGCTCTTCCTCGTGTTTTTGAACGCTTTTATCGTGTAGATAAGTCTAGATCTAAAGAGAGTGGCGGAACAGGTCTTGGCCTTTCTATTGTAAAAAATTCGGCTTCTCAAATGAAAGGAATTATTAAAATAGATTCAGAAAAGGGAGTAGGAACTACTATCAAAATATCTTTTCCTAGCTATACAAAATAAAAAGAAACAAGACTATTTACTTTTTGTGTTTCTCTAGAATGTGCTATATTTGTTATAGAGGTATGTTATGAAGTTTATTGATACAAGCTACTCAGTTTTTGAAGATCTAATTCTAAGTAATAATCTCTATGTCGATAAGACATCTTATTTGTATAGACTAATAACACAGGGAAATAGATACTATTTTCTTTCTCGACCCCGTAGATTTGGTAAGAGCTTAACACTTAGTACCTTAGATGCAATCTTTAAAGGTAAAAGAGAACTCTTTAAAGGACTCTATATAGATAGCACAGATTATGATTGGAAAGAGTATCCTGTTGTACATATAGATTTCAGTAACACTGAATATATAAATATTAGTAATTTTAGAAAGCAGATTAAGGATAAACTTGTTTCAATTGCTAAAAAATACAATGTGAAAATACAAGATGACTTTGAGTATAACCAGGTTTTAGAAAGCTTAATTGAAGAACTATCCCAAAAAGGGAAAGTTGTAATTCTCATAGATGAATATGACAGTCCTCTTAATAGCAATATTAATAATGAGGATATTGAAGATATTAGGTCCGTTTTAAGAGGATTTTATTCAGTAATAAAGGCTAGTAGTGCAAATATTCGCTTTTGTTTTATTACAGGAGTAACAAAGTTCTCTAAGATGAGTATATTCTCTTCGATGAATAATCTAGTAGATATGTCAATGTCTGACGAATATTCAACAATGCTAGGTTATACTCAAAAGGAATTAGAAGAGAACTTTAGTGAATATATAGAGAAAGCAGTAAAAGAAAATAAGAAAAATAGAGAAGAGTATCTAGCACAGATAAAGCGATGGTATGATGGCTATAAGTTCTCAGCAAATGGAGAGAGTGTATATAACCCAGTATCTATTGGACTCTTTTTTAGTGATGGAGGAAAGGTATTCAATAATTACTGGATTAATACAGGCGGAATGAGCTATCTCTTAACAGAGATTGCAAAGAGAGTTAAGTTTGATATTTCGCTTGATACAAATCTTGAAATTTCAGGAAACACACTTCAATCTACAGATATAATTCAAATGACAAAGACTGAGGTAAATAAAGATAGTTTTATGTCTTTGTTGTATCAGTCAGGATATTTAACAATAAAGAAAGTAGATGACAATCGAGGGAGAAAATTTTATACACTTGGTTATCCCAATGAAGAAGTCGAAGAAGGATTAACAGGAATGTTTCTCCCTCTTTATTTAGGACAAAGTGTGACAACAGATGGAGTTTCACGAATCTTATTCTTGTTTGATAAAGGAAAAGTAAATGAAGCACTAGAATCCTTAAAGAGAATATATTCTTCTATACCATACAATGAGATAGTATTTAATAAAGAGAATGCATGGCATGCAAGTTTCATTTCAATGATGAGATTGATGGGAGCAGATATAGTAGGAGAAGTAACAACAAACAT
>JBNMJW010000020.1:0-19803 GCA_050874025.1 Candidatus Ornithospirochaeta sp.
AATTATATAAAGAAAAATATTTAGTTTATAAAAAAGCTATTATTTAGTGATAATTATTAATTGGGGTAATGAATTAAGAAAACTAGATGACTTTTTTGATTTATTTTTCTATTTGCTTGATTGAGAAAAATATAATATTTGAATGTTTCACGTGAAACAAAAAAGGCAGAAAAATAAATTCCTGCCTTTTTTATTTTATTTTTTGGTGGTTTTAATTTTTAAAATCATCATTTAAAACAACGATATCTGGATCAACTGTTTCTTTTAGGTATCTTTCAACACCATTTGATAGTGTCATTTGGCTCATTGGACAACCAGCACAATGCCCATGTAGTTTAACATGAACGATTTTTCCTTCTACTTTTTCTAGGGAGATATCACCACCATCATTTTGAAGTGCTGGGCGAATTTCATCTATTGCAGCCTGAATCTTTTCTTTTAACATATATTTATTCTCCTTCTGAGATTTGTTATTCTAATATAAGAATAACAATACAAGTATCATTGGGTCAATTCTCATCTTTACGAATAAAAAAATACTGACATTTTACCTTTTAGTATATATATTTTTAAGTATGTCGAGGAAAATTATTTTTTACAATCAAAAAGGTGGTGTGGGTAAAACTACAGTTACTGTAAATTTAGCTTCTGCATTGGCAGAAATGGGTAAGAAGGTTTTGTTGATTGATTTTGATGCTCAGGTCAACCTTACACATGCTGTTTCTGGAGATCCTAAAAAAAAGAATATATATCAAGTTATTACTGGACAAGTTTCTGCTATAGATGCAGTTCAATCTACAATGTTTAATAATCTTTTTCTTATTCCAGGTTCTCTCGATATTGCTGGATTAGCTATTGAACTTGTTGATGAAGAGAAAAGAGAATTGTTTTTAAAGAGATCACTTGCTTCAATTGATGATGATTTTGATTATATTCTTCTAGATTGCCCACCGGCTCTGGGGTTGGAGACTGTTAATGCCTTATGTTGGTGTGATGAAGTGATTATTCCTTTACAGTGTGAGTATTTAGCTATGGAAGGTCTTAATTTAATAATGAGAACTATTACTAATATTAAGAAAACAATTAATCCTTCTATTAGAATACTCGGCATTCTTTTTACCATGTTCAGTAAGAGAGTAAGACTTAATCAGGATGTAGTTAATGATATTACCGAGTTCTTTCCTGATTTAGTTTTTAAAACGATTATTCCTAGGTCATCTAGGCTTGCAGAAGCACCCTCTCATGGTCTTCCTATTAATTACTATGACAAATCATCTTCTGGTGCAAAAGCTTTTAAGGAATTAAGTAAGGAGGTAATCGAACGTGAGTAATGAAAAAAAACGAGGACTAGGTAAAGGAATTAGTTCTTTAATGAGTGGATTTGATTTTGATTCACAGACAGAGGACATCCTTACTAAGACGATAAAGGAAGATGTTAAATCTCCTAAGTTAACAGTTGTTCAACTTGATATTAACAGAATCAGAACTAATCCAAATCAACCTAGAAAATACTTTGATGAAGACGCATTAAAAGAGCTTGCTGAGAGTATTAAGACCCAAGGTATAATTCAACCCTTAACGGTTGAAGAAATTGCTCCTGGTGAATTTTCTATCGTTGCTGGAGAGCGTAGATATAGAGCAGCAAAAATGGCTGGGCTAGAAAAGGTTCCTGCAATTGTAATGTCACTTACCGATATTCAAAGAATACAAGTATCTTTAATAGAAAACATTCAGAGAGAAAATCTTAATCCAATTGAAGAAGCCTCAGCTTACCAATACTTAATAGAGAAATCTGGTTTTACACAAGAAATGGTTGCAGAGAAAGTAGGAAAAAGCAGATCAAGTATTGCAAACTCTCTACGATTGCTCTCTCTTTCAGATAAGATGAAAGATGATATTGTTTCAGGTGCAATGACTGCTGGACACGCTAGAGCCATTCTATCGCTCGTAAATCCAGCAGATAGAATTCTTCTTAGAGATAAAATTGTCCATGAAGGACTATCTGTTAGAGATGCAGAGGAATTAGCTGATTCTTTTAACAAAGGTCATAAGCTAATAAAAAAGAAGAAAGCTACAGAAAAGGACGAAGAGATAATAAACGTCGAAGAAAAATTCACTTCAAGTATAGGTGCAAGATGCGAACTTAAAGGCTCTTTGGATAAAGGGAAGTTAATGATAAAGTATCGTAGTCAAAGAGATTTAGAAAAGATTTTTGCCTTAGTTAGTAAGGGTGAAATATTATTTGATGAATAATTTTATATAATATAAGGAAATAAACATGAAAGACGGATTATACGCAATAATAAAAACAAAGAGAGGTGATATTACTCTATCTTTAGAGTACAAAAAAACACCTATGACAGTATGTAACTTTGTAGGACTTGCTACTGGAGTATTAAATCTTAAAAACCCAGGAGTTCCATTTTACGATGGTTTAACTTTCCACAGAGTTATAGATAACTTTATGATTCAAGGTGGTTGTCCTGTTGGTAATGGTACTGGTGGGCCGGGATATAGATTCCCTGATGAATTTGATAGTTCTCTTAAACATGATGGCCCAGGCGTACTTTCTATGGCTAATGCAGGAAAGGGAACAAACGGAAGTCAGTTCTTTATTACACATGTTGAAACTCCATGGCTTGATGGAAAACATACTGTTTTTGGACATGTAGTTGAAGGCCAAGATGTTGTAAACAAGATAAAGCAAGGTGATGTTATTGAGAAAGTCGAAATTGTAAGAGTTGGAGATGAAGCAAATAAGTTTAAAGTCTCTAAAGAAGAATTTGCTAAATACGTCCAAGAGGCAGAAGAAAAAGAAAGAAAAGCAAAGGAAGACGAGGATAGAAAGATTTTAGACGAAATAAAGAATCGTTATCCAAATGCAATTAAAACACCATCTGGACTTCAGTATGTCGTTGATAGAAAAGGTGAAGGTGGACCTTCTCCTATTTATGGACAGAAGGTAACAGTGCATTATCAGGGAACATTGCTTAATGGTAAGATTTTTGATTCTTCATATCTAAGAAAGGCCCCAACATCATTCAAGATTGGTGAGGTTATTGAAGGATGGAATGAAGCATTACAGACAATGACTAAAAATGAAAAAAGAACACTCATAATCCCACCAGAATTAGGATATGGTGAATATGGATATCCTGGCGTTATTCCACCTAATGCATATCTAATATTTGAAGTTGAACTTCTTTCTTTTTAGGAGATGAAATTTGAAGTCTAGTACGATTTATGTTTGTCGAGAATGCGGAAGGGAAGAAACAAAATGGACAGGTCGATGTCCTGATTGTGGTTCTTGGAACAGCTTTGAGGAGAAGACGCTTTCTTCTGTAAATGTTGATGATAATAAGACTGTAATTGATAAAGATGTAAGGAAGTTAAGCGAGGTTCCATATGAAAAAACAATGCGCGTTTCTTCCTCAATAAACGAACTAGATAGAGTTTTAGGGGGAGGTGTCATGAGACCCTCCTCTGTTCTTGTTGGTGGAGAACCTGGAATTGGAAAATCAACGCTAATGTTGCAACTTATTGCATCGCTTTCAGAGTATGGATCCACCTTATACATTTCTGGAGAAGAATCTCCTTCTCAGGTAAGATTAAGAGCAGAAAGACTTAATCTTCCAACTGAAAAAATCCAAATTTTTTGTGACACTAGACTTGAAGCTATAATAGAAACAATGGAGAGGATTGAACCAAACTATATTGTAGTAGATTCTATTCAAACACTTTCATCTTCAGCGTTAGATTCTACAGCAGGATCCCCAAATCAGATAAAGACCTGTTGTATGGAGCTCTCTCTAAGGGCTAAAAAAATGGGCTCAGCAATCTTTTTTATAGGCCATGTTACAAAGGATGGTCTTATTGCTGGACCTAAGGTTGTAGAGCATATGGTAGATACTGTGCTTTATTTTGAAAGTGCTGAAAATGGCATAAGACTATTAAGAGCATCAAAGAGTAGGTTTGGAAGTGTAGATGAAATTGGACTCTTTGAAATGAATGAGCATGGTTTGAGGGGCGTTAAAGACCCAACTGAAATTTTTCTTTCTTACAGAGATAAAGAAGCAGTTCCACCAGGCATTGTATTTACCCCAATTGTTGAAGGTTCAAGAACTTTCATTGTTGAAATACAAGCTCTTGTTGTTGATGCAAGAAATGGATATCAAAGAATCTATTCAGATAAGGTAGATTCCAACAGAATAAATAGAGTTGAAGCAATTTTAATGCGTCACTCTGGCCTTGATTTATCTAATCAAGATATCTACATAAATGTTGCGGGTGGCGTAAAACTTAGTGAAGCTTCAATTGATTTGCCTTTAGCTTTGGCTTTGTATTCTTCTAAAACAAATACTTCGCTACCATCTAATGTGGCTTCTTTTGGTGAACTGAGTTTGGCAGGAGAGGTTCGTCCTGTTACATTCCAAGAGCGGAGAATAAAAAGCCTTAATGAAATGAATTTTTCAAAATGCATTACATCTTCATCTTCAATAAAAGGGACAATGATAAATGTTGTTTCTTCAAAAGACATTAGAAGTGCAATATGTGCTGCATTTAAGAAAAGTTAGTAGTACTAATTTATCATTTATTTTCTTTTATGCAAAAAATTAGGATGCTTTCGCATCCTTTTTTTTAAAGCTTAGATAGAATAAATGGAAATCCTATTAGGGAGCCAAATATACTTCCAAGACTACTCATTACAAATGCAACGAGACATTTTAAAATACGGTTTTTATACCATCCTTTAAGTGTTAATGCATCATTGTTGATATTCTCAAAATCTTTTACTTTTGGAGCTTTAAATGTAGCTTGCCAAATACCTGCAAATAGGCCAACTCCTAATACGGGATTAAGGACAAAAAATGGTGCTGTTAAACCACTTAATAAACAAGTCAAGAAAGAGGCACCTCCAATAAGAGTGAAAAGGAATGTGCAACTAGCATTTGCTATAACCCAATAAAGAAACGCTCTGAGGCCCTGATCCCAACCTGAGGTAAAAATACCTACAACAACGAGGGCTATGATAAGGGTAGGTACTATCCATTCTGCTATCTTACCGGCTTTGCTTTTCTTAGGAATTTCAGTTAGCTCTGAGATATCTTGGCTAAGCTCTCCTTTTTCTAGTTTTTCTAGAGTTTTGATAATACCCTGAGTATGACCTGCTCCAATTACTGCAACTTTATTATGGCCTTCTGCTTTGTAAATTGATGTAGCTAGATATCTGTCTCTTTCATCTATTAAAACTTCTTTAACGGAAGGAAGCTCTTTAGCTACTTCCTTCATCATTGATTCGAGAGTTTCTTCATTTTTTAGTTCTTCTAAATCTTCTTCACTTATTTTTTCGTTAGAGAAAGAAGCAGAAATAAGTGTTGCTAATAGTTTACACTTATTCCATAGAGAACTCTTTCCCCAAGCACGACGGAAGGTAATTTGAATTTCTCTATCACAGAGAGACACAGGGATGTTTTTTTCTTTTGCAAGAAGTGCTGCGCCAACTATTTCAGCTCCAGGATCTGAACCTGTCTGCATACCCATTCTTCTTTGAAATGAAGCTAAAGCAGTATTTGCAAGAAGTAAAAATCCTTTTCCTTCTTTGAATATCTTTTTGATATCCATATTTTCCCAACTAGAGTCTTTAGTTTTGCTCTTCATTCTGCCATCATCAAGCTCTATACAGACTCTATCTGGGTTTTCTTTTTCAATAATCTCTTTAACTTCTTCAACGCTTCCTTTGGAAACATGCGCTGTTCCTACAATATGTAGAACATCTCCATTATCGAAGTTTATGATATGGTAAGTATCACTTACTTTGTTTACCTTCATCTTTTGTTCCTTATTTTATTTCTTTTAGCATCTCTTTAACAAAGTTAGCTGTTCTCTCTGCAGAAAGAACTTCAACATGTTCATTGACAGAATGGACGTCAAAGAGATTAGGACCGATAGAAAGAGAATCCATGCCTTTAATTCTATCATTAATAACGCCACATTCTAGTCCCGCATGGATGGCTGTTATAATTGGTTCTTTTCCCTCTATGCGCTTATATGCATCAGCAACTTCTTTAGTGAAATGAGATGATGGGTTTGGAGTCCATGCAGGATATCCTTCTCCGATTTTTACCTTGAAACCATTATTCTCTAAGAGTGTTTGTATCTGATAAGCAAGGTTAAGTTTAGCGCTTTCTACAAAACTTCTAATTGAATATATGACGCTTACTTCTTTCTCTGAAAGCGTAACAATAGCAAGGTTATCTGAAGTCTCTACAACGCCTTTCAAAGAAGTAGACCAAGACTTAACTCCGTATGGAGATGTGAATAGCAAATCTCCAACTTTCGAACTGACTTTTTCTGTTAATACCTTCTCCGGTAATTTTGTCTTTTCTACACTTAGTGTGATATTTGGATCAGATATCTTATACTCATTTTTTATTTCATCATTAAGAGTAGAAGCAATAGAGAGAGCAAGAGAAGAGTCTTTTATGACAATTGTTGCCTCCGCCGAGGAAGGAATAACATTTCTTCTTGTTCCACCGTTTAGAGAAGCAATAGTGAAAGATGGTAATCTGTTTAGATAGCGAGCAAGAATATTTATTGCATTTGCTCTTTCTTTGTGTATCTCTCCACCTGAGTGTCCGCCTAAAAGTCCAGATACTTTAACTGAGAGAGCTTCACCTTCTGGTTTTGTCCAGTACGCACGCTTTTTACCAACAACATCAATACCACCGGCGCAACCAATATAAAATATGCCTTCTTCTTCGCTATCTAGATTCAGAAGCATTCTAGATGAAACATCCTTTTCTTCAATGTTAAATGCACCTGTTAAGCCAACTTCTTCATTTACTGTGAATATACCTTCTAGGGGACCATGTTCTGCTTTTTCATCAGAGAAAATATCTAGGATAATGGCACACGCAATTCCATTATCTGCGCCAAGAGAAGTATCTTTGGCATAAACGATATTGCCATCTGTCATAACTTCGATTGGATCTTTTGTAAAATCGTGTTTTGAGCCTTCTCTTTTCACACATACCATATCCATATGTCCCTGAAGCGCAATAGATGGCCTATTTTCATAACCCTTTGTTGCAGGAACTTTCATTATTACGTTACCAATTCTATCTTTAAAGGCAGGGATGTTGTGGTCCTTTGCCCATGAAAGGAGATAATTTCGAAGACATTCTTCGTTGCCACTTTCTCTTGGAATAGACGAAATATCATTAAAAATCTTCCATAAATTTTTATCTTTTAAGTTATCGTACCACATCTTTTTTCTCCTTAAGTAAAGTATATTATAACATTGTAGAGAGATAAGGTCTTTAAAAACACGGAAAAAGACAATTTAAAATGCTTTTTTGTGTATTGCATCCTTTATGATGAAATACCAAAATAAAAGATATGAATAATGACATTCTCTTAATAATCAATCCAAATGCGTCCAAGGGCAAAGGAAAGAAGAAAGCAAAAAAGATTAAAGATATCTTTGCCTCTAAGGGGAAAACATGCACTATTGCATACACTATTGGAAAAGGCCATGCAGAAAAGCTTGCCAAGAGTGGGGTTGAGACTGGCTTTAAAACAATTATTGTTGCTGGTGGAGATGGAAGTGTAAACGAAGTTATTAATGGTTTAATGAGAGCTAAAGGCCATGAAAATGTAAACCTAGGTATTATTCCTTTAGGACGAGGCAATGATTTTGCTTGGATTGCTGGTATTCCTAATAATGTCGAAAAAGCCTGTTCAATTATTATTGATGGTAATACTCAGGATACAGATGTGGGCTTTGCTAAAGGAACTGAAAGAGAAAAAGGAAGATACTTTTTAAATGGTATGGGTTTTGGCTTTGAACCTCTTGTAAACTTTAAAGCCCAATCGTACAGGCATCTGAACGGCATGATTAGCTATATAGTTGCCTTTATTAACATTTTGTTTAATCCGCCTAAAGGTTATAAGTTGAGTATTGAAATTGATGGCCAGAAGACTGAGATAAATACTCAGCAACTTAGCGTAAATAATGGCAGACGTATGGGGTCTTCATTCTTAATGACACCAAAGGCTGAGATTAATGATGGTCTATTAGACTACATGTATACAAAGAAGATTTTCAAAGGATTTGGATTAATAAGATTAGTTCTTCAATTCTTGAGAGGAGCTATGGTAAAGGATACTGTTAATTTTAGTTATGGCAATGCAAAGCGCGTTGTTGTTGACTCCTTATCTGGTTTGGTTGTGTCACATGTAGATGGAGAAGAGTTTACAAGAAAAGGAAAACATTTCGAAATTGAAATACTTGAAAAGGCAGTAAAACTATATCGATAAAATTATGATAAAAACTCTGTAATGTCTTTTGTTGTAAAGAAATAAACAAATAAAAAATCTATTTGACAACCTTAGTTTGAGCGTTGTATTATTATAATACCGTATAGAGTGCTCAAATTTTAAAAAAAGCCACTTTTTGGTGGAGAAAAAATGATTAAGGAAAGCGTACCAGGAATACATTTTTATGATCAGGACTTTGTTGACATGTATGACAGAGCCTGGGTTTGGTTAGAAGAGTCATGGAAGGAAGGGGATAAGGAAGGAAAATTCCCTGAGGGCTATTTTATTCACAATAATAGCAATGTCATTTCTTTGTATGACGTCTCTCTTTCTTCGCTATTTTTAGTCTATTCTAATCAAATCTACAGTCCATATTCTATGGTCGATTATTTCTATTCTCGACAAGAAGAAAGTGGTCGTATTGCTGAATGCTATGATATTACAACAGATAAAGAAGTCGTAAATGAAAAGAACCCTCTAGGTGTTACGATTCCTCTTCTTCCGTTTGTTGAATATATGTTTTATCACAAGATTGGTAACAAAAAGAGACTTAAGGATGTAATTCCTTATCTTGAAAAGTACTTTGATTGGTTAAAAGAAAACTTTCAGAAGGAAAATGGATTATATGCTGTACCGGACGAGGCTATGCATATGGGAAATCTTCCAAGAAAGGGAGCAAAGTATTTTATAGACTTTAACTCAGCTATGGCTGTATTTGCTCTTTATCTCTCTATTATTGGCGATATCTTAAACGACAAAGAACTATCATTCAGATATAAAAGAGTCTATTTTGCACTAAAGACTAGAATAAATTCAATGATGTGGTCTAGTGAGGATAGTTTCTACTATGACCTAGATGAGGAAGGCAGCCAAATAAAGAATAAGCACATTGGTGCTTTCTGGACTCTTCTTGCAGAGATTCCAAATGATGAATATGCATCATTCCTCATTGAAGAGTTAAAGAACGATAGTGAATTTGGAACAGATAACCCATTCCCAACTCTTCCTGTCTCTAATCCTGAATTCTCTAAAGATGGTAATGGTTATTGTGGCTCTGTTTCTTCCTTTATGACATATATAATCATCAAAGGATTAATTAACTACGATTCATTTGTCTTTGCACGTGAATGCGCAATAAGACATATGTATTTTATTCTTGATACACTTCACCCAGGAGAAGAGAAAACAGGTGACGCATGGGAGCTATATAAGCCTCTAGACGAAGGTCCTGCTTCTTGCCCAGAAGGTGTTGAAAATAAGAAAAGATATCTTCCTTCTATAGGTCTTATTGCAATATCTCTTTGTATTGAAAATATCATAGGATTAGATATTTCGCTTCCTAGAAAGACTGTTTATTGGACAATGCAAAGCTTAGAAGCTATGGGTATTGAAGGGCTTTCTCTCAAGAAAAATAATATCACTATTCTTTCTAACAAGAATCAGAGAGGATGGGAGATAAGACTAGAGAGTGAGAAGCTCTACTACTTTACTATACATATCATTGACGATAACAAGAAAAAGACATTACCTATTCCTTCTGGTAAGTGCTCAATGCTTATAGATAAGCTTTAATAGCTTAATAAGACAAAAAGAAAACAGAAAGGATTATTAATTTCCAATTAAAATAGCCTTAGAAATAAAAAAGGAGGCTCAAATGGATATGTCTTCATTTTCCCTCAAGGGGAAGATTGCTTGGGTTACCGGTGCTAGCTATGGTATTGGTATGGCTATCGTAAAAGCTTTTCACTCTGCAGGAGCAAAGGTTATTTTCAATACATCTCACAAAGAATCTGTAGAAAAAGGTCTAGAAGAATATAGACGATGCAATATGGATGATGTAGAGGGTTATGTTTGCGATGTAACAGATGAAAAAGCTGTTGATGAGCTACGAGATAAAATCATTAAAGAGCATGGCAGAATAGATATTCTTGTCAACAATGCCGGTTGTATTAAACGTATCCCTATGACAGAGATGAGTGTTGAAGATTTTCGTGCTGTTGTCGATTTGGATCTTAATGCTCCATTTATTTGTGCTAAAGCTGTAATTCCTCAAATGATTAAACAGGGTGGTGGCAAGATCATTAATATTTGCTCAATGATGAGTGAGTTAGGGCGAGAAACTGTAAGTGCATATGCTTCTGCGAAAGGTGGTTTAAAGATGCTTACAAAGAATATTGCATCTGAATATGGAAAATATAACATCCAGTGTAATGGCATAGGACCTGGATACATTGCTACTCCTCAAACTGCTCCACTTAGAGAAAGACAGAAAGATGGCTCTCGTCATCCTTTTGACTCTTTTATTATCTCTAAAACTCCAGCAGAAAGATGGGGTACTCCAGAAGACTTAGAAGGTCCCGCTGTTTTCTTAGCATCAGATGCCTCTAATTTTGTTAATGGTCATATTCTCTATGTAGATGGTGGTATTCTTGCCTACATTGGCAAGCAACCAAGTTAAAAGAGAGCTTTTACTTTAAAGAATAAAATAATATGCTAGGGCTATATGGTTAAAGCCCTAGTTTTTGTTTTAGTAATTATCTTATCTTCTTGTTCTGTTTCTAACTCTAATAATGATGTAATAAATGTTGCAATTTCACAGGAACCATCCAGTTTAGATGTAGTTGTGAATACCTCTTTATATAGCCGAATTATTAGTGTTGGAAATATATTTGAAAAACTTCTTATTCTTGACGGAGAAGGAAAAATAAGGCCAGAGCTTGCCACTTTTTATAGCCTTTCTGATGATAACAAAAAGCTAACGTTTACCCTTAGAGACGATGTTCTTTTTCATAACGGAGAGAAGATGACAGAAGAAGATGTTGCACTTTCAATGAATAGATGGTTAGAGCTATATCCAAAAGCAAAAGAAATAGCGCAAAACGGTAGGTTTATAGTAGAAGGTAAAAATACCGTCACTATAGAAAGTGAGAACTCTCTGCTGTTTCTTCCTTATTTAATAGCTTCTGCTCCGCAAGAAGCTATAATTGTACCGTCTTCGTCTATTGGAGAAGACATTGTTCTTTCAAGTATAGTGGGAAGTGGACCATATAAACTAAAAGAATGGATTAGTGGAGAAAAGATTGTACTTGAACGTTTTGATTCTTACTCTGAATATGGTGAAAATAGCAATGGAAAGTGGGGAAAGAAAAAAGCAATAGAAAATATAACCTATTATTTTGTTCCAGATTCTGTTACTCGACTTCTTGGTCTTGAAACAGGACTCTATGATGCTATCAATGATGTAATGAGCACCGATAGAGCAAGAATAGAAAATAACAGTAACCTCATCTTACTCGATGGTGATGAGAGTGGATCTATAGCTCTAGTTTTTAACAAAAAAGAAGGAAGCGCAAAAGATATAGAGATTAGAGAGGCAATAGCGCTTTCTTTAGATAGCAAAACACTAATGGAAGCTTGTTACGGAAAATATGGTTATAGTCTACATTCTGATTACATGGAGGCTTGGCAAGGAGATTGGATAGTTTCTTCTTCTGATCCATATAGTGGTCTCGACATAGAAAGAGCAAAGAAATTAATTGAAGGGAAAGAGAATTTAAAAATTAGGATTCTTACCTCCAATTTGAGTAACTTAGATAAAATAGCTGTTGCAGCTAAAGAAGAGTTAGAGAAGGTAGGTTTCTCTGTAGAATTAATAGTTCTTGATTGGGCTTCATTTATAGAAACAAGAAAAAACAGTAGCGAATGGGATATATACATAAGTGCCTTTACCTCTGTTCCTCTTCCTCAGATGAAAAGTTATCTTTCTCCTTCTTTTCCCGGATACATAGAAGAAGAGAGTAGTGCATATTTGAGCATAAAAGAGATGAATAATGCATCTTCTCTTGAAGAAGCGAAAGAAATGTGGCAAATGTGCCAACAACAGTTATATAACTATCTTCCTTGCTATTTACCAGGGCACTATACAACAAGCTATGCCTATAGCAAGAAATTAGATAATATCATAACGCAAAATGGATTTTTCTTTTGGGCTACTAATAAAAGTGATAACTAAAAATGAAGGGAAAAGATGAAAAAAGATTTATTGAAAAAAATAATAGAGTTATTTTTCACAATTATATTTGTCTCTTTTTTTCTCTTTTCATCTTTATATTTGCTCAAAGGTAATAGCGCATCCTTTATTCTTTCTGAAGAGATGGAAGAAAGCTATGTTGAAGAATATTTAAAAGAAAGAGGCTCTTCTTCTTTTTTTATTAACTATGTAAAAACTTTATGCAATTTTTTTACTTTCAAGTGGGGAAAAAGCATAAGTGGAGAATCTGTTTTATCAATAGTGAAAACTTCATTGCCTGTAACGCTTTCTCTTTCTATTTACTCATTTATTTTCTCTTTTCCTTTTTCTCTTTTCCTTTCAATTAGGGCTGTAAATAAAAAAGGTGGGTTTTGTGATAGAACGCTTTCGCTTCTATCCTCACTATTTTTAGCTTTTCCATCGTTTATTTCATCCATTATTTTGATTCTAATCTTTTCGTTATTATTACATCTCTTTCCTGTTGCAGGATATCTTCCTCTTAGCAAAGGAATTTTTAATAATTTCAAATCATTATTTTTGCCGTCTCTTTCACTTTCCTTTATCAGTTCATCTTTTATGATGAGAATTTTTAGAGAGGCACTTCGAGAGAGTATTGAACAGCCATATATAACGTATGAAAGGGCAAAAGGGGCAAAAGAAAAAACAATTGTTGAGAAATATGCACTTAAACCAAGCTTAGGAATAATAATTCCAGCTCTAAGCCAGTCTTTAATTTCATTTTTCTCTTCTTCTGTGATTGTCGAAAATGTTTTTGCACTTCCAGGACTAGGACGAGCGTTGGTGAAGAGTTCTTTAGAGCGAGACTACAGTGTTAGTTTTGTTCTTGTTATGATTATCGTTTTATTCATCTCATTTCTACTTTTCTCCTCTTCCTTTTTTGTTAATCAAATTGATACAAGGAGGGTAGAAGAATGAAGAAAATTAAGATTGGCTTTCTTATATTAACTCTTCTTGTCGTATCATCTCTTTTGTTTATGGGAAAAGGAGAGATAAATACAGATTTTTCTTTGTCTCTTCCTTCTCTTTCTCATCCTTTTGGTTTTGATAGTTTAGGTAGGGATCTTTTAGAACGAGGATCATATGCTCTTCTTGTTTCACTTTCTATTGGTTTAATAAGCACATCTCTTTCTCTCTTTTTTGCTATTATTTTGCTTGAAATGAGGAGAAGAGGTTCTTTTCTTGGTTATTTATCTTCTTCATTTTCCCGCTCAATTAAGACCATTCCATCTCTTGTGCTTGCCTTGTTTTTCTATTCTATTGGTTTAAAAGGTGGAATGATGGTAATAATAACGCTTGCTCTTTCCTCTTCTTGTAGTCTTTCTCTTTTTATGTATCCCCTTGTAGAGAAGACAGAGAAGGAAGAATACATTTTAGCAGCAAAGGCATTAGGATTAAGGAATACAACTATTTACTTTAAATACATTATGCCTTCTATTTGGCCTTATTTGAGAGAGGAACTCTCATCGTCGATTATCTACAATATTTTAACAGAGTCTTCTCTTTCCTTTTTGTGTGTAGGACTCGATAGCTCAATACCAACCCTTGGCCGCATATTAGCAGATGGAAGGGTTGTTATTCTTACCTATCCTCATGTTGTTTTGTTTCCTTCTTTGCTACTTGTATTGTTGGTTTCTTCTATTATGCTAATCAACAGAGGTTTCTCAGAGCTTAATTCTTCCCTTTATTGAACGTGATAAAGTTGTTTTATCAACATAACCTAAGTCGCCTCCGATAGGGATTCCTGAGGCTAGACGAGTAAGATTGACAGGATAAGGAGACAATAAATTCTTTATATAAAGAGCTGTCGTGTCACCCTCTTCAGTTGGGTTTGTTGCAATAATTATTTCTTTAAAAGAGCCATCTTTGACTCTTGAAAGAAGCTCATTGAATCTCAAAGAGTTTGGTCCTATGCCCTCTATCGGATTAATAGCTCCACCAAGTACATGAAATAGTCCGTTATATATACCTAAAGAAGATAGAGAGACGACATCTTGAGCCTCTTCAACTATACACAACAGGCTTTTGTCTCTTCTTTCATCGTCGCAATATGGGCAACTATCACCTTCCATGTACGATCCGCAAATGGGGCATGGATGTATCTTATCTTGGAGAGAAGATATAGCTTCTCCTAGTTTAGTGTTATAACTTTTATCTGTTTTTATAAGGTAATAGGCTAATCGTGTAGCTGACTTATCTCCCATTCCCGGAAGTTTTTTTATTAGTCTTATTAATTCATCTAGACTTGTCATATTTATAGTTGTATACCCAATTCTTGTAAACTCTTTCTTCCCTCGTCTTCTTTTCTTTGTTGCATCTTGTCATTAGCATCATTAAAAGCAGAAGCTACAAGAGTCTCGATCATTGATTTGTTTTCAGGAGCTAGCATTACATCATTGATTTCAATCTTTTCAACTCTATTTAGGCCATTAATTGTTACTTCTACCATTCCTGCTCCTGCTCTGCCAGTTACAGTAATGTTTTTAAGTCTTTCAGACATCTTCTTCATCTGGCTCTCCATCATCGGTTTCTGTTGAGCCAAATTCTTCATCATTTGAGCTAGTTCTATTGGATTCATTATTTTCTTCTATCTCCTGTTTTTCTATTATCGGTTCTTTTATCTCTTCTTTTATATAATTAATTTTTCCACCAAATATTGCTTTGAGGCTCTCCATCTTTTCGGAAGCTTTTTCTCTTATTACAGGTGCGTTGTAAACAATCTTGATTGGCTTTTTTGTCCCTAGAATCTTTTCAAGTGCAATTTCAAGTTCCTTTCGATTGTTGTTTAATAGGTCCCTAACGAGTATTGTTTTAACAGTGAAAAGAACCCATTCTCCGTTTTTTGAAATTTCTACTTGATTTAAATATGGATTTAAAATTGCTTTTGCATTAGCACTTAAATTCTCTTTTATCTCAGGAATAAGGGAAGAGTCAATTTCTTTTTCTTCTTGCTCTTCTTCTGTATAAGCTAAAGGAAGGGGAGAGCATTCTTTCTCTTCAACATTTGTTTTAGCTACTTCTTTCTTAATAGGCTCCCTGTTAGATGTTTCAACTATCCTATCTGCTTTTTTTTTAACGACAACAGAACCTTCAATTATTCCTTTTTTCATATCTTCAAGCTTCGATACAAGAGTTTCTGGAGAAACTAGGGATGGAAGAGAAGAAAGCCTAGAGACAAGAAGCTCTAGTTCAAACTGAGGTGAAAGTGTATAGCGAAGATCTCTGTAGAGATTCATAAAAGCCCTGAGCGCTGCTTCTATTTGTTCTTTTGATAGAAGAGAGACAATATCGAGTGGAATCTCACTTTCTTCAACACCAAGAAGAGAAGAGCGACGTACGCCATTTTTGTAAAGGAGGAGAGATCTAAAGAAGTCTGCACCATCTTTTGTAATTTGTTCTGTAGAAACACCACTAGCTAAGAGAGATGATATTTCTTCTAATGCCGCTTTAGAGTCGTTAAAAAGTGATGCATAAACAATCTCTTTAATCTTGTCAAAGCCAGCTAAGTTTAGTCTTTCTCTAATTTTTTGGAGAGTAATATGGTCAGATGAAAATGATGCGACTTGGTCAAATAGTGTGTATGCATCTCGCATACTTCCTGTTGCTTCTTTGCTAATCCAAAATAGTGCATCTTCGTCTGCTTTAATATGTAATTCATCTGCTGCTTCTTTTAATAGAGCTTGAATCTTTTCTTGAGGAATAAGTTGGAAACGGAATACTTGGCAACGTGATTTGATAGTTGCCGGAACCTTCTGTAGCTCTGTTGTTGCAAAGATGAATATAATATACTCAGGTGGCTCTTCTATTGTCTTTAGTAGGGCGTTGAAGGCTGAGTTTGATAGCATATGGACTTCGTCAATAATGTAAATTTTAAATCTTGAAGACTGAGGAGGAAATAATACCTCTTCTTTGATTGTTCTTATATCATTAACAGATGTATTTGAAGCACCATCGATTTCTATAACATCAATACTTGTTCCTTGTGCTATTTCTCTACAAGAAGAACAAACTCCACAAGGATGAGCACTCATTCCTTTCTGGCAGTTTAAAGCTTTAGCGAGCAGACGAGCAGAGCTAGTTTTTCCAACACCTCTTGGCCCAGCAAAGAGGTAAGCATGAGCAATTCTATTTTCTTTTATTGCATTCTCTAATGTTGAAACTACAAACTCTTGTCCAACAAGTTTATCAAAATCTTGAGGTCGCTTTCTGGTTGCTGTTACTTCGTATGCCATAGTTTTATAATAACATTAAAGAATTTGCTAGGCTATCTATTAAAAAGAAAAATCAGAGTTCTCTATTAAGAAGGGAGGCAACGGTAATCGAAGAGAAGTATTCCATATTTCTTTTGTAGAGTTCTGTCCACATTGGTAATGTCGGGCAATTAGCTTGCCTTGTACAACTATTCTTTTCAGAACAAAGACATTGTACGGGAGCTAGACTTTCTTCTGTTAAAGAAAGGATATCTGAAACAAGGATGTCCTCTTTTTTCTTTTTTAGCTTATAGCCCCCGTCTTTACCTCTAACGCTTTCAATTATGTTGTTTTGAACTAGAATTTTTGCAATTTTCTCTAGGTATTTGAGAGAAATCTCTTCTTCGCTTGCAATATCAGACAGAGAGGAGAGCTCATTCTCTCCTCTTTTAGAAAGTGCAATTAAAAATCTAAGAGCATATCGCCCTTTTGTTGAAATCATCATGCTTCTTTGAATAATGGAGTAGATAGATATCTGTCTCCGCCGTCTGGAAGAATAGCAACAATAGTTTTGCCTTTGTTCTCGTCTTTCTTTGCTTCTTCTACAGCTTTCCATAGAGCTGCACCAGAACTAATACCAACGAGTATACCTTCTTTCTTACCCATTTCACGAGCCCAGAAATAAGCATCTTCTTCTTTTGCTGTTGCTACTTCACTATAAATATGAGTATCGAGAGTTGCAGGGACAAAGCCAGCACCAATACCTTGTATTCCATGAGGGCCAGAAACACCTTTTGTTAGAACAGGTGATTTCTCTGGTTCAATTCCGATTATCTTAATGTTAGGATTCTTTTCCTTTAGATATTTTCCCGTACCGCTGATAGTTCCACCTGTTCCAATACCTGAGATAAAGATATCTACACTGTGGTCACTATCATTCCAAATTTCAGGTCCTGTTGTTTCTTCATGTGCAAGAGGATTACTTGGGTTTGTAAACTGACTAGGAATGAAAGAATCCTGAATCTCTTTTTGAAGACTTTCTGCCTTCTCTATAGCTCCCTTCATACCTTTCTTTCCTTCTGTAAGAACAAGTTCGGCTCCGTATGCTTTCATTAGAAGTCTTCTTTCTTCACTCATTGTTTCAGGCATAACAATAATAACCCTGTAGCCTTTGCTTGTACCGATTGATGCTAACCCAATTCCTGTGTTTCCACTTGTTGGTTCAATAATAACACCACCTTTCTTTAGTTTACCGGCCTTTTCTGCATCTTCAATCATTCTCTTTGCGATTCTATCCTTGATGCTTCCGGTAAGGTTAAAGTATTCAAGCTTTACCAATACTCTAGCTTTTAAGTTATGTAACTTTTCAATGTTAGATACCTCATAGAGTGGGGTATTGCCAATAAGTTCTCCTGCATTTTTGTAGATACGAGACATCTTTTCCTCCTATTTCCTACTGTCTTGGTAGGAATTTAGAGAAATATACTTTCTTTCCTATTTTTTTGTCAACAGACAAAATAAAAAAAGCAGCAAATAGTCTTGGTCACATGAATATTCCTCTTACCGTTGCTACATTCCTGTCCTGGCGGGGTTGGGAGGCATTCATTGCCTAGTATCTGCTGCCACTATATTTTTATCTTTTTTTATTGATGAAGTAAAGAGGCTTAGAAAAAGACATTTGTTATAAATATCTCTAAGCCAATAAGAATAAGAACAACTCCTCCAATAATTGTTGCTCGGCTTTCGAGTTTTTCTCCAGCTTTCTTTCCTAGCCAAACACCAAAAAGACAGATGAAGAATGTTACAACGCCGATAATTAGAGATGATAATATTGCTTCAGCAGCATTATATTCAGAAATTGCAAAGCCAACAGAAAGAGCATCTATACTTGTAGCAACTGCTTGAACAAGAAGTGCTTTTAAGGAAAGAAGCTCTGCTTTTTCTATCTCTTCTTTATCATTATTTCTTGCCTCCAAAAGCATCTTTATTCCGATGTATAATAGAAGTGCAAGGGCTATATATGGGATAAAGCGTTGGAAGAATGTGAAATAGGAAGATA
Source organism: Candidatus Ornithospirochaeta sp. (assembly GCA_050874025.1). Lineage (GTDB taxonomy): Bacteria > Spirochaetota > Spirochaetia > Sphaerochaetales > Sphaerochaetaceae > Ornithospirochaeta. Next base: position 18,617 of record JBNMJW010000020.1, read on the forward strand.
TTGTGTGAACACATATCCATCCTATAAGTGGCATTGCAATCTGAAAAATAGCAAAGGTTAATGCAATCATTACCTTTTTATTCTTCTTCATATTAGGTTCTGCAATTGCATCAGCAATTGAAACACTAAATGCGTCTACAGCGAGTCCTGCACCAAGCAGAATACTGTTTAAAATTAAAAATCCCCAGTCCATGTTTTCCTCTTTTGTCCTGTTTATTTTTTCTGAAAAGATACAGTAAGAGACCATACCTATTTCAGTATGAGTCTCGGAATTATGACAGGCCAGGAATTCTCCAGTATGTTGACAAGTCCGCTATGCGCTCCTACTCCCTCGAAGAGAAAAAGTAACAAAATAAGTAAAAATAGTCTAGTTTTTTCAACTATTGACGCGAAACTACTTTTATTAAGTTAAAGAAAAATGCATAAATAAGGAGTAAAAAGGAAAAGAAAATGAAGAGAATAGAGGACTACTTAAGATCAATACCTGATTTTCCTAAGAAGGGAATTATATTTAGAGATATGACAAAAGCTCTTAACGATAAAGATGGGCTTAAGTTAGTCATAGATTCTCTTCAAGACCTAGTAAAGGACGTTGACTTCAACATAATTGGGGGAATTGAATCAAGAGGTTTTATTCTTGGTATGCCTATGGCTTACAACATGAATAAAGCGTTTCTCCCTGTAAGAAAGAAGGGGAAACTTCCCGTTCCAACTATTGAAGAGAGTTACGACCTAGAATATGGTTCTGCAACTATCGAGATAGATAAGACAGCTATAAAGAAAGGTGATAAGGTAGTCCTTGTTGATGATATTATCGCAACAGGTGGCACAATGAAGGCTGCAACTAAGCTTGTTGAGCGCCTTGGTGGTGAAGTTGTTGCTATTGTCTTCTTAATGGAGTTAGTAGACTTAAAAGGAAGAGAGGCACTTGAACCTTATCCTGTATACTCAGTTGTCAAATACGAGGGTGAGTAATAAATACAATCTTGTTTATTGGGCTTTGTTTTGGCAAGGTCCATTTTTTTTAGTCGTAATTAAAAATATCTTGGGTCAATATCTTTTTAGGTGGTATTTATAAGTAAAAGAATTAGTAATGAAGATTTAGTAGAAGAAAAATAAAGGGCGATTTCCTATAATTAACTTGAAACCAAAAAAAAGGAAACGCCCATATGAATAGTAGCACGCCA
>JBNMJW010000021.1:0-19747 GCA_050874025.1 Candidatus Ornithospirochaeta sp.
CCTGTATACTCAGTTGTCAAATACGAGGGTGAGTAATAAATACAATCTTGTTTATTGGGCTTTGTTTTGGCAAGGTCCATTTTTTTTAGTCGTAATTAAAAATATCTTTGACATCTCTATGAGTAAAACACTAATATATTAGTATGTTACTTTATGGGAGAAGATAATATGAAAATGACCCTTAGATGGTACGGATCAAAGTTTGATTCTGTTACTCTCAAACAAATTAGACAAATTCCTGGAGTTAGTGGTGTTATTACAACTCTTTATGATATTCCTGCTGGGGAAGTATGGCCTCGAGAAAGAGTAAAAGCTATAAAAAAAGAAGTTGAAGATGCTGGATTAAAGATAGAAGGCATAGAGAGTGTAAATGTCTCTGATGCAATAAAGATAGGTTCAGCAAAGAGAGATGAGCACATTGAAAACTATATCGCATCTCTTACTGCTCTAGGTGAAGAGGGAATAGATTTAGTTTGCTATAACTTTATGCCTGTCTTTGATTGGACTCGAACAGACCTTGCGAAGATGAGACCAGATGGATCAACAGTCCTTGCTTATGACCAAAAGGTTGTAGATACAATTAATCCACAAACTTTCTTTGATCAGACAACAGAAAATAGCAATGGTTTTGTTATGCCAGGATGGGAGCCAGAGAGACTTAGTAAAGTAAAGACACTCTTTGAAGAATACAAAAGTGTTGATGAAGAAAAACTTTTTAATAATTTAGTCTATTTCTTAAAGGCAATTGGCCCTGTTTGCAAAAAATATGGCATTAAGATGGCTATTCATCCAGATGATCCAGCTTGGCCTGTTTTTGGACTACCAAGAATCATCACAGGAGAAGAATCTATTCTCAAATTATTCAAGGCAGTTGACGAAACATACAACGGATTAACATTTTGCATGGGTTCCCTTGGAACAAATTTAAAGAACGATTTACCTCATATCATTCGCTCATGTAAGGGAAGAATTCACTTCGCTCATGTAAGAAATCTTCATCATTTTAGTCCTGGTGTATTTGAAGAAGCTGCACATCTATCTAGTGATGGTTCCTTTGATATGTATGAAGCTGTTAAAGCTCTTCATGATATTGGCTTTGATGGTCCTATTAGACCTGATCATGGAAGAACAATTTGGGGCGAAAAGTGTATGCCTGGCTATGGCTTATATGATAGAGCTCTTGGCGCAGAATATATACTTGGTCTTTGGGAAGCAATAGATAAGAGCGAGAAGAGGGGTGTATGAGTAAAGATAAGAAGGAGGATGTTTACGATAGTCTAAGAGAAAAGATCACAACACTTTCGCTTTATCCTGGACAGGAATTAAATGTGGAAGAGCTCTGTTCCCTTTTTCAAGTATCACGTTCTCCTCTTAGAGATGCTCTCCTTCGTTTGGAAAGAGATCGTCTTGTTGATATCTTTCCCCAAAGGGGAACAAGAGTCTCATATTTAGATGAAGATATAATTGAAGAAGAGCGCTATATGCGTAAGTGCATGGAGTTAGGAGCTCTTAAACGTGCCCTCGCTAAAGAGAGAAACGACAGAGAACAGAAAGCTTTTATATCAAAGCTTGAGAGCATTCTCTTAATGCAAGAGGCTTATATTTTAGAAGACAACTTTTCTTCATTTTATACATCTGATGATGATTTGCATCATCTCTTTTATAGCGAAGCAGGGCTTTTAAATGTCTGGAAGATAATTAGTGCTCATACAGGAAATGATAAGAGAATAAGAATTCTCTCTTTTTCTGATAAAACTATCGTTTCTTCAGTTTTAGACGAACACAGAGCCCTCGTTGATGCTATTAAAGAAGGAAAAAAAGATCTAGCTGTAGAGTTAGATGAAAAGCATTTAGCAAAAGTAGATAAAGAGATGAAAGAGTTAAAGACGCTCTTTCCTACATATTTTATATAAGGACGTAGTTATGGAATTAAGTGTTAAAGATTTAGCTTTAATAAAGAAAGAAAATAAGGCAAAGGTTTTTTCTTTCAATAGAGAAGAGGTTATTGAGAATACAAAGAAGAATCCTGAATGGATTCATTTTGGCGCTGGAAATATCTTTAGAATTTTCCCTGCTGCTCTTTGCCAAAATCTTTTAAACAAAGGTTTAATGAATACAGGCATTGTTGTTGCAGAAGGCTTTGATGAAGAAATTGTTGATAGAATATACGATAAGTATGACAACTTAACTCTTGCTATAACACTAAAAGCTGATGGTTCCGTAGATAAAGAAGTTATAGGCTCTGTTTGTGAAGCTTTAGTTGTAGATAGGGCAAGAGATTCTTGGAAAAGACTTGAAGAAGTATTTACAAGTAAAAGCTTAAAGATGGTTTCCTTCACAATAACAGAGAAGGGTTATGCAACGAAGAGTAATAGTGGCAATCTACTTCCTGGATACGAAGAAGATTTTAAGAATGATATAAAAGAAGGAAAGATGCTTTTAAGTAAGCTTGTCTATCTTTTATATTTGCGATATCAAAATGAAAAAGCTCCTCTTGCTTTTGTCAGTATGGATAATTGTTCTCATAATGGAGAAAAACTTAGAGATGCAATTCTTCTAATCAGTAAGGCTTATGTCGATAACGGATCATTAGATGCTAATTTTATTTCATATGTAGAAGATGAAACAAAGGTAAGCTTCCCATGGTCAATGATAGATAAGATTACTCCTAGACCAGATTCATCTGTCTTTGAAACATTAAAGAAAGAGGGTTGGGAAAATATGGACCCAATCATTACTGCAAAGCATACATATATTGCACCATACGTTAATGCAGAGGAGACTCAGTACCTTGTAATAGAAGATAGATTCCCTAACGGAAGACCTAAATTAGAAGAGAGTGGTGTTTATTTTACAGATAGAGAAACTGTAAATAAAACAGAGAGAATGAAGGTTACAACATGTCTCAATCCTCTTCATACAGCACTTGCTCTCTCTGGATGTATCTTGTCATATACAAAGATTAATGAAGAGATGAAGGATGAAGATCTTGTAAAGATGATAAAGAGGCTAGGTTATATAGAGGGTCTACCTGTTGTAACAGACCCGAAGATTATTAATCCTAAGAAATTCATCGATGAGGTAATTGATATTCGTCTTCCTAATCCTTTTATGCCAGATACTCCTCAACGTATTGCAACAGATAGCTCTCAGAAGCTTTCAATTAGATTTGGTGAAACTATAAAAGCTTATCTAGAAAAGGATCCAGAAGAGATTAAGAAGTTGAGAGTTGTTCCTCTTGTCTTTGCCTTGTTTATGCGTTATTTGCTCGCCATCGATGATAGCGGAAGACCTTTTGAATTGTCTCCAGATCCTATGAAAGATGAGCTTAGAGAGGATCTTCGTGGCATTACAGTTGGTAAGCCTTTAACTGAAGAAGAGGATAAGAATATATATACTCTTCTTTCTTCTGAAAAGATATTTGGCTTAGATATAACCAAAACAGCGTTATATGAAAAAGTACTTTCATATTTTAAAATGATGATTTCTTCTTTTGGCGGTACAAAAAAAGCTATAGAGAAAGCAATCGAGGATTAATTCTTTTAATCATCTAAAGTTATAAAAGGACACATAGAGAAAAGAGAGTATCTATGTGCCTTTTCTAATTACGGATAAATCCTATCATTGAACGTTTTTATATTTAAAAAAACAATAAGAATAAAATGGTATGGATAATAAAATACACATTAGTATTACAGAATTTGGTGGAAAAGGTGATGGATGCTATGACAACACTAGTGCATTCAGTTTGGCCTTTTCTAAGCCAGGTATTATTGTAGATATTCCTTCAGGTGTCTTTTTAACAGGGCCAATAAAAATAAGCTCTAATTCAGGTTTGAATTTATCGCCTAGTGCTATTTTGAAATTTATAGATGATCCTGAGCTCTATCCTCCTGTCTATACACGTTGGGAAGGTGTTAGGTGTTGGAGCATGCATCCATGTATTTACGCAGAAAACAGCGAGAATATATCAATAGAAGGAAATGGTATAATCGACGGTAGCGGTGAAAAATGGTGGAAAGAGGCAAGAGAGAAGAAGCTTCATTCTCTTAAGCCAGAAAAAAGCTATGAAAAAAGGCTTGCACTTTTAAATGTAGGTTATGAAAGACAACCTGAGGGTGGTGGTGGAAGAAAATCACAGTTTTTGCGTCCTTCTCTCATTGAGTTTAACAGTTGCAAAAATGTAAGAATTACCTCTGTAAAAATAATGAACTCACCATTCTGGACAGTTCATCCAATCTTTTCAGAAAAAGTTGAAATTGAAAACATAACTATCGTTAACCCTGCAGATACTCCTAACACAGATGCAATAGATATTGATTCTTGTAAAAATGTTCATGTAAAAGGATGTTTCATCAACGTTGGAGATGATGGCATTTGTCTTAAAAGCGGTGCTGGGGAAGACGGAATATTTGTAAACATCCCAACAGAATCTGTTCTTATTGAAGAGTGTACAGTTACTTCGGCTCATGGTGGTGCTGTCATTGGTAGTGAAACAGCTGCTGGCATAAAAAACGTAACATTTAAAAATTGTAATTTCCTTGGAACAGATAGAGGAATAAGAGTTAAAACAAGAAGGGGACGCGGGGGGAAGATTGAGAACATTCTCTTCTCTAATTTGAACATAATCGACTCTCTCTGTCCTATTGCTTTCAATATGTACTATAAGTGTGGAGCGACAGATGATTCTTTATTCTCTCTTGAAACTAAAGAAATAAACAAAGAAACACCAAAGATTAAAAACATCACTATAGAGGGTATTGTTGCAAAGAACTGTAAAAGCTCTGCTGGTTTTATCGTTGGTCTTCCTGAATCTAGGATTGAGAATCTGTTAATCAAAGATTCTTATTTCTCTGTAAATAGTACTTCAGAAATTAAACCAAAAGAATCCGAAATGTATAGGGGATTACCTGACGTAGAAGAGAAATCGATAAGAAAGCGTTTTGCCGATATAAAGATGGAAAATGTGGTGGTTGAGGGCGTAGATAGTCTTGTAATTGAGCAATAAATAAAAATTGCACTTTTCTGACAAATCTATGAATTGTTACGACAAGGATTTGAAAATAAAAAAATACCTTAGTTAATATTTTAAAAATCAAGGAGAAAAAGTGGAAAAACAGACCAACCTTATTAGATATAAGTCAATAGATTTGGTTATTTGGACTTTTCTTTTGGGCTTATTTGAAACTCTTATTGCTATTTCTGGATCATCTTGGTTTAAAAGTCAGCCTTACACAGTTTCTTTGGTTCCTTCTTTATCTTTGATTGTTTATATGCGGTGGGGGATTTTTGGTTCTATTTATTCCGCTTTGGGGGGATTGTTTTTGTCTCTTTCTTTAAGAGCAAGCGTGGATCAAACTGTAGTTTATGTTGTGGGAAATTTATTTTCTCTTCTCGTTTATCCATTAATAGTGAATGTTGGCAAAGACAGAATAAGAAACAGCAGCCTATTATCTATGATATTTGCTGTTATGATAGCTCTTTTTATGCAGATAGGGCGTTATATAGTTTCATTGTTTATGGGCGGAAAAATAGAATCAATAATCGATTTTATAACTACAGATGCTCTTAGTGGAGTTTTTGCAGTTGTAATAGTTTTAATTGTAAGAAGAATAGATGGCCTATTTGAGGATCAAATTAGCTATCTAAGACGAATAGAAGAAGAGAATGAGGAGAAAAGATAATGAAAGTTAAAGCAACTGATTATCTTGAATATGACGAAAAAAACAAGAGCTATTATGAAAACCCAGAACAGAGGGTAAGAGATGATGTAGAAAAGCATTATTGGCTCCATATTGGGCGTACAATATTGAAAGATTGGCGACTATACTTAATGCTTTTACCAATGCTACTTGTCTTCCTCTTCTGGCGATATTTTCCTATGTATGAGCTATTGGGATGTTTTAAAGTTTCAGATGAAGTTTTGCCTGTATCTGAACAGCTTTTCTCTGGTTTTTCATATTTCAGAAGATTACTTGTAGGAGGAGATGCCCTTTCTACAGAGTTTTGGAGAGCTCTTCGTAATACATTCTTACTTTCTTTCTATGGTCTTTGTTTTGGTTTTCCTGTCCCTATCATTCTTGCTCTATTTTTTAATGAAATTAAATCAAATGTCTGTCGAAGCGTTTACCAAGTTCTCACATATTTGCCTAAGTTTATGTCAACAGTTGTTATGACATCACTTGTAGTGATGCTTGTAAAACAAGGTTCAATTACAACAAGTTATGGTGTTATTTCTCAACTATTAGAAAAACTTGGCTTAATTTCAAATAGTGTAGCAAGAGCTGGTCTACTAAATAACCCAAACTTCTTTAGAGGTATCTACCAACTTAGTGGAATTTGGGAAGATGCAGGATATAGTAGTATTGTCTATTTTGCAGCTATTATTGCTATTTCTCCAACAAGCTATGAAGCTGCGCAAATTGATGGCGCGGGAAAGATGGCTCAAATGAGATATGTTGTTATACCATGTATCCTTTCAACTATTGTAATCATGCTTATAACACGTATTGGTTCTTTGCTAAGTATAGGATATGAAAAGGTTCTTCTTCTTTATAACACAAATACTTATGTTACAGCTGATGTTGTTTCCACATTTGCCCAACGCTATGGTTTAGAGGGAGCTAGTAAAGGCATTGCGAGTGCGGCCGAGATGATGAACAACGTTATTGGAATGCTTCTTGTAATAGGTGCAAACACCATTGCAAGGAAAGCAAGTAATGTATCTCTCTACTAAGGAAGAAAAAGATGAAAAGAAGGCTAGAAACAACAGAATTAATATTTAAAGTAATAAGCTATACCCTTTTAACAATCTTTGCGCTTAGTTGCTTATATCCTTTTGTTTATGCAATAAGTTCTTCTATCAGTGGAAGAAAGGCTGTTGAGTATGCTGAAGTTCTCTTGTTTCCAAAAGATGTTCAGTTTGAAGCATTTGGCAGAATGTTTAGTAACAACATGTTCTGGAATGCTTATTCCAACACCCTGTATATAACACTCTTTGGAACAATTTGGGCACTTGGATATTCAATTTTAGGCGCTTACGCACTATCGAAAAAGCGTCTACTTTTTAGAAAGTTTTTTAACTTTTTCCTTGTCTTTACTATGTGGTTCAGTGCAGGTATTGTTCCTCAGTATTTGAACTACTTAAATACAAAAGCTGTCTTTAATGGCGTGGGTATTACTGACGATAAGTGGCTTGTAATCATTGCTATGGGTATGGCAGCGATGAATATCATTCTTCTAAGAAATGCATTTGAAGGAGTTCCTTCAGATATCGAAGAGGCCGCTATAGTTGATGGTGCAACTGAGTTCCAAGTCTTAACAAAGGTTTATATTCCAATGAGCAAATCTACAATAGCAACAGTTGCTCTCTTCTTTGGAATCTCAAGATGGAACGGATACTTCTGGGCTAGACAGATGATTAGTAATTCAAATGAGCACCCTCTTATGGTTTATATAAGGCTTATGCTTGAAGAGTATACAGACCCTGAAGCAATGGCTGGTTGGAATGAAGTATTTGCTTCTGACAGCATGATTTACGCTTTAATCGTCTGTTCAATTGTTCCTATTCTCATTATTTATCCTTTCATACAAAAGTACTTTGCTAAGGGTGTTAATGTGGGTGGCGTTAAAGAATAAAGAACAAAAAAATATAGTCTCAAAATGGAGGAAATTATGAAAAAATCATTTTTGACAATGGTTGTTGCTTTATTAGTTTCTTGTGCTCTCTTTGCTAATGGTGGTAAAGAAATTACAGTTGCACCAACAGAAACAACAACAACTACTACTGCAACAGCAAGTACAGTAGAAGAGGCTAAGACTCTCTCTTATGCTGATGGTACAGTATTAAGAATGGCTACTGGATACAACAGCAAGAAGACAGGTCTTACAATTGATGCAGATGTTGCAAAAGATGGTATTGAACTTGCAGGTGTTACATATCATGCTGGAGACCTAAAACCAACTTGGGTTGAGGTTGAAAAGATATTAAACATCAAGATTGAAGACAAGTACCAGGGAAACAGTGCTACAAACGAACTTAAGTATTGGGCAGAAAGATTAGCTGATGTTGATATCGTATCTGGAAACGCTACATCTCTTAATGATTACGGCGCAAAGGGAAGTTTTGTTAATATCGCTGAATACTTAGATATGATGCCATCTTTCAAGGCATATTTAGATGCAAATCCAATTGTTAGACTCTCTATCACAGGTGACACATCAACAGGTGCTATCTACTTCTCTCCTTACTTTGATGGTGTTAATGATATTGAAAGAATGCCATTAATGAGAGTTGATTGGCTTTGTAAACTTCTTGATGGAGAAGGTTTATTTACAGCAGAAAAGAGTGGAACTCTTAAGAGTGCTAAATATAAGCCATATATGCCAACAAGTGGTTCTGTTACAGTTGATGCAGTAAACAAGGAAGGAACTGCTGTCATTTCTTTAACAAAGAATTATGACAAGGCTGGCAACATTGTTGCAACAATGAATGATGCTTTAGCTAAGGGTGAAGTAAGTGGTGTTGATGCTGTTAATATGCTACGTAAGTATATTGATGAAGCATATGATGGCTACTATGGAACAACAAGATCTGACCTTTTTGCTGGACAGGATGCTGCTTGGGATGCAGATGAGCTTGTTGCTCTTCTTAGATGTGTTGTTGCTAACGCATATACACTCAACGGAACAGATACTGTTGAAGGCTTATTCTCTCGTGAAGACAACAATAACCAGAGAAGAGTTGACCTCTTCAGATTTGCAGGTTCTCTCTTTGGTGTTCGTGGCTTAGAGTCAAGACAAGATTATCTCTATTTCGATACAAATGGTTCTTTGAAAGATGCTAGAAGTGAAGTAAGCACATATGTTGCACTCGAAAGAATGCACGAGATGGCAGAAGAAGGCTTAATTTCTAAGTCTTATATCGAATCTTCAAAAGAATCATCTTCAACAATGCTTGAGAATGATCTTGGTTTCATGAGCTATGACTATAACCAGACTCAGACAATCATGAACGAAACAAAGCTCCAAGAAGGAGAGAAGTACATGGCTGTCATGGTTCCTGTTGCACGTTGGTTCGATGGAACAAACAAAGATGGCGTTTATATGAGATTCACAGAGTCTTGGCGTTCTGTTAAGACAGATGGTTGGGCAATTAGTAAGGCAGGTGTTGGAGATGACACAAATAAGCTTTATGCTGCTCTCGCATTAATTGACTACGCTTTCAGTGAAAAGGGTCAGATTCTCATGAGCTATGGCCCAGATGTATTCATCAAGACAAATAGTGATGGAAGCTATGTGACATTCTCTTTCAACGGAAAGGAGATGCCAGTAATTGCTGATGTTACTAACGAATTATTATGGACACTTGCAAGTGGCAACTATACAAACTTTGCTCGTTATTACCTCGGTTCAACACTTTCATTTGCTAAGAGCCAGGCATTTGAATATCAGTGCACATGTGAGGTAGGTAAGGAAGGTGCTGGAAAGATTAGTACAGCCATTGGCCTTGGAACAATTAAGCATCCTGAATTAGCTATTTGTGATAATATGTGGTATACATCTGTTCCTACAACTCTTCCATCAACAAAGATTGAGATTGATACTCTCAATACTTATACAGAACTCCAGAAAGAATTTAACCAGCAGAAGAATAATGATAACCTCTTCTGTTCACAGATTGCTTTTGGATACACAGTTGATGGTGCACATAACGCAGAAAACCTTGCTAACAAGGTTAGAACAGATTGGAATGGTGAGCAGTACTTACTCTTAAAGCAGAGTGCTTGGACAAGATTATTAAAGTTCTATCAGAGTTTAAATTAGTAATTCTATTCTCATGGAGAGGGCAATAGCCTTCTCCTGAGATATTCTTTTTAAGGGAGTGATTATGTATAAGAAACAGATGACATTTCAGAACATAATCTGTTATTTTGCACTCTTTGTTGGTGTTGTATTTTTTATTTATTCACTTGGTATTATGACAGATCTATATGACTGTTTGTATTCTACAATGATGAACCCATCAGACTTAACTGAGACAACAGTTTCTGGTTCTATTGTTTATTACAACATGCAACCTTTTAATAAGAGTTTTCTTATTTCTGCAATAGTATTGATACTTCTTTCTGTACTTCTTTTTATTACGCAAACAAATAAGAGAAGAAAGTATTATATAGGTAACTATGTTGCAGTTGCTTTATTTGTCATCTTTGCACTTTATTTAGTTGTTTGGTCTCATGTTGAGATTGAAAAATTTAAAGGACAGTGGCTGTCTTTAGATTTTGATGCATTAAAAATGCATGCAAAAATGTTCAATCAGAAATATACAGAATCAACATTTTGGTTCGATGTTCATTATATAGTTTCGCTTCTTGCATTAGTTAGCTGTGGTCTAAATATATACAATGTAATTTGGAAGATAAAGCTGATGAAAGAAGAAGAAAGATTAATAAAGGAGGGAGAGCGACATGAATGATGCAGATAAACTCATAAAAAAAGATCGCATGCGCTACACTAGAAATAAACTAAGTTCATCTCTAGTTATTGTCGCTATTTTATTTGATGTATTCTTCTTCGTTTCCATTTATAAATCTGATGTTGGCACCTTTTATTATAATATCATAATTGGAGCATCAATAATTTATAATCTTGTATTTATGTTACTAGCCTTTTTATCTAGTGAAGGTGTTAAAGAATACAATGAAAAGTATTCATATTTATTGATTGTTTTAGGCATTATCCAATTTGTAAGAATTTTTATCATTCCATTTAAAGCACACAATACAATTGTTGTTGTTTCATCTGTCGAAAGAAGAGTTATGGAGAGTGGACAATTTGTTAGATGTATTGTCTATTTAGTCTTGTCTGCGCTCTGTCTTCTTTCTGCTGCAATAATTGGCATTATACGTTCTAGAGAACTCAAAGAGTACCTAAAAACATTAAAAGAAGAGGTTAGAAGAGACTAAATGGCAGAATTAATCTTAAAACATATTGATAAGATATATGACAATAATGTTCAGGCAGTATATGACTTTAATCTCTCTGTTAAAGATGGAGAATTGATTGTTCTTGTTGGTCCTTCTGGCTGTGGAAAAAGTACAACGCTTAGAATGGTTGCAGGGTTGGAAGATATAACAAAAGGAGAACTGTTGTTAGATGGAAAAGATATAACAACAACTCCTGCTAAAGATAGAGATATGGCAATGGTCTTTCAAAACTATGCGCTTTATGGCCATATGACTGTATATGAAAATATGGCTTTTTCTCTAACTCTTAGAAAAGAAGATCCTAATGTGATTCATAAAAAGGTTCTTGCATCTGCTGAAATATTGAATTTAACAACACAATTAAATAAGAAACCGAACCAGCTTTCAGGTGGACAAAGACAGCGTGTCGCTATGGGTAGAGCAATAGTACGTAAACCAAAGGTATTCTTATTTGATGAGCCTCTATCTAACTTGGATGCAAAGCTTAGAGGTTCAACAAGAAGGGAAATTTTGTTGCTACATAAGAGGCTAAAAGCAACAATGCTCTATGTTACTCATGACCAAACAGAGGCTTTAACGCTAGCAGACAGAATAGTTTGCATGTCTATGGGACATGTACAACAAATTGGAACGCCGCTAGAACTTTATGATACTCCTCGTAATTTGTTTGTTGCTGGTTTTATTGGTCTACCTCCAATGAATTTCTTTGATTGTTTAGTTAAAGAAACTACTCTTAAAGGAAAAGGTTTTACCATCCCATTAGGGAAAGATGATCAAGATCTTCTAAAAGCTTATGTTGGCAAGGAAATTGTATTAGGAGTAAGGCCAGAAAATGTTGTAAGTGGCCAAGATGTTCCTATCCTCATTTCATCAAATGAGAACTTAGGAATGAATACTCTTGTTCATGGACATATTGGAGATGAAGAAAAAACCTACGATAAGATAACAGGAAAGCTAAGAGGCTGGTGTACCTATTCTCCTGGCGATAAGGCTTGTGTTTCTTTTGACAAAATGCATTTCTTTGATAAAGAAACAACACTTAGAATTACAAAGGAGGAAAACCTATGAAAGAGAGAAAAGGCTTTAAAGAGTGGCTAAGAAAAAAGGTAGTAGCTATTAAGCGTTCACCTCAGCGTATTGCTCTTTTTGCGTACATTTTAACCTTCCTTTATTATTCTTTAAACTTAACAAGTATTTCTAATACAACAGCAAAGATACAAGGAAGTGGCATGGGGCTTTGTGGCTTTATTACTATGCTCTTCTCTATATTGTCGATTGTTTGTTTCTTAAATGCTTTTCCTCACAGAAAGAAGGTAAATAAAGCAATGCTTGTTCTTCTTTTTGTTATGTCTGGTGTTGTTATCTTTGCAGATTATAAATATCGTTCACTTATTTATAGTGCTGTTTTCAGAGAAAACAATCCTATTGTAGTTAACCAAACTACTATTTACATATCACGTGCAGCAACAGTGCTTTCTAATCATATTGTGTTTTTAGCTATATCTGTTTTGCTTGTTGCTCTTTTACCTCTTTATTCGAAGGCTTTAAGAAAGATTAATACTTCAATTGAAGTTGATGGCTATGATGATATGGAAGCAATTGATATCTCCGGAGAGTCTTAATGCCAAAAGAGAGGAAAGAAGATTATTCTTTTAAGAGTAAAAAAATAGAGGAGCTTGTTAGTGCAGATGAATCTAATACTCCTCAATACTCAAAAGAAGAATTAGAAAAGTACAAAACTAAATCTAAGATAAATCTATCGTCTAGAATAAAAGCTTATTTAATTAAGTTCTGGTTTGGTGGAGTGGTCTGTTACTTCTTTATTTGGGGACTTGGCTTATATATACCGTCATCGCTAGATTTGTACTTTGTTACAAGTCTTGCTATGGGCTTTGTTCTAGATATATTGGAGAATAGTATTCTTCGGTTTTTAGCTAAAACAGATGGTGAATATGATAGGTGGATGATGTTTCCGAAGAAAGGCTATCTTTCACTTATAAAGAATGTCATATACGCATTTGTTTTAGTCTTTTGTGTATATATGACATACCTCTTAATGAATAAAACACTCTTGCTTCTGACAGAAAAACAAGATGTTGTTTTATTTCCGATGGAACCTTTTAGTTTTGGATTGTTTTTCCTTCTTTTTGATCTCTTGTTTATAAAAATAAAGAATGTAATAGGAAATATATATAAAGACGCAAAAAAGAAAGTAGAAGGAGGCGAATAGAATGTCATACCTTAGCTTAAAAGATATTAATAAGATTTATCCAAATGGCTTTCATGCTGTTCATGACTTCAATCTCGATATAGAAAAAGGAGAGTTTATTGTCCTTGTTGGGCCATCTGGTTGTGGAAAAAGTACAACACTTAGAATGATTGCTGGCTTAGAGGATATTTCAAAAGGTGATTTTCTTATTAACGGAGAGAGAGTAAACGAGAAAGGTCCTAGAGAAAGAGGGATAGCTATGGTATTCCAAAGCTATGCTCTTTATCCCCAAATGACTGTCTATGATAACCTTGCTTTTGGACTTACTCTTCAAGGTGTTGATGAAGATGTTATCGAAAAGAAAGTTCTGAAAACAGCCCAAATATTAGGCCTTACAGACTATCTTGATCGTCTTCCTAAAGCTCTCTCCGGAGGACAGAGACAGCGTGTTGCTGTAGGTAGAGCGATAATAAGAAAGGTTAACATCTTCTTAATGGATGAGCCACTATCTAACTTGGATGCTAAGCAGCGTGTAACGATGCGCTCTGAAATAACAGAGATACACAAGAAAACAGGAGCAACTACGATATATGTAACTCATGACCAGACAGAGGCTATGACAATGGCTGATAGAATCGTTGTCATGAAAGAAGGTTATATACAGCAGATAGGAACTCCATACGAGTTGTATTTTAATCCTGTTAACATGTTTGTTGCTGGCTTTATTGGTGAGCCTCCAATGAATTTTATAAGAGCTACTCTTCATAATGGAAAGATATTAATTGGCGACAATGAAATTGACCTGGGAGCTAAACTAGATAGCAAAAAGAAAGAAAAATATGAGAATAAGGAGATTGTTTTTGGCTTTAGACCTGAAGCGATTGCTCTTTGTGGAGATGATAGCTCTTATAAATTAAATGCTAATGTTGAGCTTACAGAACTTCTTGGTGATAATACAAATGTTTATGTCGATATATCATCTGAGAAGGCCATATTGAAGGTGAATCCACATGATACGCCAGCAATGGATAGCTTGTTTACATTTTATATTCCCCGCGATAGTGTCTATCTTTTTGATGGAGAAACAGAAGAAATAATCTAAAGAGCTATTTTGATCAAATTAGTACAGCATAGTTTTATAAGGCTATGCTGTTTTTGATGTTGAATAATCAAGTCGCAAGATAGACAAAAAAAAGAGTAAATGCTAAAAGAAAAAAAGACAGGTAACAAGATGGAAAGGGATTTAACTAAAGGAAGTGTTTTTAAGAACTTAATTTGTTTTTCAGTTCCATATCTCTTTTCTTATTTCCTTCAAACCTTGTATGGCTTAGCAGATTTAATGATAATTGGTCAATTTGAAGGAGTTGAAAGCACTACAGCTGTGTCTATAGGAAGCAAAGTTATGCATATGATAACTGTTATGGTCGTAGGTCTTGCTATGGGAACAACTGTAACAATCTCACATGCTATTGGTGCAAAAGAGAAGAGGAATGCTGAAAAATATATAGCTAGTACGATTAAGCTTTTTTCTTTTGTTGCTGTTCTCTTAACTGTACTTCTTCTTTTGTTGTCTTCTTTTATTGTTTCTATAATGTCTACGCCACTAGAAGCAATCGAGGGGACCAAAAGCTATCTTGTTATTTGTTTCTTAGGAATCCCTTTTATTATTGCATACAACATTATTAGTTCTGTCTTTAGAGGACTTGGGGATTCAAAATCTCCAATGTACTTTATTCTCATAGCTTGTATTTCAAATATTGTTTTAGATTTGCTCTTTATCGGTTATATGGGCCTTGGGCCTAGTGGCGCAGCACTAGGTACGGTTCTTTCTCAAACAATAAGCGTTATCTCATCTTTTATTTATCTAAAGAAAAAGAATAATGGATTAAAAGTACACAAAGAAGATTTTAGCAATGACAAAAAAGAGATAAAAAGCATTCTCTCAATTGGTGTTCCAATAGCTCTGCAAGATGGTCTAATTCAAATAGCTTTCATTTTAATTACAATAATAATGAATAGACGAGGGCTTGTTGACGCAGCAGCTGTCGGCATAGTTGAAAAGATAATCTCTTTTCTTTTCCTTGTTCCTTCTTCTATGCTTAGTAGCGTCTCTGCACTTGCATCTCAAAACTTAGGAGCAAAAGAAGAAAAAAGAGCAAAAAGCACGCTTTACTATGCCTTACTTATCTCAGTTTCATTTGGGGTTATAGTAACAATTATTATGCAATTCTATGGTGCTTCTGTTGTTTCTTTGTTCGTCAAAGATACAAATGTAATCTTAGCAGGAGAAGAGTACTTAAAGGGTTATGTCTTTGACACTATATTTGCTGGAATACACTTCGCATTTAGTGGTTACTTCTGTGCTTTAGGAAAATCTGGAATTTCATTTATACACAACATTATTGCGATAGTCTTGGTTAGGATACCAGGTGTTTATTTCTTCTCTGCACTTTTCCCAACAAACCTTTTTCCAATAGGTCTTGTGACAGCATCAGGTTCACTTGTTTCCTCTATAGTTTGTATAGTTGCCTTCTTCATCCTAAATAGCAAGAGAAAGAAGGCAAAAGATCTATCTCAATTTAGCTCTTCTATATGATAGATATAGTTAAGCGTTGCTAAGGCCTCAATAATTTCCTTATGAGTTTTGAATTTCTTTAGTTCAGTACTGCAAATAGTGAGCGTAATTGTATATACAGATAATCCCGATCCACGATAAGCGGGGTTAGCCTCTATATCATCAATTCTTAGTCCAAGCTTACGACATACAGATACGAAGTCTTGCAAAAAACTTGTCTGTGTTAACTCCAAATGCACTTCAAAATGGTTCGATCTGTTTTTTAGATATTTTTCAAATGAAGGGAATAGAGCAAGAATCGAGATTAAATAGATGAATATTACAATCGTTAACGTATAAAGCCCCAAGCCTGCAGCAAAGCCTAAGAATACAGATGACCAAAGGCCTGCTGATGTTGTTAATCCCTTGATTTGGCTCCTTGAAGAAAAGAGGACGGAGTTAATACTAAGAAGGGCACTAGCAACAACAGTTGCGCTAGAGAGAAGAGGGAAACCTACATTAAAGCTAGTGATTAAAACCAAATCTAAAAGAGAAGCGCATGTAGAAGAGAAGCAAATAAGAACAAATGTTCTTAGCCCTGCTGAGTGACGCTTACTTGAGCGTTCACACCCAAGCGCAAACGATAAAATTAAAGAAAGAGCTAAACGAAAGATAACAGATCCAATTGAGATATCACAACACCAAGCGCCAATAAGCTTTGTAATCGGGTCAGATTCTATAAGTTTTAATAATTCGTTCATTTTTTCTAATCACCTCATTTTATTTAGACGACGTGGTAACATTGTCGCTGCAGCATGCTCATCTGCACCTTCAGAGAATGCCTCCTCATCTTCTTCCATTGGAGTTTTGTGTTTAGGTAAATTATCTTGAATTGCATGAATTCTCTCAATAAGTAAGTCTAATTCACTCTTTCCTTTTTCGTTTTCAATTACAGGTGCAACATCCTCTATTTTATTTGAATATGAATGTGATAAATACAAAGAAAGCTTAGCAGAAGCAGGCCCTATTAACTCATAAAGAACAGATGACGCAAGAATGATTGTCTCTAAAGCTTCGCCTTCTGTTCCTCCAAGAGTTCTTGCTCCAAGAGCGGCAAGACCAATAGCAACTCCTGCTTGAGGTATTAGTGCTAAACCTAAATAGTTACGTACTCTTTTGTCTTTTCTTGTGCATAGACAACCAAGGAAGGCTCCTAGGTATTTACCAACAATACGAACAAAGAAGTAGATAACTCCAACTGTAATTAACGATACAGATGCGATACTTTCTGATGAGGAGAATAGCGATCCTAGGTCAAAGTTTAAGCCAGAGCGAACAAAGAACAATAACAAAATCGGAGGACTGAAATAATTGAGTTGCTTAAATAGTCTTTCGTCTCCTGTTGTGTTGATATATACCATGCCCATACCCATGCATCCTAAAAGAGGTGAGGTGTCGAGAAGAGCACAGATACCACAGAATGAGAATAGAATTGCAATAGAAACAATAAGTCTGTTATCTGTAGACCTATTATGTAATAGAAGTTTCAATACTAAACCAAAAAGTCCACCTAAAAGGAATATTGCAAGGTTTATAAACAAAGGTTTAAGAACTGAAAGTATTGAGAACGAACTAATTGCGCTTGTTGTTGAGAGTGAAATAGCAACCGAAAATGCTATTAAACCCACAACATCATCTAAAGCAACGACTTGCAAAAGGGTATCGACGAAATCGCCTTTAGCTCCTAGTTGTCTGATTGTCATAACTGTTGATGCTGGAGCTGTCGCAGCTGCAAGAGCGCCAAGAATAAGAGCAAAAGGCCTATCTACACCAAGAATTCCCCATGTAACAAAGAAAACAAGTATGGATGCAAGTAGAGATTCAAATACAGTAATAATTACAACCTTTAGACCATTCTTCTTAAGTGTTTCAAGCTGAAAGAATTCTCCAGTACTGAAGGCAATAAAAGCGAGAGCGATATCTGCAATAAAGTCCATTCCTTCGATTATTGATGTTGGAATAACATTTAAACAGAAAGGGCCGAGTGCAATGCCTGCAAGAATATATCCAGTTACATTTGGAAGTTTTAATTTCTTTGTGACTCTAGTGAAGAGAAAACCACTAAATAGCATCAATGAAATTGAGACTATAATTTTAGATACAGATGATGATATATGTAATAATTCAAATAAAGGCGTTGTCATTTTAAAACCTCACAAAATGAGATAGAAGCAGAGTTTTCAAAAACTAAAAGTGCGAAAAAAGTTAAGCCAAATAATCCTGTAAAGTAGAGAGAAAGTACAGAGAAAACTAATTCTGTAAAATTCTTTAAATCTCTTGGTATGATGTAGTTAAATTTTATCGCAGTAAACAGGCAAAAAAGAAAAATAAGGCCAATGTAGTAAGACTGTGACAGTAGACTCTTTACATTGCATACATCCAAAAGAACAGAAAGACATAATGGAATAATTGAAAGGATAATGTTTGCAACTATTACTCCGCTTCTTCCTTCTTTTTGTTTTATGCCAATAAGAAAAGACTCATAAGAAGGTTTATTAAGATTTAACTCATTTTTAACTGAAATGAAACACTTCGAACTATGAAAAAAATGAAAGAACTTATACTTTAAGCTGTAATTTATTGTTTCTCTAAAATTCATACTTAATTCCCTTTAGGTGAGTTGATTGACATATCTTAGGAATCGAATAAAATAAAATCAAATTATATTATTTTCTATATTGATAAATATTGTTTATGGAGAAGCTATGTTAAGCATACTAATGAACACTTTCATGAAAGTCGCTGAGAAGCAAAATTTTACAAAAGCAGGAGAAGAACTTGGGATGACTCAACCTGCGGTAAGTCATCAAATAAAACAACTTGAAGATGAGGTTGGACATAAACTGCTTATACGTAATAAAACGGGGTTAATTTTAACTCCAGAAGGGGAAATAGTACTTAAATATTCACGAAGAATGAAGGCTTTAAATGATAAAATGGTCCTTGAATTGGCAGGAAAAAATAGGATTCTTTCTCTCCTTAGAGTAGGTATTACACATACCTGTGAGAGCAATTTAACAGCAGCTTCTCTTGCAAAAGTTGGTAAAGGCCATAAGGGCTTAAGGATTATTTTAACTACTGATACCATAAATAATCTTTATGATAAACTTGAATCTTATGAATTGGACCTAGCAATAATTGATGGACCTTTGCTTGATACTCGATTTTCTTCGATGATGCTAGATACAGATTATCTAGTTTGTGTAATGTCTCCATCAAACCCTTTTGCTCGTAATAGCGTAATATCTTTAACAGATTTAAAAAAACAAAAGCTAATATTAAGAACGGTCTCTTCTGGAACAAGAACACTTTTTGAGTCAACGTTAGAGAGCAATAATGAGTCAATTTCATCTTTTGATGTAATTCTTGAGGTCGATAATATTGCAACAATTAAGGACTTAATAAGAAAAGATATGGGCGTATCAATACTTCCTAGAAGCGCATGCCTTGATGAGCTTAAAAAAGGTAAGGTCGTAGCCCTCCCGATTGAAAACTTCAGCATGGTAAGAGAGACCCGCATTGTTTACAACAAAGACTTCTCAGAAAAAGATTTCCTTAATGAAATAATTAAGGTTTATGGGGAAGAAGCATAGAACAAGTCCCATTGGCATCCATTTGTTGACTGCTATGCTTAAAATATAGACTCATTGGTAAATGGCAAAAGAAGCGTTCTCTTTCTTTTTAATTTTTTGTAGTGTTTACTCAGTAAACACTTCAGAAAACTTTCTATAGACACAAAAAACTGATGAAAGATGTATAATGTGAATACAATTAGCAATCCAAAATGAATTAGGTAAGGATTTTATATAAGGGGGATAGGTAACTATTCAGTCGCATAATCTTTGCAATACTTTAGCTAACCCTTTTTCCAATTGAAATGTCTATAATAAACATCTTTTAACTCAAATAATTTCTTTTAATATAAGAAAATAGCTA
>JBNMJW010000022.1:0-19455 GCA_050874025.1 Candidatus Ornithospirochaeta sp.
ACATGATATAAACCATGTCTGGAGGTCTGATTGCTTGTGAAAACTTTGAATATCAACGTTTTATAGAGTTTTTTGCTGGTTTGTATAGTTCATAAAGTTATGAAATCTTTAATTAATAAATGGGTTACTTGTAGGACTCGCAAAGATGCCTCCTTTTATCGTAACACTCGGAACCATGTTAATATATCGCTCACTAACTCTTTCTGTAGTCAGAACGGTAGATTCTTCAATTTCAGGATCCAACTCAAGCCAATTTGCTCTTCTTAGAACAAATAGCAAATATGAGTTCTTAAGAATGAAGTTTGGAACAGGAAAATTTGGCTTCTCAGCCTTCTCTATCCCATATATTACCTTTGTTTTCTTATTAATGGTTGTAATCTTCATCATCCTCACAAAGAAAACAAAATATGGAAAGAGTGTTTATGCAGTAGGTTCAAATGAGAAAAGTGCTCATTTAAGTGGTATTAATACTACATTTGTTAAGATTTCTGTATTTGTAATTACAGGATTAACAGTTGGTGTTGCATCATTTTTGCAGGCTTGTAAGATTGGAAATATCACCCCAGCTTCTTCAGGACAGAGCTATGAAATGTACGCTATTGCTGCAGTCGTACTTGGTGGAGTAAGCATGTCTGGAGGAAAGGGAAATCTTCTTGGCGTATTATTTGGTGCCCTATCCTACACCACTATTAACTTCATCATAGTCTCTATTCCATCTCTCAGTGCCGATATTCAAGACACATTCCAGGGTCTAGTCCTAATTATTGTTATTCTCATTCAGACAGTTGGTCCTGTTATTAAAGAGAGTTTCTTAAAAGCAAAAAGAAGAAAACAAGCTATAAATGAAGACTAATTAGAAAGACTATTGCTTAAAAAAATAAATCACTTTCGACAAAATCTTTTTTAGATTAAATCGGAAGTGATTTTTCTACATTTTAGCTGTCAGAAACTACATCTGCCCCAACAAATAGCAACATCCAGGTGCTTTAACATTTATAGCACAATTAAACTATACCTACGTAAATGATTTCTATGACTAAACTTTCAGAAATCAGTTGAATGTGAACTGTTCTACCTTCATTTTGATTTCTTCTAGGGAATGATAGTTTCTATTCTCAGACGGAAGAGAAGTTTTTCTACTGCTTTCATTTTCTTCCTTTGCAGAGTCGATTGGCTAACATTCAACGCATCTGATATATATCGTATGTCATAGTCTCTAGAACAAGTCATAGCGATAATGTCTGTCTCAATGTCAGTGAGGATTGCTTTTTTACAAATGGTTCTTAGAGATCCTTCATCGACTCTCTTGAGACAGGCTTTTAACAATAAACGCCGTCTCTCCATATTTCATATTGTCGCACCCCTTTTAGCATAAGTTAAGTCTCAAAGTGGTTAGATTTTAATCATATTTTGTTCATTTATAGTAATATAAAGGTTGCTTTATTAAGTTAAATTGGATGGTATCCATCCCTCTGGGGCTGCATCCCTCTCAAACAAACAAGATACAAGATTCCGTTGTAAAAACTGCGTTTGTCTGGTCCAAAATCAACAACAGTCCGCAATAATGAGACCATGGCAATCTAACAGACACTGTCTATTGAATTTGGTAACTCTAGTAAAAGCGTCGCATAAATTGAAGATTAGAAATAGAAAAAACCTTTCCAAAATTACAGTAGGAATATGATAGGAGACAAATTTGAACCAAAGATTGTATTTGGTCCCTTAAAGTAGATTTGAAATCTTTTTAATTCCTTCTTTTCCTAAAGGAAATCCACTTTTAACAACGATGAAGGAATCTCCTTCTCGAATTATTGTTTCGTTATTTGCTTTACTATTTTGACTATAAAGTTCTTTTTCAGCTCTTTTACGTAACCAACTATATGGAGAAGAAAAAATAGAGTAACTTACATAACTTATATCTTCCATCTTAGCATTATCATAGATAGTTTCACCCTCTTCGATACCAAAGCTTTCATCAAAATAGGTATTGTATTCTGCTAAGAAAGATTTATTCTCCCTCTTTATTGTAGTTCGATATTTTCCTTTCGTATTACCGCCTAAATCTTCAAGGGAAAGAGGTATTTCATCACTATAAAGCTTATAGGTTGAAGAGCCTATCTTTACTCTCTCACTACTCTTTGCTTCGCCAAGAAAAGAATCTATTAAAAGAAATGCAAAAAGGGCCAAAAGAAAGAAAAAGGTAACTCTAGTTGAAATATCTAAATATGGTTTCTTAGTAAGCTTTAAAACTCTTTCAAAGAACGACAAGAGATTTAGTGTGAAAGAAAATAAAAGGAAGAGAGAAAGAATAACTGCCGAGAAAATATAGAAGTTTGAAGATACTACTTTCACAATGCTATGAGAAAAGAGGAAGTAAGTAACAAAGAGCAATAAGATAGATAGAACTAAATTTGAAAGCGCCTTCCTCTTTCCTCTTCTTTCAGCTTTCTTTTCATACTTTTCATCTTGTTTTGGTATTTCTGAACCAGGTATCTCCTCAATTAAATAAACGTGTCGTCTGCTATCTGAAAGAGTTTCTGGCTTCCCTACAGTTATAGTATCCCAACCTTTACTTCTTAAATAAACAAGTTCTTCTCTCACCTGTAGCTCTGTTGAGACATCATGGCCCTTTGCATAGAGAGAAAGAGCGCAAACTTTTCTTCCATCGTATGGCTTTTTTTCAAAGACAAATGTATTACCTGTTACCTTTTTTAATGACAATCCCTCTTCTCTATTTTTCTGCAGGAAGAGAGTTATTTCATTATCTGTATGCTTTGTTACTTGATAGAATTTTTTGCACTCATTTTTTCTCATATTGCAATATTACCACAATTGAAGTAGCTAAAGAAAAGCGACTTGTTTCTTTTCTAAAAACAAGTCACTCTTCATTACTTTATTTTTTGTTTTAGATATTGAAACCCAATTCTTTTTGCTTAAGTGGACAAGCAACAAAATGATTAGGTTTAACCTCGATAAGTTGAGGAATAGCACTCTTACAAATCTTTTCATCACAATAGAGACAGCGCTTAGCAAACCTACACTCCTGAGGTGGCTCGATAGGGCTTGTAATTTCGCCTTTCAGCTTTACTCTCTCTCTTCTATGTCCTAACTCTGGAATAGGAATAGCAGAAAGCAAGGCTTGCGTATATGGATGAATTGGATTATCGAAAAGTTCTTCTGCTGGCGCCTTTTCAACTATCTGTCCCAAATACATAACAGCAATATCATCAGAGAAATGGTTTACGACAGATAAGTCATGCGTGATGAATATGTATGTTAGGCCAAGCTTTTCCTGAAGCTCTTTCAAGAGATTTAATATTTGAGCTTGAATAGATACATCTAGTGCAGACACTGGCTCATCGCAAATAATGAGCTTTGGTTCCATTGCTAGAGCACGAGCAATACCTATTCTCTGTCTTCTACCACCATCAAGCTCATGTGGATATGTATTAATATAACGCTCAGCGAGGCCAACAGTATCCATAAGCTCAAGAACTCTATCTTCAATGTCATGCCTCTTTGTTAGAATCCTATTTTCGATTATTGGCTCAGCAATAATCTGGCTAACAGTCTTCTTAGGGTCAAGAGAAGAGAATGGATCCTGGAAGATAATTTGCATGTCTTTTCTCATATGTCTCATCTCTGAACGAGAAAGCTTAGTTACATCCTTACCTTCAAACAAAACCTCCCCACTTGTAGGTTCAATTAATCTAAGGATAACTCTTCCTGTTGTACTCTTACCACAACCACTTTCACCAACAAGACCGAGAGTCTTACCTCTTTCAATTGTGAAGTTAATGTCATCAACAGCATGGAGCATGCCACGACTTGTCTTAAAATACTTCTTCAGATGTTTTACTTCTAGAATGTTATCTGCCATTTTTCATGCTCCTTTCTAGTCTAAAATTTGGATTCCTATCATATTCAGAGCATGCAACAAAGTGCGTTCCTCCCATATTCTTTAATTCTGGAATAGATAAGCTACACTCTTTTTTTGCATAGTTACATCTAGGAGCAAAAGGACATCCCTTAGGTAAATCTGTTGGATCTGGCATCAAGCCATGGATAGGCTTAAGTTTGGCTGTTCTGTTTTTAATATTTGGAAGAGAATTAAATAGACCTTCTGTATATGGGTGACGTGTAAAGCCAAATACCTCTTCTAATGAGCCTTGTTCTACAATTCGTCCTGCGTACATAACAGCAACATCATCACACACTTCAGCAACAATACCTAAGTCATGTGTAATCATAATCATAGATGTGTTGTATTTCTCTTTAAGTTCATTCATTAACTCCAAAACCTGAGCCTGGATAGTTACATCTAAGGCAGTTGTTGGTTCATCAGCAATTAAAAGCTTAGGATTACATGCTAAGGCAATAGCTATAACTACTCTTTGCTTCATTCCGCCTGAGAACTGATGAGGGTATTCATTAGCTCTTTGGCGAGGTATGCCAACAAGCTCTAACATATCGCCAGCCTTTTGGAAAGCAATTTCCTTATTAACCTTTTCATGGATGGCAATAGATTCTGCAATCTGTTCACCAACTGTGAAAACAGGATTCAAAGCTGTCATAGGATCCTGGAAAATCATAGAGATTTCCTTTCCTCTAACCTGCTCTAATTCCGATATCGATATGTCTCTGATATCACGTCCGCCAACCTCAAGACGCTTGCATTCAACAACTCCTGGTGGGTCTGGAACTAAGCGAAGCATAGCAAGTGCCGTTGTTGTTTTTCCAGCTCCTGTTTCACCAACAAGACCAAGTGTCTTCTTATATCCCAACTTTAAATTGATGCCGTTAACAGCATAAACAATACCATCCTCTGTTTCAAAGCGAACATGGAGGTCTTCAATGTTTAGAATTTCTTTATTCTCCATTTCTATCCTCCTATCTCTTTAGCTTTGGATCGAGAGCATCTCTTAAACCATCACCAAGAAGGTTAAGAGAAAGAACTGTAATCATTATGGCAATGCCAGGAAAGAGTGTCATATAGCTATAGTCCCTAATATAGAGTCTACCTGCAGAAAGCATACTTCCCCACTCTGGAGCAGGAGCAGGAACTCCAAGGCCTAAGAACGATAGCTGTGCTGCAGAAATAATTGCAGAGCCGACACGAAGTGTCGCTTGAACAATAATCTGAGATAGACAGTTTGGAATAATATGAACAAGAATTATCTTCCAGTCTGGTTGTCCGATAGCCCTAGCTGCTTCAACATATTCTTCTCCTCTAACTACAAGAACAGCGGCTCTTGCAACACGAACAAAAGGAGCAGTAGAAGCAATACCTACAGCTATCATAAGGTTAAGCGTACTCTTTCCAAGTGCCGAAACAACTGCAATAGCCATTAAAACAGAAGGAATTGAAGAGAAGATATCGCAAATTCTCATTACAACGTTCTCAAATACACCACCAATATAGCCAGCAGCTGAACCTAAGATTACACCAACAACGAGAGCTATTAATACAGCTACAACGCCAACAGCAAGGGAATATCGTGCACCATAAACAATACGTGCGAAAATATCGCGTCCAAGTTCATCTGTACCACAGATATGTTTAAGAGAAGGACTCTGCATTCTCTCTCTTACATTCATTCCTATTACGTCTGTGTTGTAATCATAGACAATTGGAGCAATAAGGGCGCCAATGATAATCAAAGCAAGGAGGATAAGGCCAATAATGGCTCCCTTATTTCTTCTTAGCTGCCTCCAAGCCATGCCAAATGTGCTTCTTTTTTTGTAGAGCTTTGAAGCTCTTACTGTGTTATTTTCTGCCACGTTATCCTCCTATTTTGTATACTGTGCCTTGATACGAGGATCAACATAGGCATAAACAATATCGACAAGCAAGTTTACAACTGTAACAAGCATTGTTGTCATAATTAATGCTCCAGTTACTGTTGGAATATCTCTTTGGTCAATTGCATCGACGACAAGTCGTCCAACCCCTGGCCAAGCAAAGACAGTTTCGGCAAGAACAGAACCTCCCAATACGTTAGAAAACTGTACTCCGAAAATAGTAATAATAGGAATTAAAGCATTCCTAAGAGCATGAGACATAATAACTTTTTTCTCAGGAACACCTTTAGCTCTTGCTGTTCTTAAATAATCCTGTCTAAGGACATCCAACATACTAGATCTAGTTGTTCTAGTAAGGAGTGCTGCAAGTCCTACACCTACTGTTACAGCAGGAAGAACTACACTAAATACTCCCTCAGATCCACCACTTGGGAACCAACCAAGCTTTAAAGAGAAAAGAAGCATCAAAAGTAAACCTAACCAGAAATTTGGCATTGATAGACCTAATAGCGCCAATATCATTGCGATAGTATCTTTCCATGAGTTTTGGTTTACAGCTGCAACAATTCCTAGTGGCACAGACATTAAGACAGCAACAATCATTGCTAAACTTGCTAGTCGAAGTGTATTCGGAAGACGCTGCAAATAAAGCTTCATAACATTCATTTGGCTTACGTAACTCGTACCCAAATCACCTTTTAAGAGATTGCCTATATATCTAAAGTACCGTTCTAATAAAGAACCATTAAGGCCCATCTCCTCTCTTAGAGCATCTAACTCTTCTTCTGTTGCATCTGGACCTGCAACCTGGTAGACAGGATCACCTTCTGCAACATTCATAATTGCAAAAATTATAAATGCAACTCCTAAAAGAACAGGAATCAACATTATTAACCGCTTGATAATATAGCGATGCATATATACTCCTTGACTTGTTGTTATACTAAAGGCGCAGAACCGTAATAGATTCTGCGTCTTCAGTTAGTGAAAAATAATTAATTATGCTTCAGGGAGAGCAATATAACGATAGTCATGCTTTGCATCTGGTTTCCAAACAGCACCTGCAAGACCCTTCTTAACACCAATGTTAATGTAAGAAGTACAGATAGGAATAAGAGGACATACTTCATCAAGATAGTTCTCAATGTCATAGTACATCTGTCTTCTCTTCTCTACATCTGTTTCAACGAGAGCTGCGTCGACCATTGCATCATATTTAGCATCTTTCATGTTAGGTCTATTTGATCCATTCTTAACTCTTACGCCATCTGGACCAAGTGTAGATCCACACTGGTTACGTAATGTATAGTCTGTTCCAAGATCATCTGTAAACTGATAGATACAAAGTTCGTAATCAAGAGCCTTATCATTGAGCTTACCCTTAAGAGCTGCTGTTTCCATCTCTTCTAGAACAATGTTTATACCAGCCTGAGCACATGACTGCTGGAAGATAAGAGCCATAGTCTTCTTGAATTCCTTATCAACCATGATATGGAATGTTAACTCACCAGGCTTATATCCAGAGAGTGCAAGTTCTTCTTTTGCCTTGTCTATGCTGTACTCATAAACATGAATATTAGGATTTAAGCCGAACTGACCACGGTTAATGTAGTTGTTATGTACTGTTCCAAGTCCATCCTTACCTGCAATAACCATAGCTTCCTTATCTGTACAGTAAGCAAGAGCTCTTCTTACATGGACATTATCCAATCCTGGTTTCTCCATCTGCATTGGGATGTAGAGAAGAACGACATCTGGAGTCTGGATTAATTCAAGCTTTGGATCATTCTTAATTCTCTGAAGGTCTGTTGTTGATGGATCGATACATACATCAATTTCACCTGTCTGTAGAGCAATTAATCTTGTAGAAGCTTCTTTATAAAGCTTAAATACAATTCTTCTTGTAGGAGCTGGGCCCTTTCTGTAACCATCATATCTTACGAATGATACATAGTCGCCAGGAACCCATTCTTCGAGAGAGAACATACCAGAGCCAAGATATGGTCCAAGTTTAGCATCTTTTTCACAAGCTGCTTTAGAAAGAATAGACATACCCTTATGTGCCATAAGTGTAATCCAATCCTGATTAGCCTTAGAAAGAACAATTTTAACGTGAGTATCGTCTAGAACATCGATAGATACGATATCTGCAACCTTCATCTTAGCAAAAGAGCTTGTCTTTGCCTTTTCATATGTGTACTTAACATCTTCAGCTGTTAGTTTAGAACCACCTGTAAATGTTGCATTTTCTGGAAGAGTGAATACAAATGTGCATCCATCTTCAGATACTGTCCAGCTTTCAGCAAGAGCAGGAATAACTTCGCCTGTATCTGGATCGATATCTACAAGAGTTTCATGCATAAGATAGAAAGCCATCATGTTAGCATCTGTGTTAGAACCCTGTGGATCAAGAGTTGTAATGTCGTTGGCAACACCGATAATAACAGTATCTTTATACTTAGTGTCTTTTTCGATAGAAGCTGATTTTACGCTTCCTGTATCGGTTGCTGTTCCAGCAGTTTCAACTGCTCCTGTTGCCTTTACTTCTGATGTTGTAGAACTTGCTTCTTGCTTTTTGCCCCCACAAGAAACTAATAAACAAACAGAAATAAGAAGGACGGTCAAAGCGACGAAATATTTTTTCATATTTCCACTCCTTGCTATTAATCTTTTTTATGTTTGAAAAAGTGTAGCATGGTGGTTTTAAGCGGTAAATTAATAATAAAATTTTTTACTAATGCTTTACAAAAATCTTATTTCCTTTAACACACATTTTGCCTTTATTATCAAAATCCTAACAAAAAAGGTTAGAAATGAAAGTGTTTTTGTATTTTTGAGAAAACAAATGTCTTCTAAATGAACCTCTAATAATTGTAAAAAGATTAAAGCTAATGTCTAAGCTTAATTAGCCTAGATGACAAACATAAACAATGCTTATGATTCATTAATCTTGTCTATATCTTTTTAAATGCCTATATCAATGCTTAAACATACAATTTTGGTTAGATTTTATTTCTTTACCACACTTTCGAAACTTAAAAAAATTTAAAGTTTCGAAACTGGTACTATTATATTCATTCTTTTATAACATTAAAAGGAGACAAGAAAGCAATTGCCATTCAATTATCCATCTTATTATTAATTGCTGCATTCATTTTATTTATTTTATGTTTGCAACTTATGTAAATAGAGAGCCAAACAACAAAGAAAATAAGAGCAAATATTCCAATATAAGAAAGAAAGCCTATAAGAGAATGCTCCATCCAATTTGCAAAATAGGCAGAAGGAAGCATAATAATGCTTATAATAAAAAAATAGATTCCACTTTGCTTGAAAAGACTCCAGGAATCAAGTTCCCAAATAACCGAAGAAGCGGAAAAGCCTATTCCAATAAGTGAACATAATACAGTTTGCAAAATAACAGCATTAAGTTCATTCCCCATTGTTTTAATTAAAGACGGAGAAACAGGATAAAAGACGCCATTTCCAATAATAATTGAAATAATTAATGAAAAGATAAAACCAATGGCAATACCCAAAGGCAATCCAATTAAACCACGCAAGATAATCTTTTTTTTCATTTTCTTTCCTTATATTCCTAATAGTTTTTTGATTTTTGCTACATACCGTCTCGATACATAAGTGACAGTACCATTTAAGAGAGTAACTCTAATTGTTGCTGTAAGACTTAAATCAAAGCCTTTAATCTTCTTCAGATTAACAATGTCGCCATTAGATATCCTAACAAAAGAATAGCTCTTGAGCCGTTCTTCTACTTCATATAGCCTTAGTTTAAGTGTTAAGGTGCTATTTTCTGTTTCTGCATAAACCTTTCCATTTAAGGCATAGGCTCTATAAATTTCATTTGGATTCAGAACTATTAACTCTTCATTTTTAAAGCCTATAAGCATTTCTAGTTGTGACGACGAAAGCCTTTTTATTATTTCATTAACTTCATCCGTCACATTACTTGTTATAAGAATAAGCCTTGGCTCAGTGCAGTTTTCGTCTATTTTAATTTCTATATTCACTAGGAGCATTCCTTCCTTTGCCCCAATATAGAAAAATTAAAATTCAACTTCCACCATTTTTTTTACATGTGGTCGTTATTTGAACATAAGTGGAGAAAATACCATTCATTGATAGCTTTAAATAATTTACATTTGAGCATTAGGCTTACTTTATTAAAGAATTTTCTTTATTTCATTCAGATTTGAAATAATATAGTCAGCCTTGCCATTTGCAAAAGATACAGCTGTCATTTCCGTTAGTCCTTTTCTAATCCAAATTGTTCTCATACCAACCTTTTTTGCTGGGAAGATATCATTATCGAGTCTATCGCCAACCATAAATGAATCATATCCCTTACTTCCGGATTCTCTTAAAGCAAGTTTAAAGAGCCTTAAGTCTGGCTTAGATAATCCTACATCAAAAGATGAAAAAACAAGAGAAAAATAATCTCTTAGACCATAGCTTTTGAGCCTCTCTTCGGTTCCCTTCGGTTGGTTAGCAATTATTCCAAGCTTATAGCCTCTATTTTTTAAATAAGAAAGAGTTTCTTCAGCATCTGGAAAAACAACCTCTTCTTCGCTAGGCCACTCTTTTTTCTCTAGATTAAAGAATTCTCGAGCTTTGCTATTGCCATCATAACCTTTTATTTGCTCTTCTCTCCTTTTTTTGTCAAAAGAGGAAAAACTAACTGAGCTATTTTCTATTAGCTTATAGGCATAAATATCATATGCTCTTGTTTCATCTACTAATGTCGACCCAATGTCAAAAAATATCCACATATCTAAAAAGATATCTTATCAATAAAGAAGAGGAAAACTATAATTTAAAGCAATTGATGAATAAAGGAGTTTTCCTCAGGTGAGCATAGATATTCCTATTAGAATTGTTTCATACATCCTTTTGTCGCTTGGCTTGTATAAAATTTTTATCAAGTGTGGCATTGATAAAAGATGGGCATTTGTTCCTATTGTAAGAATATATAAATTATCGTTATGTGCTAGAAATGAAAAAGATGCCCTTCTTTGGTTAATCTTTGAATTAATTAGCCAAGCTATTGTTGCTGTAACAACTATAGTTGATCTTAACGCATTATATAGTCCAGCATACTATATCATTACAATTTTACAACTTGTCTTATTATTTGTTATTTTCATCTATAAAGTCAGATGTCTAAGCTCACTATGCAAAGTATTCAATAGAAAGAAAAGCTGGCTCATCTTATGGATTTTTGCAGACTTTATTGTAGCTCTTATTTGGGGATTTTCATCAAAATTCCAACCAGAAGTAAGGGTTGATGGAAGTGTTAATGAAAATGCTGCATCTATATCTGGACGAAATATCAAACCTTCACCTACTGGACTTACCATAAATATTAATTCTCGCAGCGTAAAGGACTTCTTTAAGAAAAAATACCTTTTGAAAGATATTCATCTAAATATAGAAAATGGAAAAATGGTGCTACTTTTAGGTGGATCTGGAGCTGGAAAAACAACATTTGTTAACGCAATAACAGGTTATGAAAAGGCTGATGCAAAAATCTATTTAAAAGGAAAAAATGTCTATGACAATTTTGATGAAATCAAGCATGATATAGGCTTTGTTCCTCAACAAGATTTGATGCGCTATGAAGATACAGTAAAGAATACAGTTTTAGATTCTGCAAAACTTAGATTACCAACTAATGTAAAAAAAGATGAATTAAAGGAAAAATTGGACAACGCACTTGATATCTTTGGCTTAAAACCTGTTCAAGACAGTCTCATCCAAAAGGAATCTGGTGGACAGAAGAAAAGAACATCTATTTCTATGGAACTTATTGCAAACCCTTCCCTCTTTATTCTTGATGAACCAGATTCCGGACTAGATGGTGTCCTAGCAAGGGAACTAATTAGTCGCCTTCACGACATCTCACGAGAAGGAAAAATTGTAATTGTTATTACCCACTCTCCTGACCGAGTCTTAGATTTATTTGATGAAACAATAATACTAGCAAAAGACGCAAACAAAGTCGGTCGCCTTGTTTTCCACGGAAGTGTTGAAGAAACAAAAGCTTTCTTTGGCAAAGAAAAAATGGAAGATGTAATAAAGATGATTAACAGAAAAGAAGAAGGTGGAGAAGGAAAAGCCGACTCTCTTATAGAAAAATACGAGGAGACAGTAAATGCAAGACAATAAAAAGACATGCTATCGTGGTTGGATAAGGCAAATTCCAATCTACCTCGGAAAGTTTTTTAGAATGTTTATTTATATGGATGATTGGAAACTTTTGCCAATGGCAGCATTGATTGCAGCCTTAGTTTCATATGTCATCAAGGGTTCAATGGCGGTAACAATGGAAGGAACACTAAAAGGCTCCCTCGCAATTAGTTGTATATGCATATGGAATGGCTTTTTCAACTCAATACAAGTAGTTTGCCGTGAACGAAATATTATAAAAAGAGAACATAGAGGTGGAATGTACTTAAGAAGCTACATCTTCTCTCATATGATATATCAAGCTTCTCTTTGCATATGCCAGGCTATTATTACTACTCTTGTTTGTGTGATGGCAGGTATACACTTCCCAAGTGAAAGTATTGTTACCCATTCTGTATTGTTTGATTTAACAATTACATTCTTCTTGATTACATATGCTTCAGATATGATGTCTCTACTAATTTCCTGTATAGCAAAGACAACAACTGCTGCCATGACAATTATGCCTTTTGTTTTAATCTTTCAGCTTTTATTCTCTGGAGCAGTCTTCACGTTAGAAGGTGGCGCTAAGATAATATCTGAATTCACAATTGCAAAAGCTGGCATGTGCGCTATTTGTACTGTTGTTGGTTATAATAGCCTTCCTACTCGTGCTGCATGGAATATGCTAAATCAATTTAAAGAGTTTACTTATGATGGAATGCAACCAATAAAACTCTTTGTCGAAACAATAGAAAAAGAAGGAAGAGTCGAAGAGTTATGTCTAAAAGCCGGACAGGAGACTCAAAAAATAGAGTATGCGTCTACAATAGACAACATAACTTCTTGTTGGCTTACCCTTCTTATTTTCGCACTTATCTTTGCTCTTTTGGCACTTGTTGCGTTAAGACGAATTGATAATGATAAAAGATAGAACTAACTAGAAAGAATAACGTAAGAAACATATAATTGTATAAAAAGGAAAGATGGCCGAGAGGTCGAAGGCACTTGATTCGAAATCAAGCAAGGGGCAACTCTTCGGGGGTTCGAATCCCCCTCTTTCCGTTAGTCTCTTTACAGAAAAGGAGCAAATGATGGTAATAAGACAATCTGCAGAAGATTACTTAGAGGCAATCTTATTTATAAATGAAAAAAAAGGTTTTGCACGCTCTATCGACATTGCAAAGCATTTGGGTCTAACTAAGCCTAGTGTATCTGTTGCAGTTAAGAACCTTAAAAATGAGGGCTATATAGACGTCGATGAAAAAGGAAACTTAATATTGCTTCCAAAAGGCGAAGAGATTGCAAAAAAAACATACGACAGACATGTTACCATTCGTGACTTATTAATATCTCTTGGTGTTGACCCTGAGACTGCTGCAAAGGATGCTTGCAGAATGGAACATGCAATTAGTGATGAATCATTCAATGCTATCAAAAGCCATGCTTTAATGCACAAAGCAAAATAAAGGTCTATTTACATTAGAAAAAGTTTTATATTAAACTTCTCTAGTCAATTGGAAAGGTGTCCGAGTGGTCGAAGGTGCACGATTGGAAGTCGTGTATGGTCAAAAGCCATCGGGGGTTCGAATCCCCCCTTTTCCGTTTTTTATCTCTTCTTTTAAGAATTTATTCAATTTGCCTACTGAAATTTTGCCATAAGGAAGAAGCCACCAAAAAGAACTGTGTACCAAATTCACATACATAGGAATATGATGGCAACGCTTTTAAGCATGTTTT
Source organism: Candidatus Ornithospirochaeta sp. (assembly GCA_050874025.1). Taxonomy (GTDB): domain Bacteria; phylum Spirochaetota; class Spirochaetia; order Sphaerochaetales; family Sphaerochaetaceae; genus Ornithospirochaeta. Next base: position 13,729 of record JBNMJW010000022.1, read on the forward strand.
ATTGGCAAGAAACCAAGTGAAATTAAATCAATTTATAAGATAGTCTATTAATAGGATTACAGAGGACTTATTTCAATATCAATGAAGGATTATCTAAAGATCTTGATATCATCTTACATCAATCAAAATTAATTATGGATTTTCGCTTTCTAAGCGAATTCAAGGAATAAAAAATAATCAATAATAAAAACATCACATTACAAAGTATCTCTTTGTACTGTAGTTATAGACTAACGTAGTCAAAAAGGAAGACATCGTTCTTAATTGTAGCGATTATTGGTTCAATTCCAAGCGTTGGTAGTGGACTGTAGTTTAATGGAAAAACCCTGGATTGTGGATCTAGTGATGCGGGTTCGATTCCCGTCTCTCCAAAACTATCTATATTCTAGCTTAACCCGAATGAAAATTCAGAATGCTAATTCTAATAATTCTTTTTCCACTTAAGAAAATAAGATATGATTCTATCAGGTGAAAAAAGATGACTTTTACTATTATCCAAGGAGATATTACAACTCTCTCTGTAGATGCGATAGTTAATCCCACCGACCAAAACTATTCTGGGCGTGGTGGTGTTGATAGGCAAATTCATAAGCTTTGTGGTCAGCCTTTAGTCGAGGCAACAAGAAAACTGCATAAATTAAATTTAGGAGAGGCAAAGGCAACAAATGCTTTTAATCTCTCTGCTAAATACATTATTCACACCTCCGCTCCACATTGGACAGGAAAGAACCCACTAGAGCCAGTACTATTGGGCTCATGTTATAGGAGCTGTCTTTCTCTTGCTAGCAATTTAGGATGCAAAAGCATTGCATTTCCTCTAATTGCATCAAAAGGAAAACATTTTCCAAGGGAACTAGCTTTTTCGACAGCTATTAGCACAATTAAAGATTGCATGAAGGATTATCCTTCCTTATGCGTTACTTTAGCTCTTTATGGTGACTCCGAACAGATCTCTCCTGACTTGTTAAAAATAGTAACTCAAAGTATAAACAACTCCTTTATTATAGATGAAAAGCAAGAAGAAGAATTAGTCTCTAGAACATCAAATAACCCTTTTATAGGATCATTACCAGAAGAATCAACTTCTTCAACTATTGATTCTGATTTAGTCGAAAGAAGCGTACAAAAAGACGAAAACTTAATAGAGACCTTATTAAAAAAGCCAACTCAAGCTAATCTTGATAAAATTCCAATAGAAGAATCTTTTGCATCTATGCTCTCTCGCATAATGAAAGAGAGAAAGCTCTCTAACGCAACAATATATGACGAGCTAGGAATGTCTAACGTGGGATTTTGGAAGCTTCTAACTGGGGGAACAAACCCAAAGAAGATGACAGTCTTCGCAATAGCAATAGCTCTAAAGTTGTCGCTTGAGGAAACAAAAGAAATGCTTATGAAAGCAGGCTATGCTATAAATCCATCTTCAATACAAGATGTGGTTATATCTGGGTTAATCCAAAATCAAATTTACGATCGTTACCAAATAGACAATCTTCTTTACGCTTTAGATCTTCAACTCCTTCCAGGAGCCATCATAGATTAACTAACTGTCAGTTAATACATCTCAAATCTTAAATACTTATCATTTAGTTACATTCTAAAAAAGAGGTAACAAAATGAAGAAAGGTTTAACAGAACTTGTATTTATCCTAGATAGAAGTGGTAGCATGGCAAGTCTCACTCTCGATACAATTGGAGGCTTTAATTCCCTAATTGAAAAACAAAAAAAGGAAAGTGGGGAATGCCTTATTTCTCTTGTCCTTTTTGATGATGTATCAGAAGTAATCTACGACAGAGTAAGTATTAAAGACGTAAAAGCCCTAACAGATAAAGAGTATTTTGCAAGGGGATGCACTGCTCTAATTGATGCTTTAGGTGGTTCAATCCATCACATTGGGAATATTCATAAATATGCTAGCAAAGATGATGTTCCAGAAAAGACAATGTTTATTATTACGACAGATGGGCTAGAAAACGCTTCTACGCACTATTCTTCAAACAAAGTTAAAGCAATGATTACTCGACAAAGAGAAAAATATGGTTGGGAGTTTTTGTTCCTTGGTGCAAATATCGATGCAGTAGAAACTGCAAAAAAGTATGGTATTAGAGAAGACCGAGCCGTCAGATATCACAATGACAAGAGAGGGATAAAACTTAACTATGAGATTATCTCTGATGCAGTTTCTGTGTGTCGTTCAAATAATGATTTTGAACAGAGAGATATATTTAAATCAATAAGAGAAGACTACACCAAAAGATACAAAGAAAAGGAAAGTAAATAATGCTTGGTGCTATTATTGGAGATACTGTTGGTTCTCGTTTTGAATGGCATAATATTCATACAAAAGAATTCAAACTCTTACCAAACTCCTGTTTTTTAACAGATGATTCAATAATGACCATTGCTGTCGCAGAAGCTATTCTCAATTGGGTAGATGATAGTTACAGAGAAAAAAATGACTATTCAAAGCTCTCTGAATATGCAGCATTGTTTATTAGAAAATGGGGAAAAATGTATCCCAAAGCAGGATATGGTGGATCTTTTCGTCGCTGGCTTAGAAACCCATCATTGGGGCCTTACAATTCTTGTGGAAATGGTGCTGCCATGAGAATTTCTCCTGTTGGTTGGGCTTCTGAAAATCTTGAAGATTGTGTTGCAATGAGCAAGGCCATAACAAGGATAACACACGACCATCCTGACGGAATTATGGGCGCTGAGTCAACCGCAGTTCAAATCTTTCAAGCAACACATGGTATAAAACTCAATAGCCTCAAAGAATATGAGAAAAATAATTATTACCAACTTAATTATAATCTAGAATGGCTTCAAAAAAACTATACTTGGCATAGCTTATGTAACGGAACATGCCAAGCTGCATTTGTTTGCCTTTATGAGTCAACAAGTTTTGAAGATGCTATTAGAAATTGTATTTCAATAGGAGGAGACTGTGACACAACAGCAGCAATTTGTGGAGGGATTGCAGAGGCTGTTTGGGGCATTCCAGAAAGTATTTCAAGTAGAATTATTGATTTTATGGACTATAAACAAAAACAAATTGTTTTTGAGTTTCAAAACAGATTTATTAATAAGAAATAAGTTAGTCAGATGCCTTTTTTATTGCTTACTTTTTCTAATGCTTCGTAATTCTTTTACGAATTATTATAAAACTCTATAATCTCCCCTCTTCGCCTAAATTGTGTTATTTTTCATGAAAGAAAAATAAATCCAATTCAATTAAAAAAACCTCTAAGAGATTGCATCAAGTTTTGTTATCATTTGTTATTAAAAATTTTTTTTGTTATGCTTTGTTATCATTTGTTATTCTTTGTTATTATTTTTGAGAAAGAGAAATGTTATCTATGCAAAAACACTAAAAGCATCAAAGAAAATTTTTGAAAGTTGTCTTCATGCTGATTAAAATACTCATTATCCATTCAAATTGATTATTCCAATCGTCTTTATTATAGGTGTCAAACTTTTTCTCAATTGAAATACTTGACGCCTTTTTACCTGGAAGTTCATCCCAAACCAAGTCCACACCAACTTCTCTATTGATTTCATCTTTATGCTCTTCAAGGGATTTAAAAAGTTCCTTATTGTCACTGATCCATAATTGAACGCCCAAAGAGGTTCTTACTTTCAACTGGAGAATTTCTAAATGACACTCCGAGCTACCAATATATAAACTCATCCAATGATTAGTTGATGGCTTTCTTTTTTTAAACTCTTTTTTAAATATCTCGTTCTCAAATGCATAATTATTGAATGCAGTCCAATATTCTAACCTATGAAGCTGAGTTTCCCCATAAACATCTCCAATATTAGAACTCGCCTTTTTTATTTCCTTAGCCCAATTATTTGGCTCTTCAATTATTTCAAATTTAGGAGCTGGATTAGAATCTCCAATCTTATACAGCTTCACTTCTACAAGAAAAAAAGCAACAGAATCATCTGTATGATTATTTAACCATTCAATAGCACTTTTATGTTCTTCTCGTGCTCGTTTTACAATCCATATTATATAACTAGCATTCTTTCCCGAAGCATAAGTAATTAGTTTTCCAAGATGATCATGATTTGTATCTTCCAACTGATTTTCAATTATGATGCTTTTGTCTGTTCCAATTTCTTTTGCCAAGATATCCACAGAAAAATCACCTATCGAACTTTCCGTTTCTTCTAACGCTATTTCTATTCCTAAAGTATCTGCAAGAATAGAAAGATTCTCTTCTTTAGCAAGCCATGGCGTAAATTCTAGGGCTTCATGAGCCCAAACACTTCTCAAATCTGTAATTTCTTCAAGTTTCCCCAGTTCAATCATTTATACTATCCCCGTAACTATTCAGTCGCCCTAAGCAAGAGCAGAAGATAATAATGTATGAGCAGAGTCATCAAAGACAGCTTTAATCATAGTACATTTATCTATACCATTCTTCTTTGCTGTATCAAGAATGGTATTAATCTTAGCAAAAATATCAAGGCCATTATTTGTTCTAAAGCATTTTGACACAGACTGACGCACCTTAGATCCTCTAAGGCTTCGTTCTGACTCATTATTAGTAAACTCCACTTCAAAATTATCCAAAAAGAGGAAAACAGCTTCTTCATATTTCTCTAGTCTTAATAGCAAAGAGCGTATCTTTCCTTCTGGAATCTTTCCAAGCTTCAATACTGATTTTCTCTTTGGTTGTTTAAATGTTTCTAACCCTTCTTTTATTAACGCTTTGTATTCACTTTTAAATGATGAGATTTTAGATTGTCCTAAAGATGATTCACCTCTGCCAATAGCATCAAGCTTAGCTTTCCTCATCTCCAAAAGAAGGTTCTCAATCCTCTTGAAATAATCTTTATGCTCTGGCGCTATAATAGAGGCACCTCTTAACTCCCTTTGAATATGTTGTAAGCAAATAGCATGAGTTAACGAATCAAGCTTAAAATAAGAACTCCAACAGTCATGTATAAGAGCTCCTGTTGCATCAAGAAGAAGACCATCTTCTTTTATAGCATCAAAGCCTCTTTTCTTATTTGCATATAGATAAGTAGCTTTGTTATTACAAACTACATGTAGCCAATATAATGAACCTTCAGTTCTTAGTCCTGTCTCATCAGCTCCTTTTACTTTAGCTTTTGTTAGATAGTCCCTTATAACTGAAATACCTCTATCACATTTCTCGGCAAAACTATTAATGACATTCTGTATAGTTCCTTCTGAAAGAGATACTCTAAACAGATTACTCATCATTTGACCAATTCTTTTAACAGAAGAGATACCTATAGACCAAAGAACCAATATTGCACTTTTAATAGATTTACCATATTGCTGAGAAGATGTAATGTTTTCTTCTTCTAAAGAAGCTCTATAAAGTTTCTGTGCCATAGGACAAATAATTTCATATGCCTTATGAGTATTATCTACAACAATAGTTTTAGTCTCATATACATGTCCAGTTGCTATGCACTTCATCTTATTTAGACACTCTTCCATGTGAGGACACTTTACACATTCTTTAGGATAATGATTTGTAATAGTAGTTTCATCAGCAGCAACTTTTAAGAGACCATTACCTTTATGACCACTTTGTGCTCCAGGCTTCTTACCTGTACTTTCTCTTAAGCTTCTATTCTTATTGGGTTTCTTATATCCATCTAGAGAAGGAGGTAAAGAACTATTACTACTATTCTTTTCCTTCTTTTCTATTATGAGCTTTGTAAGAGTGTCAATCTTG
>JBNMJW010000023.1:0-19296 GCA_050874025.1 Candidatus Ornithospirochaeta sp.
GCTTAGTTTCATTACTCATCTCCTTCTGCGCCTTCTTCTCTTTCATAAGTTCTTCGTATTCGTCCTTCCAAATCTTTCGGACTATTCTTTTGTACTTTTTGCCAGTTTTGTTATCCTCTCCAACAAGGACATATGCTGGCGGGTCTTTGACTGCTATGAGATTTATCAGATCTTCAAATGTGTCTTGTGCTGGATTTACTCCGACACGCTTTGCAAGTCTCATTAACTGAACCTTGCTATTCTCTCCCGCCCATCCTGGATGATTGACGCAGTAGTACTCTGATACCTGCCTGCCAAAAGATGCATGTATGACATAATCTGCAACAATCATGTCTATGCCAGTCTTTCTGCTGGGCTTAATCATCCAAAGCCATGACTGGACAGAATAGGCAACGACACCGCCGCCATTCACGTCTCCATCAAACAGCTGCCATAGCTGGTCATTCTTTGGAAACTCATAACCGCATATAGGGCATACTCTTGTGGACATTGGCAGAATCTCCAGGCATTTCGGGCATTCCTTCATGGGTGCTGCCCCTAGCTTTTCCGATTCTCCCTTCTTCCTTGGTGGATTCACATCAGTGATTGTGCCATGGCGCATCACGTTCCCTGCGAAATCAAGAAGAAGGCAGTCACCCCCATTTGACTTCAAGCGCAGTCCTCGCCCCGCTTCCTGTACATATAAGCCAGGTGAAAGCGTTGGCTGAAGCATTGCAATCAGGTCTATATCGGGGTAGTCGAATCCCGTCGTAAGTAGCCGAGCATTTACGAGTGCTTCGAATTCCCCATGAGTGAACCTGTATAGGATCTCTTCTCTTTCATCTTTGGTGTTGTCCGAAGTGATTGAGATAGCCTTGATGCCTTTGTCTCTCAGAATGCTGGCTATATGCTCTGAGTGCTTCTTGCCAGTGCAGAAGATTACCCAATGGTGTCTGTCCATCTTCCTGGCAGTCTTTATGATTTCATCGCATATAGCTTCGTTTGTGGTGAATACGTCTACTTTGTTCTGCAAATCAGACTCAACAAACTCACCACCTCTTACCATTACATTTGCTACATTCAGAGCAGTGGCAGTGCCTTTGCTTCTGAGCATTGCAAGGTAGCCTTGCTGCTGCAATTCTCTTATTGATATACCTTCTATCAAGTCAGTGAATATTGAGCCTTCTTCGACAACCATTCCCTGCCCTAGTCTGTATGGTGTTGCTGTGAATCCAATAACACGACAGTTGCAGCGCTCCAGGAATCTTCTATATATGCCCTTGTCTTCATTGTTGATAAGGTGGCACTCGTCAATCAGCACTACATTCCAATGTGGTATTGAAGCAACCTTATATATAGATTGGATAGAAGCGTAAGTGATAGGCATATCCAGACATTTCTGACCGATGCCAGCAGAGTATATGCCTATCTTCGCATCTTCCCACAATCTCTTGAGCGTTCTCGCATCCTGCTCTATCAGCTCTTTCTGATGGGTTAAGATTAAAATCTTGGTATCTGGCCAATTCTCCAAGGACTGGCGACAGATTTCAGCAATGAGTAGGGTTTTCCCTCCACCTGTCGGGACTACAACACATGGGTTGCCTTTCTTCTCATAGAGGTAGTCAAAAACTGATTGAACTATCTTCTTCTGATACTCTCTTAACTCCATGTTGCCATATCTCCTTCATGATATCGGCTGTTTTCACACCGCCATAGCCATTGAATAAAGTCTTTTTCAAGTCGGGTATGTAGTAGCACCCGACATACTCTGTGCTTCTGCTTAAATCAAGTTTCCAGTCAACGAGATCAGGTCTCATGATGTGGCAGTCGCAGCCTTTAATCTGAGTCTCGTAAGGAATCTCCATCTTATCGAATAGAGAGCACCTTCCGACTCCGTTGCGCTCTGCATAGAAGTGAGAGCATGTCCTGCAATGCACTTCGGGTCTTTTCCAGAAGTGGCAGAATGTGTAGTAATCACACTCTTTGCAGACTTTCTCTTCATCGCTTTCGGATATCTTCTGAGGAATCTTTGGCGATGAGATGATTTCGCATATTCTCTCTTCCTGTCTTGAAGCAAAGCCCTCATCAAGCCTTACTCTGTATGCAACAAGCTCTGATGTATTTCCGTTTTCGGCAATATACAAAGCTCTATCAGCGACACCATTGAGCTGGCACTGCAACGTTGTGTAGCTCATGGGCAGGGCTTCTTTAAGCCCTTTTGCGTGGAGTACCTGGAAAGATGCATCGCTAAGAAGCTCGAACATGAGCAAGTGCTTTGTTGCGGGCGCTTCGGGTACACCAGTTGCGATCAGGCCTTTATCAGTGTTCTTGATTGTTAAGCCCAGCGCTTCCAAATCCTTGAGTACTCCCTTGAACTCTTTCCCCTCTGAATCCTTTCTTCTCTCTGTCTGTCCGCTTATAGGCAGCCAGCAAGCCCATCTATAGGCCAGCCAAATGAACCTGTCACATGGGTGGCCTATGATAGCAGGGCTTACAAGAAGGCTCTTCTTCTCCTCTTCCCTAGCCTTTTTTGCTCTTAGATCAGTGATATCCGTTGAAAGCTTCGACTCATTAGGTGAAGGTATGCCCAGCTCACTCATTAGAATGGGCGAGCTGGTTTAGCGGCTGGCTGTGGCGCAGACTGCATTGGAGAAGCTGGTGCAGTCATTCCTGTTGGTTTAGCTCTCTTCTGGACATTATTGCGAGGGCCATATCCGTCATTGTTGTCTTTGACGTTGATCTTAACGGATAGTGAGCGTCCGAGAAGCTGGTCTGTGTCGTTGAGAACAGAAAGGCCGCAACCTTCCATGAGGTCTCTTAGATTCTGAAGGCCGATATCTACAGCCTGCTGGCTGTTGTTGTTGAGAGTGATTGTGTCGAACAATATTCTGCCAGCGAATTTAGGGCCAGTGATTCTGTACTCAAGGCTGAGATAGTTTCCACCTTTAGCAGAGTCCTTAATCTCTGCCTTTGCGATGTCTACGTTATATGTACCAGCTTCTACTGGTGCACTTGATGATTGAGGTAAATCGTTTACGTTATATGACTTTCCAAATAACATACTGTTTTTCTCCTTATTTGATTTTGATTGAGATAAAAATTAGATAGAGTCTAGAAGACTACAGCAGCTCGACTGAGGTCTTGGCCTTCTTTGTTTCGATGATGCCCAGAAGCTTTTGCTTCTCTTCATTCTGCAAGCCTTTGAATATTGTTGCAGAATAGCCATACTTAACTGAGCAGAAGTGATTAGGATACTCGCCTGTCTCTTCGCAGAGCTTGGCAAGCTTATCCTCGTTAATCTTGCGAGTTACTTTATAGGTAAGCTTCACACCAACACCAGATTCAAGGTTGACCAGATTCTCTGTGCCTTCGCATACCTTGCTATCATCCTGTGTCGCATAGTCGCTGATGATTTTCTGCTCTAGAACAGAAATCTGACTTTCGATTGCTGTCTTTTGGCTCTTGAGATCCTTGAGGTGTTTTACGTCCTCGATGAACTCTTCCATATCAATGTAATTTGCTTCCATTTCTTTTTCCTTTTCTTTAAATTTTTGATTCATGAATGACCCTTACGCATTAATCTTGTTGAAGATTGCTGTAAGGTTAGGCTCCACATACATATCGAGTGCGCCTGATCTGTCCTTGCACATGTACTTTGCGTCTGTTCCTGTCTGAAGCCATCTTGATGTGTTGTTTTTCTCATCAGTGAAAGCTACCATTGCGAAAACCTCGTCAAAGAGATAAGACACATTCTGTGCGAGGTTTCTTCCAGGGAAGGATGGAGCATATAAGACTGCGCCTGTATCTGTGGTTATTCTCTCCATCTTGCATGAGAAGTACACGTTGTAATCGTTAAGATCTCTGAAGGCTTTGATAAGGCTTTCTGTTTTCTCCTGCATATTGAGGTAAGCTTTTCTTGGGTCTGCGTTGAGTTCTTTCTCCGCTGCAAGAATTGCTTCTGCAATCTCTGAGATAGAGTCCAGACAGACTGTCTCGTAAGACTTTGCTTCCTCCGAACCTGTGAGCCAATCATAAACTTCATAAAGATCATCCATGGTTTTGATGATGATTGCTGGAAGGTTCTCTTTTCTCAAAGACAAGAGTCCAGATTCAGCGCTTAATATAATAGGATTAGGCGCTGTGGCGCATAGCCTTGTCTTACCTATACCAGCCCCGCCATAGACAAGGGCTTTGACCTTATTCAAAGTATAGTCACCTGTATTCTGAATCTTCATACATTGACTCCCTTCTTAACGAAGCACTGAGACCATTCGCCATTGTCAAAGTATGAGATTCCCCAAGGGATATATCCTTCGGTTTTCATTTTCAGCATTACTTCTGAAGCTTTTGTAACAGAAGATTTTTTGATAACGATTGTTGGTTCTTCTTGATTGCGATTGTTGGTTTTGTTTGTCATATCCTTACTCCTCTTTAATTTTTATGAATACTTGAACCCACATAGGCTCTTTGGTATTAGGCGAGCTTATGTATGGAGACCCCCCATGTGGTGTAGCCATTCTCCAGGAGTTCGCTTGCTCTGTCAGTTGCCTTGGATACTGGCGCATAAGCTACTACGTAATCCGATAGATCTCTGGGCGCTTTTGCTCTTAGTTTTGGGCCTACTGAAGGCGTTGTTGTCTTGGTGGCTTTGGTTTCCTTGGTGGTAGCCTTTGCCTTGGTTTTAGTAGCCTTGGTAGTGGTATCGGTTGAGGTTGCTTTAGTTTTTGTACTAGCCATCACTTAACCTCCTCGAACTCTACAAATTCATTGTCGATGATTGCCCATGGCTTATAGTGAGACACTATAGGCTTTCTCTCTTTTTCCAGGATGGGCATTAGAAGATTGGTCAGTGCGACTGCAATGGCTACAATCGCAGAATAAGTAGCTATGACAATTACAAGAGTTGTCATTTTCTAATCCTTTTGCTACAATATAAATATGGGTATTGGCTTGTAGCAGAGCCGCAGGTCTCTAGCAATAGAGACTTTTTTTATTGCGATATAGAGTTCGCACTCGTCTTTCTTTCCTCCATAAAAGCATCGAGGTCTTTTATGTCGTACCTCTCAAACGTACCAGCGAGTATCACAGCAACAGGGACTGGCATTCCTTTGTACTTCCAATTGCGCAGAGTCTGATAGGCTATGCCCATATACTCTGCCGCCTGGCGCGGTGTTAGGTATCGAGGGGGTAATGGCTACAGGGGCTTTCTTCATTACTTACACTCCCTCATGGCAATATCTGCCTTTCTGTGTCCTCTTCTCTTCCTTGATTGCGTCCTCTCCCTGCTGGAGTGCTAAAGCATAAAGGTATAGATGGTCTTTGCTTTTAACACTGAGTTCTCTATAAAAACTCTTGAGCTGTTCTTCTTTCTCAATCTCTGTCATTTCTGATAGGTCTTTCATATCAAACGCTCCTTTTCTGTTATGATTAAATTAATATGGTTATATATTATTATCAATTTTTCGTCAATGTTTTTTTATTCGATTTCTAATATTTTATTCGTATTCCAATATTCAATATTGATTATTTATTTGAATTTTCGTATTATGGAATTTCAGGAGATAACAAGTAATATGATTGAAAGATTAAAATTATTAAGGCACAAATTATGTCTTACTCAAAGTGAATTTGCTTCTGTTCTTGGCTTAAATCAATCTTCTTATTCTTTAATTGAAACAGGCAAAATTAACTTATCTGAGAGGTATATCAAGACATTAGTTGCGCTTTACAATGTGAATGAGCAGTGGTTGAGAACTGGAGAAGGAACAATTTTTCTAAGTTCCCCACAAGAAAAAGAGCTAGTAAAGATTTTTAAGAGTCTGTCTCCGACTTCGCAAGAATATCTTTTAAAGATGGCTCAAGAATTAGTAGATATGCAAAAAGATAAAGAATAATCATTAATTTCTTTCTTTTCTGCATTTTTTCTCTTACTCATCCTATGCTCTAGGCTTTAAGCTTAGAGCATTAATTTTTGGGGTATAAAATGAAAAATCTTTGCTATTAATAATGTTAGCAATCGCTTTAGTTGTCCTTTCTTCTTGTACTGGTGTACTTGGTTCAATGAATCAGCAAATCCAGGAAGAGCAGAATAAACCAGCACGCTGGGAGTTCAAGGTAGTATTACATCTTCTAATGAACATGTCCAACCATTTACTTTATCTTATATTAGTTGTACTCATTGATTTTTCGAAAATGAACACAAATAGCCCCCTTTTTAGGGGTTGTGTTCAATTTTTTTTCTTCTCGAAATAATTGTTTTTTATGAATCTTACAGCTCAATTCCCTGCGATATTCTTCGGCGGTTCTTCTGCTTTATCCTTGGCTTTACTGTATTCATATTGGCTAGCGCTTCCTTCTGCCCTAGGATTATGTCTTCCCAATCATCGTCCTTCATCTGGCCAAGCCCTAGAAGGTGGAACATCGCATAATTGTATACAGTGGTGTCTAGTACCTCGTTTCTGTCTCGGTTCTTTTCCCATACGTATTTCTTGCCTACTTTCTTATAATCCTCTGAATACAGCTGCATATAGAACTCTTGGTTGAAATCAGATGGATAGAAGGCAATGTATGCTTTCGTGTGCTCCTCATTGTCTTTCTCAGCAAGGTGAAGGAATACAGCCTGCTTGATTGATGATACAGGAACAAACCAATATCTCGCAGAAGCAAGGCCAGGCACATGAACCTCTCGCTGACTGCTCATATAGCCAGTCATGCTGTCCTTACCTTTGATAGGGAAGAATCTTGATCTCTCTTCTGGTGTAAGCGAGAGATAAAACCCATACACTGTATCTGATTGATAAGAAGAGTCCAAAGCATTCATGACTGCACGCAGTCTCAGCCCGTCCTCACGCTCCCACACGCTGTTTATAATCTCTTCCTTATACTTTTCCCAAACCTCGCCATTGAGTATCGTTATATCCTCATCATGGGGCACAGGGAATATCCTGTAATCTATGGTTAGATGTCGCCCTCTCTTTCCCCAGCCTATTATCTGAGTCTCTATTCTGTCGCCCTGCACGTCGGAGCCAGTTGTGATGAAGTTAATCCATTCGGGGATATCTCCTCGCCTGTATTCGCTTGTCTGCATCTCCTCATACTTGCCCCGCCATTCATTGGTGTTGGCTCCCTGCTTGTATGGCATGGCTAAGATGGTGTTGTAGAAGGTTGTCATCTTATCAGGATCTAACCCATTTTCGGAGAAGCCTGCTTCATAGTATTCTGCGGCTATATCCTTCCAGCTTGTCCAGCCTACTGGTGCATAGAATGTTGGAAGATAATAGCCCTGTCGTGTTATAGGCGCACTAGGGTTAGAAGGTCGCCATTCTGCGCCATTCTCTTTGCCAAGCATGGCTATCTTATCTTCATTATGAATGTGGTGACCGCAAGATGGACACTCCATCCATGCATCCTTGATATTGGCTCCGCTGTTAGACCATCTGAAATTCTGCAATTCAAAGAGCATATATTCCCCACATTCTGGGCATTTGACCCAATATTTGTTAAAAGTGGAGCTTTGAAGGTAATCATAGATTGCACCATCATTGAGCGGTGTACTTGATAAGCATACTTTTCTGTTGTCGCCATAAGTCGTAGTTCTTCTCATGAGCATAGAGAGAACATCTCCACCCTTGGTTGTTCCCATTCCGTCAACCTCGTCTGCAATTATGACTCTCACGGAATCAGACCTCATTGAGCTTTCAGATTTACCAGACAAGAACTTCAAGAAACCACCAGGGAACTGTTTGGAGTTAAGCGAGTCCGCACTGCTTCTGCTTTCGGATCTAAGCAGGACTTTTATGTTGGGGTTAGAATTGAGCATAGGGTCAAACTTGTTCTTAACGAAGTTTCTGAGGTTGCCTTCATCTGAGAAAGCAAAGGCTATAGGGCAAGGAACAGAGCTTATGTAATAGTTCATGGTTGCAAGCTCTATTGTTGTCTTTCCAAGCTGTGAGCCAAAGCACAATATGATAATCTGCGTCGGGTCATCGGGAGACAATGTTCTCAATATCTCTCTTTGGTATGGAGTTCGGGCAAGCGAATAAAGACCAGGTTCAGCAGTGTTTGAAGGGAGCATCAGATTCCCTTTATCAATCCACTGGTCAATGGATAGAAGCTCTTTTGGCTGGAACGTTATATAAAAGGTGTCTCTCAGAAATTCAAAATCATCATTGCTTCTCACTCGCTCTTCCCCTCTTCTTTTGCATCGTCTCCCCTCATGTTGTCGATTTCAGTTCTGATTGAGTTCATTATGTTTCCTGCTTCATTCTTCAGAGTCTTTCTGATTGAAGCTCTTTCATCTGCTGTGAACTCATGGCCTGTTATCCTCTCTGCTTCAGCTATCAGAATAGCGCCATAGCGCTGAGGAATGGCCGCAAGCCCTGCATTTATGATGTTGGCTATAGAGACTATGGAGCGTGTAAGCTCGTCTCTCTCGATGAATTTTCCCCTCTTCTGGTCAATGTCCAGTTGGAACTTCTCTGCGGTCAATCTCTGCTTGAGCCTGTCATAATCAAGCTCGGGAAGTTTCGTAACCTCATTCATGAGAACCTCGCCTGCTGCATCTCTTATCCAGCAGTCGGGATAGTCCTGCGGATTGAGAGTGCTCATGTTGACGATATCCGAAGGGATTTCGGGAGCTGATGGCGCTTCTACAGTCGGAAGCTCTGCTTTTTCTTCTTTTATCGTTGGCGCTTTTGGCTCTTTGGCTAAGAAGGCTGTCAGATCAGGCTTTCTTCCATTGCCTATCTTCATTCTGTATTCTGTATAGTTTTCGAACTTGACGCTCTCTACTACCCAGTCAAGATATGCAGCTCTATAGCCATTTATCTTAGTGTCTTTCAGTATGCCTTTTCTAATGCAGTCTCTTATATGCTGGATTGACGCACCGAAGCGTGAAGAGAACTCTGAGATTGTCACATATTCCTTCCCCTGGTATCTGACTACACTGTTGCCTATTGTCACTGCGCTTCTCCTCTATAGATATATATCAGATTCTTCTTCCCTACAGTTAAGCCTTTAATCTTCTTATGCTTGAAGGCATATTCGATGGTTCTTTTTGACTCGCCTGTCTCTTCTATGTAATCCTTGAGCGGAACATATTCGCCGCCTTCGAAGACAAGGCTTCTCTTCTGGTCAATCTGTTCCTCAATCTCAAATGAGAAGCTGTCATTGCTATGGAGGGTTATTGACGATTCCCCGATGTTTGAGACTACATCATTTCTGAATTTCAAGCCTTGCCTTCTTAGGTAGGTGACAAGCTCAGTCCTCGAATTGAAGGCTGTTGTATAGAGCGGATTCCTGTTCTGCGCAACATGCACTAGATACTTCTTTCTATTCCCCATCTCTTGTTATAAACATTCCCCACAATATTGTGTGCTCTGAAATAACTATAGGTCAAATAAAGAGTTAACCTAATATTCTATCTTTCCCCTCTCAGTATAGACAGTTTGTAAACTCTAAGCAATATTGGAGTATTCTGCATGACTGTAGCTGAAAAATTGAAAAAAGCGAACGAAGAACTGGCCGAACTTGAGCGCTCATACAAGGTCGCTTTGAAGGCTGCTTCATGGGAGACAAGAGATGGTCAATCATCACGAAGCGTTACAAACGTGTCCTTATCTGTACTTGCGAGTGAGATTGACAAGAAAAAACTTGAGATAGACAGGCTTGAATGCCAGCTCGAAGGGAGATCTGGAAAGGCTTTTCGAGTGGGGGTTAAGTGGTAATGGCGAACAGATATGTACCAACATCAAGAAATAAAATAACCCAAAATTTTTATAGGTATTATACTGCGGATACCAACAATAACTACTCGCTCTATCAGAATGAAGCACAGAATGTATCCAACGGAATGTTCTATGAGACATCACTTGGGCATCTGATTATAAACCAGCTAACAACAAAGGTTGTCGGGCAAGGTCTGACTCCAATGGCCAGCCCCGATACAAAGCTTTTGGGCTGGAGTCCAGAACAGCTGAAGAATTTCCAGGAACAGGCGGAGTCGCTCTATAGATTAATCGCTCATAACACTGGCTTCAGCTGGAATGGCAAAAACAACTTCCTTATTCTACAGCAGATGGCCTTCAAGATGATTCTCATCAACGGAGATATTCTGCTTCACAGAGGATACAAGAAGAAGGATGGCACAGTATATCCATATCTTCAGATCATATCTGGAAAGATGGTCGGCAATCCTAACGGAGCGCAGGACACAAAGAATCTCATAGGCGGTGTTGAGCTTGATAGCAATGGTGTTGAGCAGGGCTATTACATCATGGCCGTTGATGAAAATCTCAACGACACATTTGCCTATAAGCGCGTATCACGATTCAACCCTAAGACAAAGAGAAAGGATTATGATCTGGTACACCTCTATGCTCCTAGCGCTGACCAAATCAGAGGGATTCCATATCTTATGTGCCTTCGTGACGATATCCTTCAGATTACAAAGCTCAAGGATTTGCATTTAACCAAGGCGCTTGTTCAGAGTCTCTTTACAGTTTTCATTGAGAAAACACAGGAGAATCCAGGCGATGAATCCTTCCAGGATAAAGTTAGGCTTGGATTGGCTGATGGAGATAAAGACAGCAATCCATATGGCAATGATGACAGTGCTCCCGATTATGAACTTGGCTATGGCTCGATTATTGAGGGGAACCCAGGGGAGAAATTTGTTTCTGTTGAGTCTAATACTAATGCTGATGATTTTGCTACATCGCTCAAATCTCTTCTAGAGATCATAGCGGCAAGCGCAGGATTGTCTTATGAAGAAATGCTCAATTCTTACAATGCTAGCTTTTCTGCTTCTCGTGCGACTATCAACAGCTCCGAAAAGCTTTACAAGACCATGCGTGACGAGTTCTCCAAGAAGGTATGCAATCCTGTCTATGAGATGATTGTAGACTATGGCATCATGGCGGGGCTTATTGAAGCGCCTGGCTATTTTGACAGCGAACTCAAGAAAAGAGCAATACTCACATGCACATGGACTGGCGCAACTCCTACACAGGTAGACCCTGTTAAGGAAGTAAACGCATATGCACTCGCTATAAGCAATGGCCTATGCACAAGGGAGTATGCATCAAGGAATCTCTATGGCCTCGACTTTGATGAAGTCGCAGAGCGCTTGAGAAAAGAGCAGGAGACTATCACGACAATCGATGAAGAAGAAGACAAGCAGGCAGAAAGAGAAAGCCAGACAGAAGAAGAGGAAGAAGAAGGAGACGGAAGCAAAGATGAATGAACTTGAAAGAACATCGGATATATATTTTCTTGATGAAAATGACATGGTGAATTACCAGCGAATAAAGTCTGCCGCAGAGCGTTTTGTAGGCTACACAATACCTAACGACAGCATTGGCCTTTTTGCTATATATGGCCCTCTTGGGAAAGGCTTTTGGGATTCTTACGTCAGTTCTTATCAAGGAATACAGGGCAATATAGAACAGCTCTTAAATGATGAGGAAATCAAAGAGATTGTGCTTCTTCTCGACTCTCCTGGTGGCGCTTGCACTGGTCTCTTCTCTTGCTGTGATTACATCAGAAAGGCAAAAGAGAGAAAGCCAATCCACGCTTTCATTTCGGGTGACGCCTGTTCTGCTGCATATGCAATCGCTACATCATGCACAGATGTAACAATCGAGGAAGACAGCGAGACTGGCTGTTGTGGCGCTTTTGCTAGAGCCATGGAGTATGATCCAGCTTTCTTGGAAAAGAAAGAAGGCATCCTCTCACGCATATTCAGAAGCAAGAACGCACCTAAGAAGAATCTCTCCCCTATCACCAATGAGGAAGCCGCTAAAGAGTTGCAGGAGAGAATCGATGAGCTTGGCACTGGATACATGTCATACATAGCTGAGAACAGAGGACTATCACTTGAAGAGTGCGAAGAGAGCTTCGGGCAGGGCGCAGTAGTAAGCGCAAAGTACGCACTTGAGAACAAGATGGTCGATGCAATCAGCGATTGGGATTCATTTATAGAGAATATCAAAAGCTCTTTGTCCGCAGACGAGGATAAGAGCGAAGGAGCAGATATGGATATTGTAAACATGTCCGCAGAAGACAGAGCAGAAGCTTTCAAGGCTCTTGTCGAAGCAGACCCTACACTGCTTGCTTCAGCAACGGAAGAAGCGGGCAAGGCAGAAAGAGAAAGAGTTATGGCTCTTACATCTCTTAAAAACGGAGTTGCCGAATATGACGAGATCATAAACAAGGCAATTGAGGAAGGCAGATGCGCCAATGAGACAAAGATTGCACTCTTTGACTACATGGAAGCGCATCCAATCGAGAAGAAGGCTGAGACACCTGTAAACGCAGAAGCAATCGAAGCACTGGCAGAAGCAGACCAGCCTGTTAATCCAGCAAACTCTGAGAGTGATGAATTTTCGCTCTTGATGAAAAAAGTTGAGGAGGCAAGGAAATAATGGCAGATGTAACCATTTCCAGAGAAGCAAAACTCTTTGGGACAGACGTACTCTCAGTTAAGGCAAATGTCAAAGCTGTTACCACTTCTGGCCCTACTGGTGCCTTTAAGGCAGGCACACCCGTTTTCCTCGCAAGCACAGGTAGTGGCTATGAGGCCGTTACCCTTGCTAACGTCAAATCACAGACAGGCAAAGTAGGTGTTTTGGCTGAGGATGTCGCAGATATCGCAACAGGCGCAGATGTAAAGGTTGTCTATGCAGGACACGTTTATATCGAAGGTGTTCGCAAGGCTGGTCTTACAGCAACACAGTGCTCAGACCTCGTACTTATGAACCTCGCAGGTCATGTTGTTTTTGTAGATGAGAAGGAGGTATAACCCATGTCTTACGATATAGATCTAATCAAGCGTGGAGTTCTCGCTACAAAATGGAAGAACTCAGTTGATGCACCAGTAGATACATTCTTGCAGGATGTGCTCTTTGGTGGCTCACCAATCATGGGCGATGGCTCAAGAGGCCTTATCTCTTATAACTTCCGCAGACGCTCAACAGCAATGTCAGAGGAAGCTTTATTCGGCGCTGACCCAAACAGAGTCAACTTCAATTCTGATTTTGACTGGAAGGTACTCAAGCCAGCATACTTCAACGACGATGTTGTAGTAGATTGGCACACAGCAGAGAACAGAGTTTTCCAGGAAGGTCTTACAGACCCAGTAGACATGCAGGCTAGAATGGTTCTTGCTATTGCTGACCAGAAAGACGCACTTATCAGCACCCATAAGATGAATATCGAGAAGATGTGTGCTGACATGCTCCTCAATGGTAAGGTAACAGTCAAGGATGGCGGTGTACAGGCTATGCCTATGACATCTTCACTTCTTTCTGTATCTGGTGCAAATCTCTTCTCAAAGCCAGTTGATACAATCGTTGGTGCTCTTACTGCAATGAGAAAAGTCAACAAAGCTGCAAAGGCTGCAAAGGCTATCATCCTCAACATGGACGATGCTCTCAACCTTACACTTTCTCTTGGCACTCTCATTAACAAAGAGACATTCAACCTTGGTTCTACTCTCATTCAGTCTTTCACAGAGAAGGGACTCATGTACATGGGCAGAATCGTTGCTGGTGGCTATGTTGAGATCTATGGCTATGCTGGCGCTTATACAAATGGCTCAATTACTGCTAACTATCTTCCAAAGGGCAAGGCTCTTCTCATCACAGAGGATAAGCTTGGCGCAATGGGATTCGGCGCAGTAATGAATGCAGAGAGTGGCTACAGCGTACCTACAATCGCAGCTGATAGAACATTGCTCTATTCAACTGGTGTAGGCGACAACAAAGCACTTCACATCCAGCACCAGGTTGCGCCACTGCCAATCGTAACAGCAATTGACAGCTATTGTGTAATCACAAACATTCCTGCTGACAGAGCAACAGGCGTATAAGGGAGAGTCATAGATGCTGGACTTTGAAGAGCAGTGGAAAGAGCTAATGGAAGAAGGCGCATTCTCTGAGAGTGGCAAAATCACTCTTCAGAGCGGTCTTTCATTCGCCTTGAGCGGCATATTCTTTTCTGGCACCTATGACAACTATGAGCCTACCAAGTACGCTGGCTCGACTTACGACACGAAGGAATGGTTTCAGGTATCTTCTCTTTCAATTCCTGAAGAGGTCACAACACCTTGGCAGGATCTCAAGTATGCAATCTTGGTATTGCCTGCGAGAGGTTCTTTCAAGGTGTCTGAGGTCAAGGGAAAGCGTGGCGGTATGCTGACGCTGTTTATAAAGGAGTCCGAAAAGTGAGCGATTCAATCAGATTATATGATTATGATGCATTTCAACAGCTTCTAGCGGAGCTGAAGAAGGCAGACCAGCTTACAGCGAAGGCTCTCAATAATGCAGTAGCAGAAGTTGCGGCGAAGGGAAGAAGAGCTGAGACAGAGTATGAAAGGTCTATCCTTACTCCTAGAACCAACACATCAAAGTGGAGCACTTATCACAATAAGGTTATTACTGGCGGCGGAACTCTCTATTATAGCGACAAAGGCTATAGCAGAGCACAGAGCAAGCCATCGCTCAGACTCATAAACTTCTCTTGGGAAAGAGCAGCTGTAATAAACAAATCTTTCGCAAGAAAGTATGCAAAAGTGTCTGTAAGTTCTCAGCAGATGAACTTATGGGGACAGGCAACAAAACCTTATTCCAAAAAGTCCCCCCCATTTACTTCCGATGCTTCGAAAGAAGATGCAAAGTATGGTTCTTGGGGAAAAGGAGCTGTAAGACCAGCAAGACTTTCATTCTCACGATTCCGCTCCAACGTCGAATCTGCAATGCCATTGGCTATGCAGATAGTCAACAGCAGATGGCAGACTGAAATCAATCAAATCAAAGGGGCAAGAGCATGACATACAAGGAGTATATAGATAACGCAAGGAACACGTTCAAGACAGAACTTGATGGTTTCCTAGAGAGAAGAGGGTTGGCAAAGATGAACGCTTATGTCGATTCATTTCTTTTGGTTGACCAGAAAGAGCTGACTATTGCGGTTTATCCAGAAGCTCCTAGCGGAAAGAACTACAGTGAGACTCCCGATATGGCTACTGTTGGTTTTACAGTCTGCTTTTACCTAAACGAGGATATGAGCGCAGAAAGCTCAGAGAAGGCACTCACCTATTACTCTGCGCTTCTTGAGTTCATAAAGGCTTATAGATTTTCAGAGTCTGATTTCGTTTCTGAATCGGTTCTGACTCTGATGGAGTTGGGAGAGCCTAAGAACGGGGCTTTCTTCCTAATCGAATCAAGGCTCGCAAGTTATTGCGATTATTTTTAACAGGAGCTAATTTATGGCAAATTTCGCACAGGCAAGAGATGGGAGAAAATCACTTTCATTCATTCTTGAGCCAACAGGAACAGCACTTGATGGTACTGGTTCTCTGGCTATTGGCGACATGGGCTTCATTCTCGCTAAAGCAGCAGAGGGCGCATTCAAAGACCTAAAAGAAAACACCTTCTTCATCGCTACAAAGGCAACAACACTTACTAGCGGTGATAAGTTCATGAAGTGCAAAGCAACATTCTTAGGCTTTGCTACAGACAAGAGCGCATCATTCTCAAAAGAGACTGTCGATGTTACTTGTGACTATGATGCAGAGACTAAAAACTACCAGTGCGATGGACAGGTTTCAACATCCGGTTCTATCAGTGGTTTTGCAATGATTGAGAAGCTCGATTCTAAGAGTGGACTCAACATTCTCCAGTCTCGTTTCTCTTCTGTAACAGAAGTAGATAAGACTGGCACAGTCACATACAAAGAAGCTAGTACATCAGCGAAGGATATTCTCATGATCGTATGGAATGGCAGAGACGTAAAGATTGGTGACTACCTCGATATCGATGTTATTCCAGCACTCTTCACTAACCTTTCGAAGGAAGCTTCCTATGGCTCTTCTCAGACATTCAACGTTGACTACACAGGCAACGCAACAGATGCGAATGGCTATATCGGTGGCAACTTCAAGGTTGAGTATGTAGAAGGACTTCTACCATCTATCGCTAGACCAGTAACAGCATAACACTAGGGGGTGCAAGCCCCCTATCAAATCAAAGGAGTATTGAAAAATGAATATTGTTTTAAAGAATCTTAAGGCAAAAGTTGACGCAGGAAAGACAAAGATTGAGCTTGAGCACATCTTCCAGCCAATAGCTGACGCAAAAGAGCTGAAAGTGCATTGCTCCTATTTCCGCCCAGGTGAGCTTACAGCATATTTCACATATGACTCTGATGGCAAAGCTTCAGCTGATTTCCAGCGTATTTTTAGAGATAAGGTCTCAAAGATTGAGGGGTTATCTTTTGAGACAGACAGAGAGACAGTCAAAGTCGAGAGCGCAGAGGATTTGCTAGATCTCCCTAACCTGCCTGTGCTTTCTGAAATCGTAATGAAGACAGCAAGCCATCTGATATCCAGTGATGGACTCTCGGAGGATGAAATAAAAAACTGAGGATAGGATACCAGGCCTTGGCCATGCATCTATTTGACCAGAAGTATTCAGATGTTGCAGATGGCATAATGGGCTTGCGCTATCCGATACGAGGATATGAAGACAGCAACGGAGACGGAATAGGCGCTTTGACCTATGACGAGATCCAAGAGCTGAAAACGGATTTCTTCCTATATGCTTGGACGCTCTACAAGAACTACAAGCTCTTTGGCCTACCACATAACCAAGGCTGGTGCAACGAGAGACAGTCGGTTCTAACAATCCTAAGAATATTTGAAGAAGAATCAAACGAACAGCAGGTTTGGGAAATGGAGAAAAGTAAGTAATGGCAGAACTCAAGATAAGAATTGAAGGCGATGCTACTAGCGCAACCAAAGCGCTGGAAGACGTTAAGAACAGTTCGGATTTCACCTGGAAGTCCATTTCCCAGCTAATCAACAATCTACAGAAAGTAGACAAGGCTCTTCTCAATGGCACAGCGACAGCAGAAGATCTCGACAAGGCGCAGAGACAGCTTGTAAACTCTTTTGAGCGCTTTGCGAACTCTGCTATTGCTGGTGGCAATGAAGTATCAGCCTATAACGATATAATCAAGAAAGCCAACTCAGTGGTTCAGAAGCTCGATGCGAACATTCAGAGCGCAAACCTTTCTGAGCCATTCAAGGTGGCCGCAAAAAGTGTCCAGAAATACAAGGACGAATTATCTGCTACACAGTCTAAGGCAGAGAATACACTCGCAAGGAATAAGGCTACAGCACTCGGCGACAATTACACGCTATACTCACTCGATTACAAAGAGCTTGATAGCCAGCTGACAAGAATCCTACAGAAAGAAGGAAAGGTAACAGCAGAGTCACAGAAGCTGGCCAATCAGATGGTCAAGCTAAAGGCTTCCATGGACAAGGCTGGCAAGACAGACCTCGGCACAAGAATGAAGAATCTTGCTGCTTCCTTCATATCCGCACAGGCAGCAGTATGGGCTATTCAGAAAGCCTTCTCAATCCTCAAGAAGGTCATGGTAGACAGTGCGGCTGCTGCTTCTAAGGCTGAAGAGACTGCGAACCTCTTCAATACAACATTCTCAAACATCGAAGGCACAGCGAACAATGTTGCAAGCAACCTCTCCTCTTCATTGGGTGTTGCGACAAGCAGTGCACAGCAGATGATAGGTCTGTTTGGTGACCTCGCAATGGGTTACGGACAGACACAGACAGCGGCTCTTGAGTTCGCTGACCAAGCAGTAAAGACAGGCTTGGACATCATATCATTCAAGAACCTAACAGGTGACACAACAGAGCTTTTGCAGTCTATGGCTTCTGGTCTCGCTGGCAACTTTGAGAACTTCCGCAAATGGGGAATCATCGTAACTCAGACAGAGATCAAGCAGAGACTGGCTAAGAAAGGATTAGACAAGCTTACAGGCTCTGCTTATCAGTATGCTAAGGTGCAGGAAACCTTGGCTATTGTACAGGAGAAGTCCAAGAACGCTACAGGCGACATGGCAAAGACTCTTGAGTCTACAGAGAACATCAACAGGCGCTTGGGCGAAGCAAACAAAGAGCTTCTCGAATCCATGGGAAGCGGAATCAATGAGATATTGAATCCAGTCAAGAAAGCTTGGATTGGCATTGCTACAGAAATCAACAAGGCAACCAAGGCACAGAAGGAATATGCCGCTGGTTCCAAGAATATACAGATTTATGATATTGCGAACAATGAGAAAGACCGCAAGACTTTCAATAAAGAGGTAAGAAAGACTTTAGACTGGCAATATTCGCCAGAAATGTATGATACAGAAGATATATTCAATCAGCTGAAAGCTGTCATGACAATGTTCAATGCTGATATAGGTGACCTAATGGACGCTATCGGCAAGAGAGACATTGATGCCAGTGTTCTTGAATCTATAAAAAAGTATGTAGAAGAAATTGCCAAGATTAATAAAGAGAATAGCCTTAAAGAGAAGAGAACAGCAAACCTTGAGGATGCTAATTCATCAGCCCGCAACTTCCTTGACTCCCTCAATGGAATCACTGGTGTTAATACCAACGTCAACATTGCTCCATATTCCAGCGAGGTATTCACACGAAGTAACAACCTTGCCAACGTTGCGCAGAATGGCCTTGCAAGGAACCTAGAGCAGGCAATACAGCAGGCTATAGCTTCTCTTGACGCCTCTACATGGGAAGAGTTCGCAGACCCTATCAAGCTTGCGCTTGGAGAGATTACAGAAGACAAGGGCATAGAGTCAAAGCTTGACGCAATCAAGAGCGTTTATGAGCTTATCTACAATGAGCATTTGAAGGATGGCAAGCTTACAGAGCAGGAATCAGCAGACCTAGAGCACATTGTATCTCTCTATAAGGAAATACAGAATGAGCAGACAAAGAAGGCTTCCTTCTCCTCTGCTCTTGAATCTGTTACTGGTTTTAATAGAAGCACTGATATAAAGACACTCAGCTTCTCTGAGGAAGAGAAAGAGCTATTCAACCTTGCTGATGCAAAGAAGACCGCAGAAGCTGTTGGACTGACACTTGAACAGCAGGAAGAATTGAACAAGGCTTATGAGCAAGCTAAGGCTACCATAGAGGACTATTATGAAACCCAAGAGAAGATAGCAAAGCAGGAAGCAGAAATTGCCAAGGAAAAGGAAAGAGCATTAGACGCTCAGAAAGAGCTTGTCGAATGGCAGAAGAAAGCTGGCCAGTTCGGAATGTCTGAGCGAGAGATTCAGTATGCAGACCTCAAAGAAGGCAAAGACAATGGCACATATACCAGTGATGAGTATGAAAAGATAAAAAGCTACATGGATGAATTCTTCTCGCTTGAGGATGCAGAAGCCAAAGCACAGGAGTTCCAGTCTCTGATAGACAGCTCATTTGGTGAAGCCATAAAC